>JAZRDC010000026.1:0-80775 GCA_045660065.1 Clostridia bacterium
CCTGTCAAATATTGCAGAGTCAAAAGGAAAGAAACAGGAGGCAGGCAAATGAAAAAAATAATTGCACTTGTTTTTTCTGTTATTATCCTTGCAGGCCTGTTTACAGGTTGTGGAAATAATGATGAAGTTTTAACCCTTAATGTTTACAACTGGGGTGAATATATTTCCGATGGTTCGGAAGGGTCACTTGATGTTAACAAAGAGTTTGAAAAGTATTATTACAGTGCATACGGACAGAAGGTTAAAGTTAACTACACAACTTATGCGAGCAACGAAGATATGTATAATAAGATTTCAAGCGGTGCGGCAAGCTATGATGTTGTTATTCCTTCTGACTATATGATTGCAAGAATGATTAAAGAGGATATGCTTTTAAAACTTGATTTTGAAAACATTCCAAACTTTAGTTATATAGACGAGCAGTACAAAAATGCTTACTACGATCCTACATCAGAATATAGCGTGCCTTATTTATGTGGATATGTGGGAATTATATATAATATGTCTATGATTGATGGTGAAATTTCAGACTGGAATTGCTTGTGGGATGAAGCCAACAAAGGCAAGATTCTTCAGTTCAACAATCCAAGAGACGCTTTTGGCACTGCCCTTTACCATAAAGGCTATGATGTAAACAGTTCTGATAAAACTGAATGGAACGAAGCCAAAGAACTTTTGAAAGAGCAGAAGCCTTATGTTCAGAGCTATGTTATGGACGAAGTTTTCAATAAGATGAAAAATGGTTCTGCGGCTATTGCGCCTTATTATGTGGGCGACTTTTTCACAATGTATGAAGATAACGAAGACCTTGCGGTTGTTTACCCAAAAAGTCAGACAAATATTTTCGTAGATGCAATGTGTATTCCAAAGGTTGCAAGAAATAAAGAACTTGCAGAAGCATATATAAACTTCTGTCTTACAGAACAGATTTCCGTTGCAAATGCAGAATATGTATGCTATGCATCTCCAAATATTCTTGTAAAGGACAATGAAGAATATATTGAATATATGACTGACATTCATGAAGATGCTATTGAAATTCTTTATCCAGAAGGCGGCATAAATGCAAGTTATTATCAGAATCTTTCACCTGAAATGCTCGCATATATGAATTCATTATGGGAGGAACTTAAAATAGAAAATTCAGTTGGTGCATGGGTTTACATCTTTGCAGGACTGATAGTTGGAGTACTTTTATTATTAGCACTTGTAAATATGGTAAAGAAAAAAATTTACAGTAGATATTATTGATAATATTGAACGTGGTGTATTATACACCACGTTTTTTTGTCAACATTGTCAACATAAGACCGCAAAAACAGAGGTACGCAAAAGCCAAATTCCTTTCAAAGTACTTTTTCTCGGTAAAGCACGCAACCATTTTAAAAGGTGTTTTTTGCATTTTAAAAGCCACAAGGATTTCCTTGTGGCTTTAGCTTTAAATTATTTATCTAATCATTGGAATATCATATACATCAGGTTCATTGATATATTCTTTTAATGATGAATCTGATTCATAAACCAATCTCATAATATGACTCGCTACCCATTTTGCACCATTTTCGTTATAGTGAACGCCATCAACTTCGTTATCTTTCTTCATAACACTCTTGTTTCCATATTTTCTGAACCAGTCATATGAACCTTTACGCAAATGAACTGTGTCGAATCTTACTTTATTTCCCCATTCGTGGAAAATTTTATCAGTGTATTCAAAGAGTGGAAGATATACAACACCTTTGTCTTTATATTCTTCTGCAACTTCTTTCATTTCACCAAACAATTTTGTAAGATTTTCAGGACTTTCTTGCCACTCATCTTTATAGTTATCTTGTGAATAATGACCTGTTGTTGAAGTAAGAATTGGTGTTACACCCGCTTCTATTGCAGTATCAAGCATTTTTCTCAAGTTATCTTTAAAGTATGTTATGTCACTGCCTTCAGGCTTTGTTTCATCTTCTCTTAAAGCTCTCCATGAATAAACCCTTACTGCGTCTGACGGAAGCTTGCTTAATTTTTCTTCACCGTAAGTAACAGTGTTATTATCGATATTATAGCTATCAACAGGTCTATAATCACTACTAACTTTTGTATACTTAACACCATTTACATCCCAAATATCAGCACCGCTCTGATACAAGTCATTTATACCCAATCCAATGATTACATAATCACCCGGTTTTGCTTGTTTAATAAATGCCTGATTCCAACGGCTGGTTTCGTAATCGTAATAAGGAATGCCGTCTTTCAAAGTTATTAAAGTGAATTTGCCATTTTTATCAACTGTACCCGGTTCACCGTAAAGATAACTGAATGTACTTCTACTTGCAACACCGGTGTTATTAACTTTAACACCTTCTGCTACATAATCCTGAATGTAAGCACCCCAACCCTGTCTTGGGTATACACTGTCGCCATAAGTCTGACAAAGTGAGTCACCAACTAAATGAACTGTGATAGCATCTGTTTCAGAAACAAGCGATTTTGAAGGAGCTACAGGAATCATAGTTTCTTCATCATTCCAGATAAATACTTTAACTTTCTTTGTGTTTGCAGGAACTTCAAAATTTGTGCTTGCATTTTTTGTAACTTCAATATCTGCAAAGAGTGCAGTTACTGTTGTTGACTTAACGTCGAGAAGTGCATTATCTGCGCCATATGCTGCAACTAACACTTTCATTGTTTCATTGTAGCCATATTTGTTTTTAACATCTACTGAAACATTAAGAGCATCGCCTTCTGCGATATATGCTCTATCATCTGCATCAACTGCAACATCTAATGATGCAGTATAAAGTTCATCTGTTACAACAGCAGTTTTTACAGATGCTGAAACATCTTCGCCTGTGGCATTATCTCTTACATAGATGCCGTAATTATCAATTTCACCGTTGAATTTGAATTTGGTAACATACTTGCCATTGTTTCCTTTGTCTGGTGTTAACTGAGCAACATAAGCAACATCTGAAGCGTCTTCATTTCTGAGCATAACGCTTACGTCTTTTGCTTCAGCATACCCTTCAACATAAACATTATAGATTGAACCTGAAATGTTTACAGTTGAAACCTCTGTTGTTTCAGCAAATGCAACTGTTGGAATAAGCATGCAAAATACTAAAACTAATGCTAAAAATCTTTTCATTTTATTCTTCCCCCTAAATTGGTAATATATTATAATTTTACTACAATGAGCACGCTTTGTCAACGATTTTATCTCATTTTTACAACTGTAACTCCTGCTTCTCCCTCGCCATAAACGCCGAGTCTGAATTCAGATACTGCACGGTGTCCTTTTAGGTGCTGATGTATTGCATTTTTCAGTGCTCCTGTTCCCTTACCGTGAACAATTGTAATTTGCGGCAGATTAGCAACTACTGCATCATCTAAAAACTTTTCAACTTTTAAAATTGCATCATCTGCATACATTCCGCGAACATCAAGTTGTGGTGAAATAGTTGCTGCTTTGCTTATAAATTCTTTTGATGACACATAATTTCTTGCAATTTTTTCGGATTCATTTTCCTCTGCAGTTCTTAAGTTTTCCACAGGAACTGTCATTTTAAGAATTCCCGCCTGAACCAAAACATTGCCTTTTTTGTCAGGTGCACTTAAGACAGTTCCGTTTGAATCTGTATCTGTCACATAAACAACAGTTCCAGGAATTAGTTTTTTAGGAATTTCACCTTTATTCTGAAGAACAACATTTTTATTGCGTCTGCTTGCCGTGTTTTTCTTGTTTTTAAGGTCTTTTCTGATTTTTTCAAGTTCTTTTAATGCTTCATCATCTTTTTTCTGTTTTTTAAGATTGATGATTTCTGCAATCATTTCATCAACTTGCTTTTGTGCATCAGAAATAATTTTTTCCGCCTCAAGTTCTGCTTTTTCAATAAGTTTATCTTTTTGCTGTTCTATTTTTTTCTTTTCAGATTTAGCGGTTTGTTTGAATTCCACAGCATCTTGCTTTAATTTTGCTGCTTTTGCGCGTTCTTTTTCTGCCCGAAGTCTGTTTTCTTCCAAATCGGACAAAATGTCTTCAAACTTAATATTTTCACGTGACAGATAACTTTCTGCCTCTTTGATTATTTCATCATCAAGACCAATTCTTCTTGAAATTGCAAATGCATTAGATTTACCCGGAACACCGATATTTAATCTGTAAGTAGGTCTTAAGGTTTTAACATCAAATTCACAGGAAGCGTTTTCAATTCTGTCTGTGCTCATTGCATAAAGTTTAATTTCACTGTAATGAGTAGTTGCAACAGTTTTTGCTCCCCTTTTTCTTACAGTTTCCATTATGGAAATTGCAAGTGCTGCACCTTCTGTAGGGTCAGTTCCTGCTCCGAGTTCATCAAACAAAACAAGACTTCCTATTGACACATTGTTAATTATATCAACAATTGTTGTCATATGAGATGAAAATGTACTTAAATTCTGTTCAATACTTTGTTCGTCACCGATATCAGCATAAATATCTTTGAATACAGAAATTTCACTGTCATCTGCAACAGGGATTAAAAATCCGCTTTGTGCCATAAGGGACAAAAGTCCGATTGTTTTAAGGCTGACAGTTTTACCGCCTGTATTTGGGCCTGTGATAACCAGGGTGTCAAATTCGCCGCCTAAATAAATGTTAATAGGCACAACTTTATTTGCGTCTATCAATGGATGTCTTGCTTTTTTTAAATTTACAATTCCATCGTCGTTAACGCGAGGTTTTAAAGCATTAATTTCCACTGCATATTTTGCTTTTGCAAAAACAATGTCGAGTTTTGATAAATACTTGATATTTTCAAATAAACTATCGCCAATCTGCGCAACTTTTTTAGACAGTTCTCTTAAAATGCGTTCCACTTCACGCTTTTCTTCTATTTCAAGTTCTCTGATTTTGTTATTTGCCTCAACTACTGCTGCAGGTTCAATAAACACTGTTGCCCCTGTTGAAGATGTGTCGTGCACAATACCTTTTACACTTGCTTTATGCTCTGCCTTAACTGGAACTACATATCTTCCTCCCCTTGTGGTTACAATTGGTTCCTGAAGATATTTTGAATAGTTTTCCGATGTAATAAAGCCATTCAATGTTGATTTAATTTTATTATCAAGTTGTGAAAGTGAACGCCTGATATTCATTAAGTCACTCGATGCGCTGTCTGACAAAGTTTCTTCGTTTAAGATTGCAGAGTCTATCTCTTTTTCAAGGCTCTCATATGGATATAAATTTTCAATGTATCCGTTAATTATAGGATATTCTTCCAACTCTTCCCCATAATCATGATAAACTCTTGAAACGCGAAGCAAAGTACAAATTGACAAAAGTTCTTTAATGCTGAGCACACCATCTGCCATTGCTCTTTTTATTAAAGCATCCTGATTTTCAAGTCCGCAAGACGGCGGTGCAGAATATTTAAGAAGCAAAACTGATGCCTGATCTGTTTCATCAAGCAGGAATTTCACATCATCAATATCCGTTTTGGGGCGTAATTTTAAAATTCTTTCTTTTGTTTTTGTACCCGTTGCATGAGCAGATATTTTTTGCAGTATTTTATCATATTCAAGTGTTTTTAAAGTTTTGTCATTCATTCTTTGTTTTCAATCCTTCTTAAAATTGCATCAATCTGTGCTCCTATAACATCTGCCATTTTCATAAATCCAATGTCTGTCGGGTGGCATCCGTCAACTAAACAAGCATCACTGTCAGCTCCCATAAAAAATTGTGAGCCATCTATGAAATACACATTTTCATCACCGTTTTTAATGGCATTAATATAGGTTTCCATAATAATTGTTCTTCTTAAAGTTGTTTCTTTAAATTTTGAAAGATTTTGTACTTCATCGCAAACAAAATAAGGCGTAGATATAAAAATAATCGGCAAATCAGGGTGCTTTTCTCTTACAATTTTATACCCTCTTTCGTGGGTTTCTTTTAAGTATTCCGGATTAGGTGCATTGTAATCGTAATCATAAACAAAAATGCTCATATCACGACTTGCAATATATTCCATAACTTCAGGTTCTGCTTTAGCACTTCCTGAAAGCCCAAGATTAATATAGTCAACATTATTTCTTCTGTTGATAATTGCCTGATATGTATTTCCAGGTCTTGATGCACATCCCCCTTGAGTAATCGATGAGCCGTAGTAAAGAATCGGTTTGATGTCAATATATTTTTTACCTTCTGAAACTGTTGCATCTTTCTGCAAACCAATATGAATACTTTCTAACATTTCGTATGTCATCAGATTTAAAGTAAAGCTTCTTTCTTCGTTATTGCCAAAATGTTTTATACCTTCAAATTCCTGAACAACTGTATCTTCTTTTGGAATGTATCTTCCTGCAAAAGTACTGCTACCATCGTTACGGTCAATATACAAATCGCACGCCTGTCTGGTTGATGACATAAACGATGGTTCCCAGTGGAATTTTACTTTGATTGCAACATATTTAGAATTTGTGGTAAATCTTACTCTGAAGCCTGTACTGCATTTACAACCCCAGAAAAGATGACTATATGTATCCATAATCTTTTTGGGCATACGCCAAAAGCCTTCTCCTTCAAAAGAAGAAGGATCAGCACCATAGATTGCAAAAGGTTTTTGTTTTGCATCGTAGTATTTTAAATCTTCAATACCAAGTGTAGATTCAATTTTAAAATTTTTATCAATATCTTCAAGTTTAATTTTCATATCTTTCACCTATAACCTTCTGCTTAATATAGTATCAATCTGATTTCCAATTATATCTGCCATTTTCATAAATCCTAAATCAGTAGGATGACAACCGTCTGCTACGCAGCAATCCCCTTCGTTTATGTTAAAGAACTGGGCACCGTCTATAAAATATACATTTTTATCGCCGCTTTCAACCGCATTAATGTATGTCTGCATTACAGTTGTTCTACGCTTTATGGCGCCTTCGTGCCATTGCCAATGTGCAGACATATTATTATCATAATCAGGTTTTGTTATGAAAATAATCGGCAGGTCAGGATTTTTTTCACGAACAATTTTATATCCTCTTTCGTGAGTTTCTTTTAAATATTCAACATTTGGTGCGTTATGATCATAATCATAAACAAAAATACTCATATCACGGTTTGCAATGTATTCCATAACCTCAGGTTCTGCTTTGGCTGAGCCTGAAAAACCAAGATTAATATAATCTATGTTATTTCTTCTGTTGATTATTGCCTGATATGCGTTGCCCGGTCTTGATGCGCATCCGCCTTGTGTAATTGATGAGCCATAATACAAAATCGGTTTAATATCAAGATACTTTCTTCCTTCTCCCAAAGTTGCATCTTCCTGAAGTCCGATTTTAATATCTCCGAGCATTTCGTAGTTCATAAGATTTACAGTAAGATATCGTTCCTCTCTGTTACCAAAGTGAATTACTGCTTCATATTCTTCATATACATCTTTAGGTGGTGTAAATCTTCCGGCAAATCGGCTTACGTTTTCAAAGTCAACATAAAGATCACAGCATCTGCATCTTGTTTCAAACACAGTTGGGTCTGAATAAATTTTCACTTTTACAGCAACATATTCTGAATCTGTTTTAAATCTTACTCTGAAACCTGCACTGCATTTACTGTGCCACAAAAGATGATTATACTGATCGCTTATGTGTTTTGCCATACGCCAGTATTCTTCTCCTTCAAAAGTTGAAGGGTCTGCACCATATAATTTAAAAGGTGCTTTTCTTATATCGTGAAACTTAATATCGTCAAGCCCCAAGGTGGACTCCACTTTAAAATTCTTATCTACATCTTCAAGTTTAATACCCATCTCTATCACCTCAAAAGTAATTTAAATATTCACTTTATATAATACCATTTTTGAATATTTTTTTCAATAGAAACCTATAAATTTGCACATATTTATTTTAAACTTGTTAAATATTTAAATCTATGTTATACTAAACAAAAAAACTTTGGAGAAGTTTATGGATTTATTAGGAATAATAGCAGAATACAACCCATTTCACAATGGGCATAAGTATCATTTATTAAAATCAAAAGAAGAATTATCTCCCGATGCAACTGTTGTTATAATGAGCGGAAATTTCACACAACGAGGCAGTTGTGCGTGTTTTGACAAATGGACACGCACAAAATGTGCATTATTAAATGGTGCTGACCTTGTAGTTGAACTTCCTGTTACTTTTGCAACAGGCTCTGCCGAGCGATTTGCAATGGGAAGTGTTTATCTGCTTGATAAAATGGGGGTAAAAAACATTTCTTTCGGTTCAGAGTCGCCTTTATCAGAACTTGAGGCAATCGCAGAAAAACTTATTTCAGATGAATTTGAAATAAATAGTCCCTCTGAAGTCCCATTTCATATAGCACGGCAGAAAGCAGTTGATGATAACGAAATTCTTACAAAACCAAACAATATTTTGGCTATTGAGTACATTAAAGCACTGAAAAAATTAAACTCTCCAATTAAGACCGCTCGCATTGAAAGGCATCTTGCGGGCTATAATGATATGAATATAACTGACGGATTTGCTTCCGCAACAAAAGTTCGTGAACTTATTAAAAACTGTAGCAACTATTGTGATGTTATACCTGAAAATGTTTACGAAATACTTTCAAACTCAAAATTTACTGATGATGAAAGTCTTTTTGGCAGCATTAAATACTCGATTATTTCCAAAAATGCTGATGAACTAAGTGAGTTTGCTCATATACGTGAAGGAATAGAAAATAGAATATACAAATCAGTGTTTGAAGCAAGTTCATTAGATGAATTAATAAAAGAAATCAAATCAAAAAGATATACCTATACTTCAGTTTCAAGAATGCTTACCTCAATTCTTCTTGGAATTAAGAAGGATCACTTGCCCGAAAATCCTGAATATATCAGAGTTTTGGGGCTTAATGACAAAGGCGCACAAGCATTAAAACACATTAAAAACAACTGTGAATTGCCGATTATAACAAAAATTTCAACTTCTGTTGATAAATTATCGCAATCGGCATTAAAACAACTTGAAACTGACATCAAGGCAAGTGATATTTATTATAGTTGTGCAAATATCAAGGCATCAGGTAAGCCTGATTTTGTTAATTCGCCAGTTAAACTTTAGAAAAAACCTCTTTATCAACTTGTGATAAAGAGGTTTTTATTATTGTTCGTTCATTTCTGAAATATATGCTTCAAATTCGATATTTTTTGCTTTAAGTCTGGTGTTACTTCCTGCGCCTAAATTTTTCTTGCCGTTTAAGAAATAGCCTTCTTTTTCAACCACTGCTTTAGCGTTTACTTCAAGATAAGCGTCAAACTTACCCGGATTTACTGCTTTAACATAGGTACCGTCTGCCATAACTTCATTTGTTTCGGCATTTATAATGGTTTTTGAAACGATTTCACCAATCTCAATACCGTCTTCATCATATAACTTTCCTGATTCAGGTAAGGCATCTGCAGTTGACTGAATTATCTCTCCTACCTTTACAACATAAACAATGTCTGTCATTTCTCCGTTTTCACTTTTCAGAGCAGTTGAATTTGTAAATTTAAAAGCCACAAAAACTACAACTGCACATATAAAAAGAATTACAATCAAATCTATTATATTAAATCTCTTTTTCATCATTATTCTCCTTCACTTACAGTTGTTACATTTCCATGTCCAACAAATCCAATGCTTTTAACATCTACTCTTTTGCCTACATAAATTTCGTACTCATTAACAAAGCAGGATAATTCATTACAGTTACCCACTGCATCAACTTTAACTGTTAAATCATAGCGTTCAGGAATATTAACATTTACATATTCCCCTGTCAATGTATTAAGTTCGTACTTTGTTGCATCTGTATAGGATACATCTGAAATTGTGCCGATATTTATGATTTTTACTCCGTCAAAAAGGTCAGCACCATTTTGTACTGATTCTGCAACCTCAAGAGGAACTTCTCTGAAAAGAATTTCGTAAGAAAACTCTTGACCTGCTCCCGAAGATGAATTGTTACCTAAAATCAACCATCCTGCAACCGCTACAAGGATAACGGCCATTACTATAACAAAATCCACGAAATTAAATTTAAGTTTCTTTTTCATATTATTTTCTCCTTAATACTGACAAATAAATTTCTTCAATATTTCTTGCATTAATATCTGCAGTATATTTTTCTCTGTAAAGTTTTTCTGCACCCTCTGAAAGTTTTGTGTAGAGTGCCTTATCATCAAGCAATTTTCTCATTTTTGCTTCAAGTTCAGCACTGTTTTTACTTTCAAACATCAATCCGTTTACACCATTTATAACAAGTTCAGGATTTCCGCCGTAATCAGATGCTATAATCGGTTTACCAAGACTCATACCTTCAAGAAGCGATAAACTTGTTGCCTCTGTACCAAAAGATGCATTAACATTAACGTCAATAATATTCATAACAGCAGTTACATCTTTTATATGACCTGTAACCAAAATGCTGTCAGACATATTTTCATCTTCAACTCTGCATTTCACATGTTCAAGATATCCGCCTGTACCGCAAATCATAAATTTAACATTATTATAATCTTTAACAATATTTTTAGCGGCATCGATAAAGAAATCGTGGCCCTTAATATCCTCAACACGGGCAATCATTGCAAAAACAAACTCATCTTTAATTCCGTATGAATTTCTTACTTCTGTAATTTCTTCATCTGTAAATTTTCTTACAGGCTTTACCCCGTTTTTAATGACTTTGATTTTTTTCTCATTAACCCCTGCTTCTGTGAGATTATCACTTGCAGCACCTGCTACCGCAATAATTTTATCTGCGGTAATGTTGTTAGCAAATCCATTTATGAATTTACCTATTCCGTGAGTTACTTTTGGTGAGTTCGGGAACACACTATGTCTTGTATAAACCACAGGAACTCCTGCAAGTCTTGCGGCAATTCTTGCTGAAAAACTTGCGTGAGTGTGCACAACATCAGGTTTTTCTTTTTTGAAAATCTTCAGCAATTCACCAACTGCCTTATTTGAATAAGATCTGTTTTCAAGACCATCTGCCTCAATAATCACAGTGTTTGTTGCATCAATATTAGGTATAAGTTCGCTACCTCTTGGAACGACCACCGAAACATCAAATTTATCTCTGTCATAATGTTCCAAAAAAGCCAATATACATCTTCCTGCGCCGCCGATATTGTGGTCGCTTGTAACATTGATAACTTTTATTTTTTTCATACTTTAGTCCTCCTTGAAACAATATCAACCACCGCACCTATTGCAATATATATCCAGAACAGTAAAAATACGCGATAATTATACCACACATTATCAAACATTCCCTGCAGTAAAAATCCACTCATTGCCGCCACTAATCCCGATGAAATTAACTTCATATTTTTGTCGTCTGAATGTTTCATTACTGCAAAAAGTTTTTTGTAATATAATAAAATTATCAAAACAAACGCAATTGCACCTACAATACCTGTTTCAGTAAGTATAACAAGATAAAGATTGTGCGGATGTGGGGCGGTAATTGCAGAGTAGGCATAGAAAGGATATACTGCATTAAATGCATCTGTGCCCAATCCGATACCTGTTACCCAGAAATCTTTGAGCATATTGAGAGTTCCTTCCCAGATATAAACTCTGTATGATGTTGAACTGTCCGCTAAATTTCCTACACTGGCAATTCTTGAAATAATGCTTTCAGGAAGGAAAAATACCGATACTGCACCTAATGCACAAAAGGCTAAAAACAGTTTTCGTTTGCTTAAGAACAAGAAAATAACTAAAGCAAAAACCAACCCAATCCAGCATCCTCTTGAATAAGTGAACACAAGAGAAATTAAAGAGCAAACGCCTGCAAACAAATGGATTGCTTTGAATTTATAGTCCTTTGTAATAAAAAAGCAAATTACAGATGTAAGAATTATTAAAATCAGATACTCGCCAAACACATTTGGATTTCCGAAAAATGAAACTACACGGCCTGAAATATCCTCAAACATTTCAGTATCTATCCAGGTATTCTGTTTATCAAATCCACTGAAATGCTGATAAATACCATAAAGTGAAACAGGAATTGAGAACAATGAAATACCATTTAATACATTAATAAGAATTTTTTTCTCTGCAAAAATTCTTATTAATGCGTATGTTACAAGCAAAAATGCAATATACACCAATGCTATTTTTATACTTGCATTTCTTGCATATGAAAACATTGCCGCAAGTGCAAATGCAATACCCATAAACAAAAGATACATATTAAGTAAGTAATTTTTGCTGAACAACTTATCGGTATACCCTAAAACGGATTTGATTGCTACACACAAAAACAATGCCAATCCGCCGCCAACCATTGCCATAGTAGGCATAAAAGGCAATACACAAACATACAAAAATGCTACTTGTGAAGTAAAATTAAATCCTATTGCTACAACTGCAAATAATAAGACTACAGCTAAAATCGGTAAGATGCCGAATATTAAAGATAATACTCCTAAAGCGACACCTGTAAACAAAAAGGTTTTTGCGTTATAAGCACCCTTTAATTCATCACTTTTTGATGTTACAAATTTTCCAAAAACAAATGAATTTGAAAACAGTTCTGCTATGCTTTTGTTAAATATTATCAAAAATAAGCCTAAAATTACAATCAACGCGCAAAGTATCAATGCGGTGTTTTTGGCATTCATTGCAAAACTTGCAATCAGGGCTACAATCCCCCAAGACAGTAAAAGTATTCCGGGATATTTAAGCGGAACTAACAAAAATTCATTACACCAATTTGCTGTAAATGAAATAATCTTACTGTTTTTCACAGAAGATGAAAACCATAAAAAGCATCTTCTGAAAAGTGCAGCAATTGCTGAAAATAGTTTTCCGTACCTTGCTCCGTACACTTCATCTGCATTACCATCAGAAGAAGCAACATTAACAAGCAAACTTTTTTCAGCACTTTTATTAAACTTACAGTTACATTTGCTTAAAAAGTTCCATAAAAAACTTTTTTTCAAGGTTGCCATAAATAAACTGTAAATTTTAATAATAATATTTACAAAAAAAGATTCTCTTAACACACCCTACACCTTTCTTTTAATCAGATTTTTAATTTCTTCTGTACGAAGTACAATGAGAAAAATAATGTAAACTACGAGTAAAAGTCCTGCACAAGCACCAAGAAGTAAAAATTTGCCGACCAAACCTGTAAAATAGCCTGAACACAAACTGAAAATCACTTTTGAAATTACAGAAGCCACACATCCCGCTAAAATGGTTTTTATGAAGGTTTTACCCAAAGAAGAAAATGCAACTTCTTTGAGATTTTTCTTTAAAAGTCTTAAAAGATTTGCTGCACTTACTGTTGCCGCTATTGCCGCTGCGAAAGCAAGTCCGCCTACACCGAATGATTTATACAAAGTAAAACTGAAAATCACATTCACGGCTATGGTAAGAAAAGCGTTTTTCATTGGTACAACAGAATTTTGCATAGAATAAAAACTTTTATTCAAAATCTCCTGCAATCCATAACCAAGCATTCCAAAACTGTAAAAATACAGTGCAGTTGAAGTCATAGCAACTGATTTTTCATCAAATGCACCTCGCATATACACAACTTCTACAATCTGATATGAATATGCCAAAAATACCATCATTACAGGTATAATAAAAATAATACCTGATTTTAATGCAGACTCTATAACCTCTGCACTTTTTTTACGGTTATTATCCGCAAAAAGGCGTGAAAGTTCAGGCAAAATCAAATTTGTAACAGACATTGTAAACACGCCGACTATTATGATATACAGTTTATTTGCGTAATTTATATAACTCACTGCATTTCCGCCATCTATAAAAGATGCAAGATATGTGTTTATCATTACGTTAAGCGGTTGTGCCCACGAACTTAATAAAATGGGCAAAGCAAGTCTGTATACCTTTTTCATCCCGGGATGTAAAAAGTTAAATGCTAAACCAAATTTGTATTTAAATTTAAAAAGTGCAGGCAATAAAATCAACAGTTGCATCGCCCAACCTATAAGCATTGCTGCAGCAAGTCCGAAAATACCTGCAAATTTATTCAAAAACACAAAATATAATATTGCAGTTAGATTCGAGGCTATACTCATTGCCGCGGGGATTTTAAATTCTCCGTATGATTGTACTATACCTGCATATGAATAAGCAACTGCAGTAAAAAGAAGTGATGGAAACATTATCACAAGTAATTTTGATGCAAGTGAAGTGGTAGTTTCATCAAATCCCGTTGCAAGTAAAGATACGATGCTTTTAGAAAAAATCACACCAAACAATACCATAGCAACAGAAATAATCAAAACAATGCCAACAAAATTACCTGCAAATTCGTCAGCCGTCTCTTTACCTTTTTTCTGAAGATATTCATTGAAAACAGGAACAAATGCTGAAACTATAGCAAGTCCCAACACCATATCAAAAAAATTTAAGGGTATCTGGGATGCAACTAAAAATGCTGACGCATCATTACCTGTACCATAGTATCCCGCAAGCATAATTTCTCTTAGTTGACCTAAAAGTTTTGCCGCCATCATTATGACGAACATACCCGATACCGTCTTTAAAGCTTTATTCATAAAAAAATATTATTCTCCGTCAATATAGAACTTTACAATTTCTTCTAAAAGTTCATCACGCTCAAGTTTGGTGATAATCGCTCTTGCGTTAAGATGACCTGTTATATATGATGGGTCTCCTGATAAAAAGTACCCTACTATCTGATTTATTGGATTATACCCTTTTTCTTTCAGTGCATCATAGACAGAATTCATTATCTCTCTTGCACGATCTTTAGTATCTTTTGTAACCTTAAATCTTACTGTTTCATTTGGATTCATTTTATATACTCCTCCCCATACTATTATATATAAAATTATAGCATATTTCAAAGCACAATTCAAGCATAAAGCAAAAAATAAATATCCACAAAATGGATATTTATTTTAAAAACTATTCAAAAATAACAGGTAATTTTGTTTCTGCAGATTTATAAAGTCCATCTATAATTTCCATCAACTTAACAGCCTCTGATAATTTAACAATACATTCAGTCCCGTTTAAAATACAATCAACAAAATGGTCAATCTCTCTTTCGTAACCGGAAACAGAAGGAATATCCGGCTGATTTTCAACAAAACATTCATCAGAAATTTCCACCATTTTAATCGCATTGTTTTCAAATCTTGCTCCGGCTTTTGATCCGGTAATTTCATAATTTCGGCCTACATTTATTGAATTTAAGATTTTTGCAGTTTTAACTCTGATACTTGCACCATTTTCCAGAACAACAAATCCTTCAATAGAACTTTCTATACTTTTCTCATAAGTATTGGTATCAAAAGATGCCCAACCTTTTGAATTAAATCTTACCGGAAGATCTTTATTCACGAAACTTTCGTTTGCCGCTACATATTTAACATCGGGATACCCCATTAAGTACATTAACACGTCCAAGTCGTGTATGCACTCATCTATTAATACTCCGCCTCCCTTTTCGCGACTTGCAAACCATCCGTTACTGGGTGAGCAACGATTCACACGGAAACATTCTGCACTTACAAATTCACCCATTTTGCCTGCCTCAATATATTTTTTCAAATATTGTGTGTGATTGCTAAATCTGCATACAAAAGCAAACATGAGAATTTTACCGCATTCTTCTGCAACTTTTTCGCATTCACGAACTTCTTGTGCGTTAAGCATCGGAGGTTTTTCGCACAAAACATGTTTACCACTTTTTAACGCATCTATAACAATTTGTTTATGTGTAAAAGTAGGTGTTATGATACTCACTGCTTCAATAGATTCATCTTGCAACAATTCTTTATAATCACTATAACAATCTTTGATTCCAAATTCATCAGCACGAGATCTGGCATTTTCGATGTTCATATCCGCTATTGCAACTATCTCGCAATTATCAAGTTCTTTAACAGCTTTTAGCTGGTATGAAGCAATATTACCTGCTCCTATCATTCCCATCTTTAACATATTATCTCCTCCTGCGTATAATTATACATTAAAAACATTTTTTGTCAATACTAAATTGGCATTCTAATTGTCATCTTTTTTTACTGAAAACATTTACACCAACTATGCCACCAACGCCTCCTAAAAACAAAGATGCAAGAAGTTTTAACAAGAGCAGATTCAACTTAATTTCAGATATATTCACTAAAAAGGTAACAAAGAAAATCACGCAAGCATACACTCCGCCTGAGATCAAACCATGTAACCATCCATTTGATTTTATTTTACTGCTGCTTAGCATTCCACTGGAAATTGCTCCAATATAAAATATTATGTTGCTGAGAACACCTGCCAAAGAAATACTTACATTTGTGTAAGTAAGAACAACTGCAGAAATAAGCAATAAAATTATACAAAGTGTAGCAGACCAGACAATACCCCTTAAAATTTGTTTAAAATCAATTTTTGAATTGCCATTTATATCTTTTGGTCCGAAATATTTTATTTTATCCAAAAAACAACACTCCCTGATGTAAGTTAATACATACTATGCAGGAAGTGTTAATTTTATGTTGATTATTCTGCTGTTTCTTCAGTTTCTTCTTCAGCTGCTGCTTCAGCGTTTTCATTTGATTTAACAACTGCTTTTACAGCACCTGCTTCAATCTTAACTTTACAATCGCCAAGCATAACTGTTATAACATTATCTTTAACAGAAACAACTTTTGCGTAAAAACCACCGATTGTAACAATCTGGTCGCCTTTCTTTAAAGATGAAATCATATTCATCTGTTCTTTTTCTTTTTTCTTCTGTGGTCTGATCAAAATAAAATAGAAAATTGCAATGATGAAAGCAAGATAGATCCACATTCCGAATTTTGCTACAAAATCTGCTAATGGCATTAAAAATGCACCTCCAAAAAGTATTTTCAATTATTTTACCATATATTGTTAAAAATATCAATAGTTTTTTAAATTAAAGACAATTGTTCCCCATCTTTATCTTCTGCTATAAGTTTTGCACCTGCCGCAGGAAGATTGCGGGATTTATATGGTTTTGCCTCTGTAATTCCTGAATTTTCAAACAGTGTAAGATTTATCATTTTACCACGTTTTCCCGGATTAAATGTCTTAACACCCTGTGAACTTCTTGTTACTTTTTCAGGAATCATTGAAGTGTTAAACACAAGTGCCTTTTCGTTGCTACCGAATGCTACCAAATCTCTGTCTTCTTCAATATAAACAGATGAAACAAGCGGACTATGGTCTGAATATGCTTTTGTGAGCATCTTTCTGTTAGTTTTCGTAACATATGCGCTAAGCGGAACTTTACATGTTCTTCCGTCTTCAAAACCGAACACCATATATCCCTTATATTCGCCCGCAACCACAGCATTTAAAATCATTTCACCTTCGCCAAGACCTAAAAGATTTGACATATATTCGCCTAAATCACTCGCCTTAACGCTTGGGATTTCGTAAATTTTCATCTTGTATACATTACATTGATTTGAGAACAATAACAATTCTTCTTTATTGGAAGTATCAATTTCCAACATAATTTCATCAGTCTCTTTAAGTTTCTGAACATTACTTGCTCTTAAAGATACAAGAGAAATCTTTTTGATATAACCCTGCTTGGTAACAAAGATTTTAAGTGAAAAATCATCAATGAATTTTTCAGGCACAAAATCTATTTTGTTTTCTGCAGCAGAAATTATTTCTGTAACTCTGTCTTTACCATATTTTTTTGATATTTCCTGAAGTTGTTTTGAAATAAGATTTTTAATGCGTCTGTCGCTGTCAAGTGTTATTTTAATATCTTCAATTTCACGCTCTAAATCGGCAATATCTTTGATGTTTTTCAAAATGTATTCTTTGTTTAAATTTCTCAATTTAATTTCAGCAACAAAGTTTGCCTGAATTTCATCAATTCCAAAGCCTTGCATAAGAGTTGGAACAACATCTGCATCTTTTTCAGTTTCTCTTATTATTTTAATTGCTTTATCAATATCAAGAAGGATTTTTTCCAAACCTTTAAGCAAATGAAGTCTTGCTTCTTTTTTTGACAAGTCAAATCGGAGTGTGCGTTTTACGCAATCCATTCTGAATCTGACCCATTCACAAAGAATTTGCTTAACACCCAAAACTCTCGGCATTCCGTCAATAAGCAAATTAAAGTTACAACTGAATGTATCCTGCAGAGTTGTTGTTTTAAAGAGCATTGTCATTAATTTATCAACATCTGTACTGCGTTTAACATCAATGGCAATTTTAAGACCTGACAAGTCAGTTTCATCTCTTACATCTGTAACATCTTTAATTTTTCCCGCCTTAATCTGCTCAATAATTTTGTCGATAATTACTTCAGCGGTAGTAGAGTATGGAATTTCTGTAATTTCGATAACATTGTTCTTTTTATCATAATTATATTTTGAACGGATTTTGAAACTGCCTCTGCCAGTTTCATAAATTTCACGCATTTCCTGCTCATCATATAAAATCTGACCGCCGCCTGGAAAATCAGGTGCTTTGATGATAGGAATCAAATCCACATTTTCATCACGCATATAGGCAATGGTTGCTTCGCAGATTTCTCTTAAGTTAAAACTGCAGATTTTACTTGCCATACCTACTGCAATACCTTCATTTGGGTTAACCAAGATATTCGGGAAAGTTACCGGAAGAAGTTTCGGCTCTTTCATTGTAGCATCGTAGTTATCCTGGAACTCAACGGAATCTTTATCGATTTCTGCAAAAAGTTCTTTACAGATTTCATCAAGTTTTACTTCTGTATATCTTGATGCGGCAAATGCCATATCTCTTGAAAACTGCTTACCAAAGTTACCCTTTGAGTCAACAAACGGATGAAGCAGTGCTGCATTACCTTTTGTAAGACGGACCATTGTTTCATATATTGCCATATCGCCGTGAGGGTTGAGTCTCATTGTCTGTCCTACAACATTTGCAGATTTAGTTTTATTTCCTGTTAAAAGCCCCATTTTATACATTGTATACAAAAGTTTTCTGTGAGAAGGCTTAAAACCATCAATTTCAGGGATTGCTCTCGAAACAATTACACTCATAGCATAGGGCATATAATTAGTTTCTAAAGTATCCGCTATTTTTTGTTCAGTAAAATTCATTTTATCCTCCAAATCACGAAATATCGGCAAGATCTAAATACTTACCGCCAAATTCAGCAATATAATCTTTTCTTCCCTGAAGGTTGTCGCCTAAAAGCACATCAAACATCATCTTGGTTGTTTCTTCGTCCTGAGGCATAACTTTGATAAGTCGTCTTGTTTCAGGATTCATTGTGGTTCTCCACATCATTTCAGGTTCATTTTCACCAAGACCTTTTGAACGCTGAATTGTGCATTTCTGACCTTCAAGTTTTTTAAGAATTTCAACTTTTTCCGCTTCATTATATGCAAAATAAGTTTCGCCTTTGGAAGTAATTTCAAAAAGCGGAGATTCTGCTATAAACACTTTGCCTTCTTTAATAAGAGTCGGCACCAAAGTATAAAGCATTGTAAGAATAAGTGTTCTGATCTGGAAACCGTCAACATCGGCATCAGTACAGATGATAATTTTATTCCATCTTAAAGCATTTAAATCAAACATTTCCTGAGAATGTTTTGTTTTAATTTCAACTCCGCATCCCAAAACTTTAAGCAAATCGGTTATAATTTCACTGGCGAAAATTTTGGAATAATCTGCTTTAAGACAGTTTAATATTTTACCTCTTACAGGAATAATTGCCTGAAATTCTGCATCTCTGCCCTGCTTACATGAGCCCATAGCAGAATCACCTTCCACGATGTAAACTTCGCGTCTTGAAACATCTTTGGTTCTGCAGTCAATAAATTTCTGCACTCTGTTTGTTACATCGGTATTTCCGATCAATTTCTTCTTATATGAAATTTTTGCTTTTTCAGCATTTTCTCTTGAACGCTTATTTAACAAAATCTGATCAGCAACTTTATCTGCAACAGCCTTATTTTCAATAAAGAAAATATCAAGTTGTTCTTTTAAGAATTCAGTCATTGTATCCTGAATGAATTTGTTACTGATAGCCTTTTTAGTCTGATTTTCATAACTTGTTATTGTAGAAAAACTGTTTGATACAAAAATCAAACTGTCTTCAACATCAACAAAAGTGATTTTTGCTTCGTTATTTTTATATTTATTTGAATTTTTTATAAGTTTATCTATTGAATAAACAAATGCATTTCTTACCGCTTTATCAGGCGAACCGCCGTGCTCTAAGAAACTTGAGTTGTGATAATATTCAATTAAGTTAACTTCATTATTGAAGCAAAATGCACAGGAAAGTTTTACTTTATATTCAGGCTTGTCCTCTCTGTCACGGCCTTTTCTTTCTGTTTCAAT
This sequence comes from Clostridia bacterium, assembly GCA_045660065.1. Lineage (GTDB taxonomy): Bacteria > Bacillota > Clostridia > RGIG6154 > RGIG6154 > RGIG2094. Next base: position 20,353 of record JAZRDC010000026.1, read on the forward strand.
ATACTTAACTTCTGAAAAACTCTTTTCATTTTCAAGTTTTTTGATGTAGTCAACAATACCGTCAGGGTAAACAAATTCAAAATTGGTATTTTCCTTGTGGTCAATAAACTTAAACTTTAAGCCTTTATTTACCACCGCCTGTTTTTTCATAACATTAATAAAATATTCAGAAGGAATATTTACATCAGTAAATACCTGGTTATCAGGTTTCCATGTAATCTGGGTTCCTGTAACTTTACTGTCTGTTGGTTCTTTGAAAAGACCACCGATGTTTTCACCTTTTTCAAAATGAAGAGAATACTTAAATCCGTCACGATGAACAACAACATCCATAAATTCAGAAGCATACTGTGTAGCGCAGGCACCAAGACCATTTAAACCAAGTGAAAACTCATAGTTATCATCTGAATTGTTTTTATATTTACCACCTGCATAAAGTTCACAAAATACAAGTTCCCAGTTGTATCTTTCTTCTTTTTCGTTATAATCTACAGGCACACCTCTGCCTTTGTCAGTTACTTTAATTGAATTATCTGAAAATCTTTCAAGTGTAATGAGATTACCGTAACCTTCTCTGGCTTCATCAATTGAGTTTGATAAAATTTCAAAAACAGAATGCTGACAACCTTCAATACCGTCTGACCCGAACATAACACCAGGTCTTAAACGAACCCTGTCAGCACCTTTTAAGGAGGTGATACTCTCGTTACCGTACTCAGTTTTTTTCAAAAAACCCATTCCCTTCCGCGTAAAATTAATTAAAATCTATTTTAATGTAAATAATATCATTAACAAAATAAAAAATCACACTATATATTGTACTATAAATTTGAAATTATGTCAAGTAATGGGGAAAGTTATGAAAAGCATAAAACTGTTTATAAGGGAATTTATTAAAAATAATTTGTTATTTCACTCTGCACAAAATGCATTTTATTTTGTACTGTCTATTTTTCCTTTTTTGTATATACTCACAAAAATATTTATTATTATCCCTTTGCCTTCAGAACAGGTTTTAAAAAGTTTAGAACTGCTTTTCCCCAAGGAAGCACTCAAAATTATATATTCAAATTTAAATTCTATATCAAAAGTTGTCCCTTCTGTCAATTCAATTCCATATATTCTTGTTGCACTATGGTCATCATCTATGCTGATTTACTCGTTAAAATCAGTTTTTGCCATATTTTATAATAAAAAGCCAATAAAAAATAAACTGCATATCAGGGTTATATCAATTGCTATAACATCTATTGTTCTCATTGTAATATTTTTTACTTTTGTCGTTGTCTTTTTCATAAACCTTGGACTTAGTATTCTGGTAAAGCATCTGTCAATTGATTATTCACCATATGTTTTGTCCCTAATCAGTCTTGCTCTTATTATTTTCGATATTGTACTTTTATACATCATCCTGCCACCTGCCCGTATAAAAATTACACACGCAGTCCCGGGGGCGGTTTTTGCTATTTCCGGACTGACAGTATTTTCCTACGGGTTTTCATACTATATTAACTATATTGCTGATTATTCAAGAATATATGGTGCGTTAGGCAGTGTGATAACTTTGCTTTTATGGCTTTATTTCTGTTCGGTAATCATTCTGTCCGGTGGACTTATTAACGCAAAATTTTTCAAAGAAAAAGACACACCATAGAGTGTGTCTAAAATATGTATCCTGACAAAAGCAAAGCGGCTACACTGAATATTGCCGTCATATCTTTTTCTTCTTCCATCAAAAGCAAAACCAAAATAACAAGTAGTACTATATCATCAGTTTTTAACCCTTGAGAAATTTCTGAAACCCTATTATCAGTACCGCAGTTACTTATTTCATTTTGTGCATTCAAAACAGGAAAATCCTCCGGTCTTGGAACAACAGTATCATAATTTTCAAATTTTCTATAATATCTTCTGTCCATTTTTACCTCCGGTATTATTTTTTAAATTCCGAAAACGCATTGGATATTTTAATTGCCTTTCTGATTTTTTCGAGATTTCCTGTGCGCCTTTGACTCAGATATGGCTTTAACGCATCTAAAAGTTTAAGTCCCGGTGTCATATTATTTGAGTATCCGCTATATGCATTATTAATCTTTTTAAGCATTTCGCTGTTTTGCTGATTATTTAAAAATTCATATATAAAGGGCAGCGAATTCAATGTTTCTCTTGAAGATGAATTTGTATTTTCATTTTCTGCCGACTCACCTGAAGACATATTTCCTACCATATCTTTGATGTTTTTAATTGCTTCAGGGTCTGCTATTAACTTATTTAATAAATCCATAGGATTACTTTCCAATTAAAATCATCCTTTCATTTTTTTCATTACTTCTCCGATAAGTTCTTCGCAGGTCTTTTCTTTGATTTTTTCTTCTGCCATTTTTAAATCTGCTCCTGTTGGATTTATTTGCTTAAATAATTCAAGAAGTTTATTCTGATCGATACTGCCAATCTTGTTTTTTAAATCAATCGCATCAGGGTGGTTTAAAAGTTTTAATATTTTTTGTGAAGTTTCAGGTGATATATTCATTAAATCTTCCTTTCAAAGAGTGCCATACTTTCATTGTATGGCACTCTTATTACAAATATGTTAGCAGGCAAAAAGAATCAAGAACACAAGAATGAAAAATAAAATGCTTGTGTCAATTCCTTTGTTTGAATTACAGTTGTTAAACATTTATGTTCCTCCCTCCAAAAATTAGAACTTTCGTTCTGATTACATATTATGTAATATTCTTCCCAAGTGTTACATCTTGACAAATTCTATTTTCTATACTAAACTAATTACGGTGATTTTTTTTGAAAAGAATTGTTGTTTTTTCAGACACACACAGAGATATAGATAATTGTATCCGTGTTCTTGACAATCTTATTGGCGTTGATATGGTTATACATTTGGGCGACCATACATTTGATGCAGAAAACATCAGTTATCTGTATCCTGACATTGAGTTTGTTAAAGTCCGCGGGAACAACGATTTTGATTTTTCTGTACCCTGTGAAACAGTTGTTGAATGCGAGGAAATCAAGATTTTTTGTTGCCACGGGCATATGTATAAACAAGATACTTTATTCAAATTGGCAGAAGATGAGGGTTGCTCTGTTGTATTGTGCGGTCATACTCACATCAGTAAAATTGTAAAAGAAAACAATATTACACTTATGAACCCGGGAAGTATTTCAAGGCCAAGAGATTCACATTGTTCCTATGGGATTATAGAGATAGAAAATAATAAATTCGGATTAGATGTTATAAAAGGAGTAAAGTTATGAATTGTCCATTTTGCGGAAAAGAAATTAATGAAAATGAAACCTATTGCAAATCTTGCGGTAATCCGCTTACTGCAAAAGCGCGTGCGTTTTCAACATTGCCACAGACTAAAAAAACAAGAATGCTTAAAGTAAGCGACTATTTACTTATGTTTTTATTATCAATTATTTTACCTGTAAACTACATTATGTGGTTTATCTGGTTGTTTAACCCAAAAACAAATGTAAATAAAAAGAACTACGCAGCAGCAGCGTTAATTTTTAACACTTGCCTTGTAGTTCTTATAGCAGCAGGTTATGCAATAAACAAATTTTTAATTTAAAATCTGAAATCTCTCATACCGCTTTCTATGTCAGAAATGTTGCTCTTTGCAATGTTTCTGACTTTTTCATTTGGTACATTTTCAAGTTCTTTTTCAATAAGTTTATTTCCGATTTCTTTAGTTTTTTCAGAAGCGTAATCTTCAACAAATTCTTTTAAAGTTATAAGTGCGTTCGGATGACAGCAATTCTGGATTTGCCCTGTTTTGCAAAGTTGCATAAATCTATCTCCTGTTCTTCCTTCTCTGTAACAGGCTGTGCAAAAACTCGGAATGTATCCAAGTTCCATAAGCCATCTTACAACTTCATCCAATGTGCGTTTATCGCTTACATCAAACTGTTCTGAACCGTCTTCTTCAGGCTCGTCTTCTGAGTATCCGCCAACACTTGTTCTTGATGCTCCACTTATCTGCGATACCCCAAGTGGCAGAACCTTTTCTCTGCACTCTTTGCTTTCTCTTGTTGAAATAATCATACCTGTATATGGAACTGCAATTCTGATGCAGGCAACGATTTTTGCAAAAATCTCATCATCAATACCATTATCAAAAACACTTGGGTCAATATCACTTGCGCGTTTAATTCTTGGAACACTGATTGTATGTGGGCCAACACCGTGCACCGCTTCTAAGTGTTCTGCGTGCATCAAAAGTCCCGCAAATTCATACTTATACATTTCAAGACCAAACAAAACCCCAAGGCCTACATCATCAATTCCGCCTTTCATTGCTCTGTCCATCGCCTCTGTATGGTAAGCGTAGTTGTGTTTTGGACCTGTTGGATGTAATTTTTCATAACTTTCTTTATGATATGTTTCCTGGAACAAAATGTATGTTCCAATTTCTGCCTCTTTTAATTTTCTGTAATTTTCAACAGTAGTGGCCGCAATATTTACATTTACGCGTCTGATTGCACCATTTTTATGCTTAACGCTGTAAATTGTTTTAATGCAGTCTAAAATATACTCAATCGGGTTATTAACAGGATCTTCCCCTGCTTCAATAGCAAGGCGCTTATGTCCCATATCCTGAAGTGCAATAACTTCTTTTTCCACTTCTTCCTGTGTAAGTTTTTTTCTTGGAATTTCTTTATTTTTTGCGTGATATGGGCAATATACGCAACCGTTTACGCAGTAGTTTGAAAGATAAAGAGGTGCAAACATTACAATTCTGTTTCCATACAACTCTTTTTTAATTTTGTTTGCAAGAGCATACATTTCTTTAATTATTTCTTCATCTTCACAAGCAAGTAGAACAGATGCTTCTCTGTGAGAAAGGCCTTTGCAGTCTTCTGCTTTTTTTAAGATTTCTTTTACTAAACTAATATTATTTTTATTGGCCTCTGCATAGTTTAAGGTTTCGATAATTTCATCATGTGAAATAAACTCTTCAGCCTTCATTGAATTTTTATTATACATAGCATTTCCTCCTTAATCAACAAGCCATTCTTTAATTAACGCTGCAGCAACCGGCGCTCCGTCTGAACCACCTGTGTTCCCGCTGTATTCACAAACAACCGCCACGGCAATTGTTGGGTTATCTTTAGGTGCAAACCCAACAAACCATGTGTGTTCCTTATTCTCAATTTCATTTTCAGCAGTACCCGTTTTCCCCGCTACTTCTATACCGTTTACTCTGGCATTATAACCTGTACCTGTTTCTACAACATTTAACATATAGTCTGCAACTTTATTTGCAGTTGAAGACATAAGTGCTCTTTCCATAATCTGAGGCTTGGTACTTTCTACAGTAATTCCAAGACTGTTTGTAACTTTACTTACCAAATATGGCTTTTGAATAATACCATCATTTGCAACCGCACTTGTCATCAATGCCATTTGCATCGGGGTAACCAATAATCTTCCTTGTCCTATACACAGTTGCGCAAAATCACCTTTACTAAGTTTTTCATTATAATCAAAGCGACTGTTTGCAACAGAAATATTAAATGGAATTTTATCGCCAATTCCGAATTTTTTCATATATTCCTTTACAGTTTGTTCTCCAAGTTGTTCGCCCAGTTGCATAAATGCCACATTACTTGAAACTGCATATGCTTTTTTTAAATCTATATTACCATATGCCTTGTTTCCGCTGTTTTTAAATTTTTTATTTCCTGCAAAGTATTCACCGTTATCTTCAAAAGTAATATCTTCTAAACCATTTTCTATTGCAGCGCTTAAAAGTATAGTTTTGAAAATTGACCCCGGTGCGTAGAGTCCACTTGTTGCTCTTGCAACAAATGGTGAATTTTCATCATCTGTAAGGGTTGACCACTTTTCCTGAAGAGAACTGCTGTCTGGTGAAAATGATGGATTACTGAGCATACAAAGTATTTCCCCCGTCTGCGGTTGTATTGCAACTACTGCTCCGTTTCTGCCACACATCGCATTTGATGCTACTCGTTGAAGACGATTTGAAATTGTAAGTGTTACAGTATCGCCTGTTTTTGTTCCTGATATCTGTTCTGTAATACCAGACAAAGCACCACCATCAGTAAGCCCTGCCAATTGTTTGTTATAACTGAGTTCTATCTGAGATTTTCCGTAAATTTTAGAAGTATAACCAATAACATGAGTATATAAATCTTTATAGGGATACTCTCTTATCTGACTCTTTCCGTCTTCGTTCATTACACTTTTTGCAAGAACTACACCTTCACGGTCCACAATTTCACCACGCAAAGTATCTTGCTCCAATTTCCACTGACGCTGATTAAAAGAATTATTAATAAACTTGTCCTTTGAAAAAATTTCAATATATGTCAAATACCCCACAAGGCACAAAAAAAGCAAACCTACTGCACACAAAAGAACAATAAGTCTTGTTTCTTCTTTGTATAAACTGTCGTTTTTGTTAAGTTCGCTTTTTTTCACTTTTTCACTTCCAATCACGAAAAAACTTTATGCCGCTCCTCGCCTGTTTGCAATGGCTTCCAAAAATGCAACGGCTGAAAAACTGATAAGAAGTGAACTTCCGCCGTAACTTACAAATGGTAATGTAATTCCAGTAAGCGGAATAAGTTTTATAACTCCGCCAAGAATTACAAATGTCTGAAAACCGAACAAAGCACTTATCCCCGCCGCAACGCATCTGTAAAACACATTGTTTGTTTTCATAGCAATTCGTATACCACGGTATACAAGTATGAAATAGAGCATTATTACCGCTACACCGCCAAGAATTCCAAATTCTTCGCAAATTGCAGAAAATATAAAATCAGAATGAACTTCAGGGATATATTCAGGACTTCCAAGCCCAATACCACTGCCAAAAAATCCGCCTGAACCAATTGCAAACAATGACTGGGTTATCTGATAACCCCTGCCTGTAATATCAGCCCAGGGGTCAAGCCACACGTCGATACGCACTTTAATATGCGAAACCAGCAAAGCACCGAGGAGTGCACCAACAGAACCAATGAGAATATTACAAAGCAATATTCGTTTCTTTTCGCCGAAAACATACATCAGGGATATGTAAATCAAAAATATAAGCACCGATGTTCCCCACTCGCGTTGCAGAACCATAAGCCCTAATTCAAAATATACAAGCACCGATGTTACAATGCCCGGCCCCCATCTTTTAAATTGGTATCTTTCAGGTTTTGCAAATCTGTCTGCTATAAAAAATACGGTAAGCAATTTTGCAACCTCTGATGGCTGAAACCCGAAATCACCGAACATTATCCAGTTTTTTGCGCCGCCCGCAGTTGTTCCTATCAACAACGTGAGAATTAAAAGGAAAACTGCCAAGCCATAGTAAAAATATCCCAGTTTCGTCCAGATGTTTAATTTCATAAACAGAAGATAAACAACAAAAAAGCACAAAAGGCTGACCGCCAGCCACATAAGTTGTCTGTGTCCATAAAATTCATCTATTCTGTAAAGCATAATTTCACCGATAGAAAAAAGCATTGATACTATCAGAAAAATATACCCGTCCTGAACTCCAAAGGCAGATGTTAAAAAATACGAAAAACAGAGCATGCCGATAACGGCAAGCCCTACATAGAGCATATCCACATCAAAATTTTGTTCAAAAAGAGAAAGTAACCCATATCCTGCAATATTAATCAGTATAATCATTATTATGGGTTTTCTTATGTTAAACAACCCCATTATTCACTAGCTTCCGGCAACTTAATTCCTTTAACATTAACATTAATTTTCTGAACAATAAGACCTGTCATAGTTTCAACGGCATTTTTAACTTTGCTTTGGATTTCCCAAGATACATCCTGCATTTTCACGCCATATTCTACCACGATATCTATATCTACTGAAAGAACATTATCTTTCATTTCAGCAGAAACACCTTTAGAAGATGATTTCATACCGAAAATGCCAGTTTTGCCTGAATCATAAATTCCTACAACACCTTCAATATCGCTTACTGCTATTGAAGAAACCACAGAAATAACTTCATCAGAAATTTTAACTTCACCAAAATCATTCTTTTTTTCAATCATTTTAAGCACCTCCGCTTATTTTTTATAATTGTATATTTTTATTATAGCACAAAATTCTTTGAATATCAATCACCCGATAAAATTTTTATTTTATCAACATCAATTCCTGTAACTGAGGAAACTGTTTCAGTTATCTGTGCAATTTCCGTGCTCATAATATTTTTAACATCAACACTTACCGACGCACTGTTATCAGTTATTGTAACAACAGGGTTTTCAAATCCTTTTTCTTTTAACTGCACTTCGCAATCCGCCTCATTTTTTATTGCTTTTGCAATGTTAATCATTTCCTGCTCGGCATTTTTCCGTCCTTCTTCTGTTGTTGCAGGATTTTTGATGATATCTTCAAGCATTTCTTTTGCTTCATCTCTTGCCTTTTCTCTTTTTAGGATTTCACTTTCAAGGACTATTTTATCTTCAACTTTAACATTATTATTTACATATGCCGCTTCACCAAGAATTTTGGCGGTCTGATCGCTTTGCTGTTGTTTGTAGTTACGGTTTACAAATCCCGCTATAATTAAAACTGTCGCTAAAACCAAAGTTATGTACTTTCTGTTTAACACATATTTCAAAATTATTCCCCCTCGGATATTTTAACATAAATTCTGTGCATTGGTGCACCTGTTGCCGCTTTAATTATTTTTACAATTTCACTTTCATTTGCTCTACCTTCTACAGATACAAATATTCCGCGTATTTTCGGATTGCTTACGCTTTTAATCAACGGTTCGTCATCACTTAATTTAATTTCCAGTTGTCTGTTACTCCCTGAACTAATATCATATGCAAAGTTGCTTTCTCCCTGATTGTCATAAGTAATAAACACTTCGCAGGATCTTACTCCTTGGATTTTCTTTAGAATTTTTTCCAGTTTTTCTGTTTCAATTCTATTCACACGCTCTTCATATATTCTGCTCTCCTTATTATTTTTCTCTGAATTACCGGGAATAAGCATAATTACTATACCAACAACCAACAAAATTAATAAAAATTTCTTTTCTTTTACTCTGCTTACAATTTCATTAAAATTCATTTGTTCACCTTATTCTAACACAACAGTTTCTTTATTTATGTCGCAATATGAAGAAATTAATGAAATAATTTCTTCTCTATTATCTTCGTTTGCAAGTTTTACTTTCACTTCTGTAACTTCGTTATTTTCCAAAGTAACTTCCACATTTTTTACAGATTTTCTGTTTGATTTTAACATATTAATAATGTTTTGCCTTACAATTTCATTAGTTTGTTTTTGCACAGTTTCAGTTATTTTTGAATTTTCAAAAACAGGAACATTGTTATTAAAATCAAGCACACCGCTTGAAATATCAAACTCTCTCACCGAGCCTGCAAAAACAAGTACCAAAACAAGTCCGAATATATATTTACAATATTTTTCATACCCGCCGCCCGGTAACATTGTATATATAAGATTTACGGCTATCACTGTTGTTGCAATCAATATGATTATTTTGCTCATATTCACCTCACGAAATAAAATTACCGCTTATCAGAATAATACCGATGCATCCTATAAACAACAAACTTACTGCTGTTAAAATCGCAAATATCATAGACACTGAGTCGGCAACATCTGTTGTAAGTTTCACAATTTTTGTGTCTGAAACCGGTTCTAATATAACAGCGCTTAATTTAAACATCCACATAACCATTGCGATTTTTATAAGCGGCAATATTGCCACAGCACATATTGCAATAATACCAACAACACCTGTAATGCTTCTTAGGGCTGCAATAGTGCCGATTATAGTTTCTATTGAATCAGACACAACTCCACCAACAACTGGTACACTGCTGCCAACTGCAAATCTTGTTGCTTTGCCAAATCTACTGTCAAGTGCACTTCCCGCTAAGCCATACACCCCGTAAATACCGCTGTAAACTGCCATACAGAACAACAATATCCATTTTACAAATTGTTTTAATGATTTAACTGCCGATGAAATGTTTATCCTGTCAGACATTCTGTCTGCTACCGACAACGAAACTGTAGCAATTGATACCGATATCAAAAATTCTCCCAGAATTGAAGCAACAACATTTATCAATGAAACTAAAATCGGTGACATAAACCCTGATGTTGTAATCCCACCGCTTAAAGTGAGCAGAGTGAGCAATATCGGAATGGTTGATTTTATCATTGTTACAAGACTTTCTATTGTTTCCCTTGCCGGATTAATTAGTTCTGCAAAAACTGATATAATTATCCCGGCAAAAACACAATAACCAACTATAAACGCCGTCTTTGAAGCCCCGCCTCCAAGAGTAAGCCCCACGGTGTTTGTAACACTTATAATATATCCGGTTACAACAAGCATTGTAAATATTTTTATCAGATCATAAAAAGATTTAAAAATATATTCTTTGATTGCCTGAAATATACCTGTGCCATCAATGCCTTTGCCTTGTGCCAGATTATTTACAATGCTCTCCCCATCAAATTCAGGAAAGGTTTTTTCTGCAATTTCAAAGGCATTATTAATTTCCATTTCGGTATAATTATCTGAAATTGTGTTTTCTTGTGCATTACAAACATACGGATTAAGTGCGCACATTAACATAATCATAAGTATAATTTTTTTCATAGGGGTACCTTTGTAATCAGATTTATAAGTTCTTTAAAAATTGGTACTGAGGCTGAAAGTATTATGAGTTTACCTGCGATATCAATTTTTAGCGCAACAGAACTTTCTCCTGCATCTTTGCACACCGACGAGATAAACTCACACATATAAGACACACCGATTACCTTGAACATAATTTCAAGATAGATTGTTTTAATACCTGCATCATTGCATATCCTGCGTATACCCTCAAAGACAGTTTCAACATTTTTGCATATGTAAAGCATAAAAATTCCGCCAAAAATCACTGCTACGCACACTGAAAATTCAGGGCGGTAATTTTTAAGTATTACAGAAAGTAATGTTGCAACAAGTGCAATCCCAAGAATTTGTACTATATCCATATTTAAAATCCAAAAGTATTTTTAACCACATCAAAAAGATTTTTTATTTCGCTGACCATTGTAAGCAATGCCACTATCAATCCTGCCAGAGTTACAAGCATCGCTTGTTCGTCTCTTCCTGATTTTGACAGCAGTTGATTGAGCACAGCAACCAATATCCCCACCGCCGCTATTTTAAATATCAAATCAACATCCATAAATTTCTCCTTTAGTTTAAATAAGTAAAACTGCTATGCCAACTCCTGCTACAATTCCTGTTTTCTTCAACATTACGCATTCTTTATTACAAAAATCATTTTGTTTATTTATAATAGCCGAAAGTTTATCAAGATAACCATTTAACATTTTTTCCTGGTTTTCACAATCTTTTTCTCCAAGTTGCAAAAACAAATCTCTTGTTATGTAATATGTTTCGGTATTTGTGTTTTTTAAAAGCATTGGTGTAAGTTTTTCTATTGCGTTTTTGGCGCTTACACCCTTTTTAGCCAGTTCTTCCCCCACCGCTTTCATAAATTCAGACGCAATGCCTGAAAATGAGGCTGATTTTAGAATACATTCATCTAAAAATCCACAGGAATATACAATTTCACTTTTAAGATATTCTATTCCATTTAAAAGACCTTTTGCGAACTCAAGTTTTTTAATGTTGGATTTATAAAAATCAATTCCAAGTACCCAGCAAGTGAAGATAATTATAAGTGCTCCTAAAATTTTCATATTTCCTCCAGTAGCCGATAATTGATTGTGCGCCCTGAATGATTTTTTGATATTATCAGAAAACAATCAAAAGGAGTTTTTGTTATACCGAAAATTCTCGCTTTATCAAAATAATCTTTTTCGGTTATACCATGAAATGTTGCAAAAATCTTAACACCCGAAACTGAAATATTATTTATAATTTCAAAATCTTCTTTTGACAATATTTCATCTGTTGCTATAATTTCGGGATTCATTGTCTTTAGCATAATATTTATTCCTTCTTTTTTGTAAATATCACTTAATACATCAGTATTTAAACCTAAATCATATATTCTTGCTCCTTCGGAAAACGGTGATATTTCACTTCTTTCATCAATAACAGACACATTTTTCCCCATATCTGACGCATATTTTATCATATTTCTCAAAAGTGTGGTTTTGCCATAGCCGGGCGGTGCGATAATTAATACATTTCTTTCGGCCAAATCAAATTTATTGAAAATATTATTGCCCCAACCGTCTATTTGTCTTGACAATCTGATATTAAAACTTGAAATATCATTAATATTTTCAACAATTCCGCATTTGGTAATACATCTTCCGCAAATTCCTACTCTCGTGCCGTCCGGAAGGGTTATAAATCCACTTTTGATATCCTGCTGCATTGCATATACTGAATTTTGAGTAAAATATTTAAACATCTCTTTCAAATCCTCTTTGTGCAATCTTACGCCTTCATTTGTATTTTTAATTAAATTTCCATTTTTATCAAGAAAACATTTACTATTTAAACTGCAAAAAGTGATGTTTTGTCCGCACCTTACTCTTATTTCTTCGATATCTGTGTTATTTTTTAAACCTTGTTTTACAGCATCTCTCACCCTTAAGGGAAAATAATTGTAAAGCATTTCAAATTTCCTCCTCATGCACATTTAACTATATGCTGCTTGTACAATTTTAGAACAAAAAAATAACCGCCTGAAAAGCGGTTATCAAAATATATTTTCCAATGTGGGTTTTACACCTTCAACTGAGTAATTCAAAAGATATCTGAATTTATTTAAACTGCTCATAACCACTGGATCCCCAACTTCTTCACCATAAGCCTTAATTTCCTGTATGCACTGTGCCATTTCCAATATTTGATCGTGGTCTTCAAATGCCATAAGCCAATTTTTTACTTCTTCAAAATTATCGCTTAACTTCTTAGTTGTTTGCTTTAATTTTTCCTTGTCATAGGTTTCAGCGTATTTTTGTATTTCAAAAGTTATCTGATATATTTCTTCTGCCTTTTTTTCAAGAATAAACTGATAAAAAATCACGCCAACCAAAACAAAACAAAAAAAGGAAATTGATATTATAAAACTTTTCATTTCTCCTCCTTTTTTTGCAGGAAATATTCCTGTCCGTCCGAGGACATCAAAAATACATCCTTAAGTTTTGTTTTTTCTTTTTTTAGTATCTCTTCAACCCATTTATTGTTTTTCCCGATTTCTTGTAAATTTGTTGTTTCTACTATACCATCTTTAATGATATTTTTGTGCATAGTTGCATCTTTTACTTTCATATTCAAATCTTTTGGACTCAACGGTTTTAAATGGGCTTTGGGGATAATACTGATTTCTCCGTTGGTTTCTAAAATAGCATATTCAATTTCACCAACTGATGTGTAACCGTTCATTCTTAATTCTTCGGACAAATCGTCAATATTAACTCTTAATCTTTTTAATTCTTTAATATCAATTTTTCCTTTGTTTATAATAAGGCTTGCAGAGCCCGAGAGAATTTTTCTTACTTTTTCACTTTTCTGAGATAAAAATGACAGCACAATTTCTGCCGTCATAAGGGTGATTATTGGTATTATTCCGCTAAGTAAAGGCTTTCCGGTCGACTCCATCGGAACAGTTGCAATATCTGAAACCATTATCGCAAGAATCAGTTCGCTTGGTTGCAACTGTCCTATTTGTCTTTTCCCCATACATCTGAAAATTATTATAATTGAAAAATATAATATCAGCGTTCTAATAAGTGAAATCAGCAATCAAATACACTCCTTAAGAGGTATTATCTGCTATTTTAATTATTAATATTCCTTATTTTCAAACTCTTTGCGCATTTTGCCAAGGGCCTTTTTCTCAATCCTTGAAACATAAGACCTTGATATTCCCAGGAGTTTTGCTATTTCCCTTTGAGTTTTTTCCGCATATCCTTCAAGTCCGTATCTGTACCTTATGACTGTTTTTTCTCTGTTTGTTAAAACATCCTCCAATATGCCATACATTTTTTTAATCTGCGCAGTAAGTTCCACCCGTTCGATAACATCTTCATCTTCCTGAGATACTATATCTAAAAAACTGATTTCATTGCCTTCTTTATCAATACCAATGGGTTCTTCAAGTGAAACTTCATTGGCAAATTTTTTACCGCCTCGTATAATCATCAGTATTTCATTTTCGATACATCTGGAAGCGTATGTCGCAAGTCTGATACCTTTTTCTGCATCAAAAGTATTTATTGCTTTAATCAGTCCGATTGTGCCTATAGAAATTAAATCATCTGCTTCTACATTGGCAGAGTTATACTTTTTGGCAATGTATGCAACAAGACGCAGATTTTTTTCAATCAAAGTATTTCTTGCAGACATATCGCCTGATTTCATTTTTTCAAGCTGTTCTTTTTCCTCCTTTGCGCTAAGTGGTTTCGGAAAAGAATTAGATGTGGAAACATACGACAGTAAAAAAAGCACCTGACTCATTACAGAGCCGAACAAAACAAACATTATACTCCTCCTTTGTAGAGTATATGTTTTTTATATTTTATTTTGCAAGTCCATAAAAAAAGACTTTCCTCCAAAAAGGAAAGTCTAAATAATTAATAGTTTTGTCTTCTTGAACCGCAACTTCCGCGTTTTGATTCAAAGTTACGTTTTAAAGTCTGTTGTCTTTCATCACTGTCTGATTTAAAACGGCTGATTTTATCTTCAAAAGAGAGATTTGCAGCAGAAGGTTTAGTAAACATTTCAACATCTGCAGGTCTTGATGCTTTTAAAGCAGCTTCTTCCTCCTGAACTTTTTTAATAGATAAACTAACCTTTCCGCCCGGAGCAACAGAAACAACCTTAACTTTAACGCTATCATTAACTTTAAGATGATCGTTGATATCCTTAACATAATCCATCGCTACTTCAGAAATATGTACAAGCCCTGTGATTTTTGTGCCATCAATCTGCACAAAAGCACCAAAATTAGTTATACCTGTAATCTTTCCGTTTAACACACTGCCTACTTCAAGCTGCATAAAACTTAAATCCTCCTTGGTTTACCTTACACTTACAATTATCTTGATGAGTCAACAAATAAGCGTTCATTCTCTTTAAGGAAACCTAACTTCTCACGCGCAATTTTTTCTACGCGTTTGATTTCATTTTCTGTTTTCATTTCAGTTTCAATTTCCTTTTTAAGTTCATTCTGAACTTTGATTTCACTTCTTATTGTATCTGCTTTATCTGATAATTGACTAATAGTAACCTGCTGTTGTATTAAAACAACACAAAAATAAACTGCCAAAACCATAGGAAGAACTAAAAACATTAAACTCTTTTTTCCGGTTTTCGTTTTCTTCGACACGGCTTACGCTCCTTGCAAAATTTATTGCCTAAATACAAAATCCCTACATTACACTTTATTTTAAAACAAAATTGCTTAAATGTCAATGCTATTTTCGCTTTTTTTGATAAAAGTTTTTGTTTTATTTTTAAAAATGGCAAAATTATAATTCTGCAAAGAGAAATTACAGGATACAACATTATTTTCAAAATATATTTTATTAATTTGTTTGTCCATATAAAAATTCTTACAACATATGCACTTAACAACCATCTGTAAATTACAAATGCTACTATTGATGAAACCATCATATATCCTCTTATTTCCGCGCCGTTTAACTTTAAAATAAAACTAAATATAACAACTGATATTATTATATAATAAAAAATATCTTGCAAAACTAACTGCCTTGCTTTTACTATTTTCCCGAACCGTGCCGCCTTAAACAAATCAAAAATAATTCCGCAGATTATACCCAGCACAAAACAACTAACCACTACATTTATTTCCAGGGTAACAGAATTGCTCATATTTCATTTCCCCGCTACTTGAAAAGTTTTGCAAAAAAACCGCCCGAACTTTCCCCTTGTCCGTCATTATAAACAACAGAAAATACATAGCCTTCGATACTCATTTCGCCCTCATCCACGCTCAAAGTGTTAATATGCAGATTTTCGCCTTCCAATGTAATCATTCCATCCGTTGTTTCGGCTATGATTTTTTCCTCGTCGAAAGATACAACATTTTCTACTCCTGAAATGCTGATTTTCTCTCTGTTTTCAATGATAATATTATGCAGCACACTATCCTTTAAAAATTTCTTTTCTTCCATAAAAAAACTCCTTTGCCTTTTTTATAAATTGTATTTGGCAAAAGAGTTATTTATTACATTAATCAAATTGTCTATACATAAGTGGTGCATCATCTTTGGTTACATGTTTATCATCAACTTTCAGGATTTCTGCCTTTACCACCTTATCACCCAAAGATATTGACAATACATCACCGACTTTTACTTCAGCAGACGCTTTGACTACTTTATCGTTAATCATTATTCTTCCTTTATCACAGGCCTCATTAGCAACTGTGCGTCTTTTGATAAGTCTTGATACTTTTAAGAATTTATCTACTCGCATTTTCTCCTCCGATTTATACAAAAAAGACAGTCCGATCAAAAAATCGAACTGTCCTTCAGGGCTAAATTATTTTATAGCATCTTTGAAAGCTTTACCAGCTTTGAATGCTGGAGCTTTAGAAGCTGGGATAGTGATTTCCTGTTTTGTACGAGGATTTCTACCCTTTCTTGCAGCTCTTGTCTTAACTTCAAATGTACCAAAGCCAACTAACTGTACTTTGTCATCTTTTGCTAATGCACCTTCAACGCTTTCAATAAAAGCAGCTAATGCTTTTTCAGCATCTTTCTTTGAAAGTTCAGCTTTTTCTGCGATAGCAGCGATAAGTTCTGTCTTATTCATCATAAAACACCTCCCATTTTTTTATAATACAAATTGGAATATATAAAAGGCAAAAAGCCATTTTATCGAGTCCACATCAACTATTATAAACAATTTTCAAACAATATTCAAGTGTTTTTTTTAATTTTTTCCATATTTTTTGTTATTTTCTTGTTTTTGACACTTTAATTTGCTTTTTATTGTCATTATTTACCAATATATTAGCTATTTTAAAAACATTTTAAAGATTTTAGCTATTTTTTCACCGCATGGCATAGCCAAAACATCCTGTTTATTAACTGCTTTTAACACTAAAAGTAAAGCAAAATATACAATCGCTGACAATGCAATTGATGCAAGAAGCGAAACAGAATTTGACGATGTTATTCCAAGCACAAAATTATAACTTACATTTGCACATACACCCATTATTGCAACAGAAATTATTGTCTTAATTATAAAGCCAACACCATAGTTGGGGGCAAAATACTTATGTATTGCAATAAGATTTAATGTCGCAGTAGTAAGGTAACACAAAACTGTGCCGATAGGTGCACCGTTAATGTTAATATTGATGTTACCCACCAGAACATAGTTGACAACTATTTTTACAAGTCCACCAATACACATATTAATTACAGGCACCCATACATTTCCCCTTGCCTGAATAATTGCATTTGCAACCATAACCACGCTTACAAATATAACGCCATAGGCTAAAATTTTAAGCAAAAGTTCTGCTCCTGTATCTGCAAAAGCAAGATTTAAAATAGGACCTGACAGAACTGACATTCCAACTGCACAAGGAAGTGCAATCAAAAGTGTAATTCTGATGGCAGTTTCAACTGTTTTGGTTGCAACAGCGTAATCTTTTTTAACCAATGCTACTGAAATAGCAGGAACTATACTTACCGCCAAAGATGCGATAATTGTCGGTGGAAGATTGAACATTGTTACAGCGTAACCTGAATAATAACCATACATTGTTGTTCTTGCATCTTCATCAAATCCAAGATCTGCAAGTTGTCGCATTATCATAGTTAAGTCAATCACACTTGCAAGTGTGAATACTGATGCTCCCAGAGTAATCGGAACTGCAAGTTTTATTAAATTTACTGCTATTGTTTTTGATTTTGTAGTTTGTTTTTCAGGTTTGCAGAGTTTTTTTACTTCTGGTCTTAATTTATACCAATAAAGCATTAAAAACAGTGCAGCAATAAATGTACCTGTTGAAACACCCAGTATTGCTCCTGATGCGGCATATTCAATGCCATAACTCAAAAACAGATAAGAAAGAAGCAGTCCTACAAACATTTTTCCACTTGCTTCAATTACTTCAGATATTGCAGTAGGCATCATATTGCTCATACCCTGATAAAAGCCTCTGTAAGCACTCATCAAAGATACAAAGAACAAACTCGGCGCCATTGCCATCATTGCAATTCCCGCACTTGGTATTTTCAAAAATCCCGCAAAGGCATTTGCTCCAAACAAAAGGATACAAAATCCGAGGACACCTAAAATAAACAAAATAACTCTTGAAACTTTAAATATTTTTAGTGCTTCGTTATAATTTTCTTTTGCAATGCTTTCGCTGACCATTTTAGATATTGCAACAGGAAGCCCCGCTGTTGAAACAATAAACAAAACATTATAAATTGTATACGATGAGTTGTAAATTCCGATACCATCAGGGCCTAAAATATAGCGCGTGAGCGGAATTTTATATATAGCACCTATAATTTTAACAACAATATGCGCAATTGCTATAATGAGTGCTCCCTGTAAAAATCCTTGCTTTTTAACTTTTTCCAAAGTCTCCGACCTCCAAATAATGTTATTATAAGTATACCAAATTTCTACTTACAAATCAATAGTTTTATAAACTTAGTTCTTGCATTTATTCAGTATATTTGATATAATAAGACGAATTCTAACAAATTATGAGGTGTTACGATGGAAAATATCAATGTTTGCAACACATGTGTATATGCTACTGTTTTAGTTACTGATGAAATACTTTGCTCTAAATATGGAGTTTTAAATTGCAACGATGCCTGCAAGCACTTTAAAGAAGATCTTACTAAAAAGCAGGTCAGAAAAAAAAGAACAGTAAAATTTAACAGTTTAGAAAATAACGCTAACTGATATAACTGTCAATTTCATCAATTTTTATATTGTGAAATGTTATATTTATCCCACTTGAAATAATACTTGCCATTTGTTTTGTAAGTCTATCTGTTTCTTTTGGTGTAACTGTAAACAAGGTGTTTTCACCTTGTTTTTTTTCACTTATTTTTTCTAAAATTTCATTTTTATTAATTATCCCCAGAGAATCAACTGCATCATATGCAAGAGTGAGTGCATCGACTACCATTGGCACTCCAATTGAAATAACGGGAATTCCAAGTGATTTTTTTGTTATTTCTTTTCTGTGATTGCCTATGCCCGAACCCGGATTTATGCCTGTGTCTGACATCTGGATTGTTGTAGCAACTCTTTCTGTTTTTCTTGATGCTAATGCGTCAACAGCAATTACTGCATCGGGGTGAACTTTTTCACATATTCCTTTTATAACATCTGCGGTTTCCACCCCGGTTATCCCCATAACTCCTGGAACTGCTGCATATATCAGTCCAAGTTCTCCAAGGCTTTTAGGCGCAAGTTCTGCCAAATGACCTGTTACTATCAGTTTATCTACTGTCCACGGGCCTAACGCATCTGAGGTTATTAATCTGTTTCCAAGTCCTGCAACCAAAATTTTTTTCTTTTCAAATCCCGGTAAAAGTTTTTTTAATTCACTTTTGATAAGTTCAATTGCCTCTTTGTGATAGACATATCCGTAATTCAAAAATTCGGGCATTTCTATGGTGATGTAATTTCCTACGGGTTTTCCGATAGCACTGCTTCCCTTTTCGTTTATCACCTTAACTTCTGTAACAATTACATTTGTATATTCATAAGTTTTTGCTTCCACTCCGTCAATCTCGCTTGTGTTTCCTGCGTTTTCGTGATACATTTCTTTTGCTTCCAAAGCAAGGTCTGTTCTTAACATTAATTCACCTCAAAAAAAATAAAAGTATCCTAAAAAGGATACCTTTATTATAAAACAACCTATTAAAAATATTCTTTTGCATTTTGTAAATCTGACTGAATTTGCTCTTTCAATTCTTCCAAACTGTCAAATTTCTTTTCTTCACGCAAAAAATTAAGTAAATTAAATGATATTTTTTTACCGTAAAAATCACCTTCAGCATCAATAATATGTGCTTCAAGCAACGGTGTATTTCCACCAACTGTGGGCTTAATACCAATATTGATTATGGAATTATACTCCACACAATCTATTATGGTTTTACCTGCATAAACGCCGAATTTGGGTACAATTTTATCACTGCCAAAATTAATATTTGCAGTAGGAAAACCAATTCCTGTTCCCAGATGATTACCGTGAACAACTTCTCCCTCTATGGAAAAAGGTCTGCCAAGCATTTTATTGGCGCAAGTTACATCACCATTTTTAAGAAATTCACGAATTTTTGAACTTGAAACAATCAAACCGTCTTGTTCAAAAAGGTCTTCAACATTGGTTTCAATTCCAAATTGCTCTGCAAAAGATTTCAAAAAAGCACTTGTGCCTTTGGCTTTTGCACCAAAAGAATAATGTTTGCCAACAACAATATGTTTTGCACCTAATTTTTCAGCAACTGTTTTTTCGACAAATTCTTCAGGTGAAAGGGCTAAAAACTTTTCATCTGGCTTCTGATACACTAATACATCTATACCAAGATTATCAAAAATCTTCTCTTTTTCAGAATTCGAAGTCAAAATTTCAATATTTTTGCCAAAAAACTTCTGCGGATGTTCGGAAAAAGTATATATAACTGAAAGCAAGTCGTTTTCTTTGGCAATTCTTACTGCTTTTTCTATAAGCATTTTATGGGCGCAATGCACACCATCAAAATTTCCCAACACCACAACCGAATTTTTTAATGTTAAATTATCGTTTGCGTAAAATATTTTCATTTATTACTCCTTAACAAAAGTTTCAGGCGGAATAAGAACTTTTTCATACTCACCATTTTGCCAAAGTTGTTCAAACTCTTCAAGAGTTATACTGTTTTCAATGGTAAAAGAAGCACTTTTTGTTCTGACTAATGATGCCATATAACCTCCGCAACCGAGTTTTTCGCCAATATCGTTGCAAAGTGTTCTGATGTAGGTGCCTTTTGAGCAACAAATATCAAGTTCAACTGTATTATCGGTTAAATTGATATCAAGAACATCGATAGAATGAATTGTTATTATGCGAGGCTCTCTTTCAATTTCCTTACCTTCTCTTGCGAGTTTATAGAGTTTCTGTCCATTTATTTTTACAGCGCTATACATTGGCGGAGTCTGACTGATTTCACCAACAAAATCACTTACAACACTTTTTATTGTATCTTCTGTAACACAAACTTCTCTTTCAGAAGTGATTTCTCCCTCGCTATCTTGAGTTGTAGTTGTTTTACCTAACTGCAAAAGTGCCTTATAACGCTTTGTTCCATCCATAATCGCCTGTGAAAGTTTTGTGGATTCTCTGCCGATGCAAATAGGTAAAACTCCTGTTGCCAAAGGATCAAGAGTTCCGGTATGACCGACTTTTTTAATTTTTGTAATTCTTCTTATAACTGCCACTACAAAATGTGAACTTTTGCCGTATGGCTTGTTAATATTTACTATACCTGTCAAACCACTTTCTCCTTACATATCTTTAGTTATTTCAATTACTTTGTTTTTAACATCTTCCAAAGAATTATCGCAGGAAAACCCTGCCGCTCTTATATGACCACCGCCACCAAAGCAAGATGCAATAACAGTAGCATCAGCATAAGAATTTGTTCTTATGCTTCCTTTTGTTTTGCCGTCTTTTTCTTTGATAAGGCAGGCAATTTCAACACCTTTTACACTTCTTAATACATCAACTAAACCTTCAGTATGTTCATAAGTTGCACCAAAATCTTTAAGGCAATTTTCGTCAATTATCGCAACAGCAACTTTTCCGTTGTGGCATACTAACATATTTTCAACCAGATATGCCTGAAGTTTTAATTCTGCCAAGGTGTTTGTTGCAAACATAAGTCTGTTAATTTCTGCACTGTCAAAATCATATTTTAACAATTCAGAAGCAACGATGTGTGTATCTGGTGAAACATTGGAATAAGCAAAGCAACCTGTATCTGAAGAAATGGCACAATACAAAAGTGACGCACTGCTGTTATCAATATCAGTTCCTAACTCCTGCAACAATTCAAAAACCAACTCACCTGTTGCTGATGCATCTCCTTTAACAAAGTTAAGTTTCCCATAACCTTTGTTTGTAAAATGATGGTCAACATTAAGTGTGTTATTATGATTTTCGTAGTACTCTTTAAAAGTCCCGAGTCTGCCCGTATCGCCGCAATCAAGAGCAATTAAGCAATCATATTCGCAATCAGGCAATTCTGTTTTGTATTCAACAGGTGCAAAGCCAAGCATAAACTCAAGTCTTTCGCTCACCTGTTCATTTAAATACACATCTGCAACTTTATTCAATTTATTTAAACTGTATTTTAAAGCAAAGGCGCTGCCCAAGGCATCGCCATCTGCTGAAATATGAACAAAAATTGCAATTTTTTCTGCTTTTAACAAAGCATTTGCTATATTTTTCATATATTATTCACCGTTAAGTTCATTAATAATTTTGTTAATGTGAGAACCATACTCAATTGAGTCGTCTATAACAAAGTGAAGTTCAGGTGTGTATCTTAATTTTGTTCTTGAAGAAACTTCTTTTCTGATAAAGCCCGCACTGCTGCTTAAACCTTTAAGAATTTCTTTTTTCTTTTCTTCATTACAAAAAGCGGAAACATACACCTTTGCAAATTTTAAATCCTTTGTAACTATTACAGACACAACTGAAAGTAAAACTCCGTCAAGTCTTGGATCTTTTAAAGTCGGCAAAATTGAACACAGTTCTCTTTTGATTTCTTCATCAATTTTTTGTTGTCTGAATTTAGCCATAACGTTTCCTTTCGTTATCGTTTAATTTCTTCCATAATGAAACTTTCCACGATGTCGCCTTCTTTGATATCGTTGAAGTTTTCGATGCCGATACCACATTCGTAACCACTTGCTACTTCTTTAACGTCGTCTTTAAATCTCTTAAGTGAGTCTAAAACACCTTCGTGAATAACAATACTGTCACGAACAACACGAACCTGTGAATTTCTTGAAATTTTACCGTCCAATACATATGAACCACCAATTGTACCAACGCCTGAAACTTTAAATGTCTGTCTGATTTCAGCGTGGCCCTGAACAACTTCTTTAAATTCAGGATCGAGCATACCTTTCATAGCGGCTTCAATTTCTTCAATAGCAGTATAAATAACTCTGTAAAGACGGATTTCAACTTCCGCTTTTTCTGCACTTGAAATAGCATTCGCATCAGGACGAACGTTAAATCCAACGATAATAGCATTAGACGCTGATGCAAGCATAACGTCTGAATCGTTAACACCACCAACACCGCCGTGGATAATTCTGATTCTAACCTCATCATTGCTTAATTTTTCCAATGACTGTTTAACTGCTTCAACAGAACCCTGAACATCGGCCTTAATGATAATGTTGAGTTCTTTCATCTTACCCTGTTCAATCTGACTGAACAAGTTTTCAAGAGATGCTTTCTGTGTTGCCTGAAGTGCTTCTTCTTTCTGTTTTGCAATTCTTTCGTCAACAACTTCACGGGCTTTTTTCTCGTTTTCTACAACGTAGAACAAATCGCCGCCGCTTGGAACGCTTGATAAGCCCAATACTTCAACAGGAACAGAAGGTTCTGCAGTTTTTACTCTTTCTCCTCTGTCGTTCATCATTGCACGAACTCTACCAATTGAAGTACCTACAACTACAACATCACCGATTTTTAATGTACCGTTCTGAACCAAAACTGTTGCAATAGGACCTCTGCCCTTATCAAGTCTTGATTCAATAACAATACCTCTTGCTTCTCTATTTGGATTTGCTTTAAGTTCTCTCATATCAGCAACCAAAAGAAGCATTTCCAAAAGTTCGTCAATACCCTGACCTGTGAGGGCTGAAACATTAACGCAAATTGTATCGCCACCCCACTGTTCAGGAATAAGTTCATGTTCAGTAAGTTCCTGCAAAACTCTGTCAGGATTTGCTGTATCTTTATCGCATTTATTAACTGCAACAATTACGCTTACACCTGCGGCTTTTGCGTGGTTAATTGCTTCTACAGTCTGTGGCATAATACCGTCATCTGCGGCAACAACCAAAATTGCAATATCAGTTGCCATTGCACCTCTTGCACGCATAGCAGTAAATGCTTCGTGACCAGGGGTATCTAAGAATGTAATTTCTTTATCGTTAAGATTTACTCTGTACGCACCGATATGCTGAGTAATACCACCCGCTTCACCTGCAGTAACATGTGTACTTCTGATTTTATCCAAAAGACTTGTTTTACCGTGGTCAACGTGTCCCATTACGCAAACAACAGGGCTTCTTGGGAGCAAATCTTCTTCTTTGTCTTCAATGTCAATAAGAAGTGATTCTTCTGCTGTGATGATAATTTCCTTTTTAACAATTGCTTCAAATTCTTCTGCAACAATTGCGGCTGTATCAAAGTCGATGATATCGCTTACTGCAGCCATCTGACCTAACATAAACAACTTTTTAACAACTTCTGCTGCTGTCTTTTTAAGTCTTGATGCAAGTTCACCAACAGAAATTGTATCAGGAATTTCAACTTCCAATTTAACAGGCTTTGGAATAACCTTTTTAACCTGCTGAAGTGGTTTGTTATCCTTTTTACCAAATCTGTTCTGACCTTTTTTAATTTTCTGCTTGTTCTGAACATTATCTTTAATTTTGTCAGAAACCATTTCTTCTATACGTTCAACTTTTTCAATTCTGTTAACATCAATTGCTTCAGAACGAGTGTTTACTACTACGTTTACGCGTTCTTTTTTAGGCTGAGGCTGAGCCTGTTTTTTCTTTTCTGACTTTTCAAAAGGATGCGGATTTGAAGGCTTTTTAACTTTTTCTTCCTTCTTTTCCTCTGCAGGTTTTTCTTCCTTTACTTCTTCCTTTGGTTCTTCTTTTACAGGTTCAGGCTTTGGCTCTTCTTTTTTGATAAGTTTACCATATTCCATGGTACTGTTCAAAAGATTAAACTTTCCGCCTTTGTCATATTTTTGTGACAACACTTCAAAGATAATATCAAGTTGATTTTCTTCTAAAACAGTCATATATCCTTTAACTGATATACCAAACTGTTCTAAGATAGTTATTATATCTTTGCTTGTCATATTTAAATCTTTTGCAAGTTCATGCACTCTGATTTTTTGCAGCATTTAAATTCCTCGCTTTCTTTTCATAGCCGCCGTTTTGACAGCACAATTAAATTTCTTTATCATTATACGCCTTTAAAACAGCGGTTGAAAAATTCTTATCGGTTATTACAGCAACGCTTCTTGTTTCTTTGCCTGTGCATTTTCCCAAAATTTCTTTTGTGTCTAAATAAATGATTTCAATTCCAGAGTCTGAAAAAATCTTTATTGAATTTTCGGAAGTTTCCTTTGTCAGGATTATAAGTTTTGCTTTATTGGTTTTTACCGCTTTTTCACAAAGTTCCAATCCTGTTATAACTTTACCTGCTCTTGTTGCAAGTCCAATCATTCTTTCGGCTTTACTTTGCATCTTTAAGCACTTCCTTTAAATCATTCAGTATGTTTTCATCAGACAACAAGCCTGAAAATCTTGCAAATTTTTTTGAAGACATAATTTTATCCAGGCATTGCTCCGAGCAGATATAAAATCCTCTGCCACCTGCTTTGAAGGTTTTATCTATCATACCCTTACCCTCTTTTGCAGTAATTCTTGCCATATTATGCTTATGCTTCATATTTCTGCAACATACGCACATTCTGTAATTAACCTTATCGTTCATAAATATTCCTTAAAATTCCAAATTTATGTTATCTTCTGCTTTGATATCGATTTTCCAACCGGTAAGTTTAGCAGCAAGTCTTGCATTCTGACCTTCTCTGCCGATAGCAAGTGAAAGTTGGAACGCAGGAACTACAACAGTACACATTTTTTCTTCTTCGTTTACTTCAATTGAAATAACCTTTGCAGGGCTCAATGCTGCCTGAATAAATTCAGCAGGATCTTCACTCCACTTGATAATATCAATTTTTTCGCCGCCCAATGCATCAACAACATTCTGAACTCTGATGCCACGCTGACCTACGCAAGAGCCAATCGGGTCGATATTAGGATTTTCTGCATATACTGCAATTTTTGTTCTTGAACCAGGTTCGCGTGAAATTGCTTTAATCTGAACAATTCCTTCACCGATTTCAGGAACTTCATTTTCAAAAAGTTTACCTACAATACCTGCATTGCTTCTTGAAACAATGATTTCAGGACCGTAGTTTGTTTTGTTTACTTTTGCAACATAAAGTTTAATCTTATCGCCCGGTTCAATTTTTTCGCCTTCAATCTGTTCACTTGGAGGAATGATTGCTTCAAAATTACCAACATCTACGATAATGTTTTTCTTATCAATTCTTTTAACAATACCTGTTGTAACAGTATTTTCTTTCTTTCTGAACTCTGTGTAAAGTTTACCGCTTTCTGCTTCACGGAGTTTCTGGAGCATAACCTGTTTTGCAGTCTGTGCCGCAATTCTTGAAAACGGAGTCTGGTCGATTTCTTCAACTACAACATCGCCGATTTCATATGCTTCGTTGATTTCTTTTGCTTCGTCAAGGTCGTATTCGCCATCCTGACCCAAGCCATTTTCTACAACTTTGCAGTGCTTGTAGAGAGTAACATTACCGTTTTCTCTGTTAAGTTCTACAACAAGGTCTGCACCTTTAATACCTCTGATGCTTCTTTTATACGCAATTGCAAGTGCGCTTTCGATTGCCTGGAACATATATTCTCTTTCAATTCCTTTTTCTTTTTCAAGCATAGCAATCGCATTAAGTAATTCTTTGTTATCCACAATACATCCTCCTTAAAAATCGATAGTTAATCTTACCGATGAAATTTTTTCATTTGGTATTTTTAAAAGACTTTCGTCTTCAGTTTCAATTTCTGTTATTTCATTATTTCTTGAAACAAGTTTGCCCTCAAGGCTTTTATTACCTTCAAATGAGCCATAAAAGTTAACACAAACTTTTTCACCTGCAAATCTATCAAAATCTCTTTGCTTTTTCAGTTTGCGTTCTAAACCCGGCGAAGAAACTTCCAGGTAATATCCCTGATCAATTGGGTCTTCTTCGTCCAAAACATCGCTCAAAGGACGAGAAACTGCTTCACAATCATCAATAGAAACAGGTTCGTCTTCTCTGTCGATATAAACTCTTAAATAATAGTCAGAACCTTCTTTTTTAAACTCAACATCATAAATCATAATGCCAAGAGGCTCTGCAATTTTTTCCGCGAGTTTTTCAACGATTTCTTCTACTTTGTTTGCCATACAACAACCTCCCTGAAATCCACCGTATACAACGCAAAAGAGTGAGCTTTCTGCTCACTCCTTTGCCAAATTCTTATGTTATTGTTATTTTAACACATTTTTTTAAAAAAATCAAGTGTTTTAGCAAATTTTTAAATATTTTCATCAATTTCCTGATTTTTAACTACTTCAAGTTTTGTTACCGATACCTCATAGGCAGTTTTTTCGGCAAATTCATCTTCAGAAATTTTCTTTTTATAATCTCTGCTCTGTATTCTGCCCCAAAGTTTGATATTGGTGCCAACTTCAAGATTTCCTGTAAACTTGGCGTTTCTCCCCCAAGTAATGCAAGGAATGTAGTCAGATTTACCATACTGTCTGTTTACTGCGATTAAAACATCGCAAATTTCTCTGCCGAAAGGTGTGGTTCTGTATACGGGAGTTTTGCAGATATAACCGTTAAGAAAGATAGAATTCGGGGACTCATAATCTTCTGTCATATCATAAATCTTTTTAACAAACACAGTAAGTACCAGTTTATTCCCTTCATCGGAATAATTGTTATATGACCGAAATTGCCCCTCAACCTGAATAAGTCTTCCCGGATACAAATCAAAATCGCTTATCATTCTTTCGGAAATAGTCAGAATAACGCTGTCATAATTATCGCTAAGCCTTGGAACTTTCAAGCACAGTTTACAAAATCCTTCACCGTATATTTCATGGCTGTATTCAGGGACGCTGTCTACCATCCCTTCAAGCCTGGCCTCGTTATTTGTAAGCAGTTTTTCCATAAATACCCTCCTAAAGTATAAAAGCCTGATTTACACTTAAATCGTTATATTTATATTTATGCAAAAACTACCAATGATATACTAAAAAAATGTAATTTGCGCAGATTCCTGCATACCATCAAGGCAACCTTCCTGTCGCAAAACCTCGATAGCTGTCTTATTTACTCCGCTTCTCATTCTTAAATCTTCAATTGAAGTAAACTCACCGTCTACCCTTGCTTCTGCAATTGACTTGGCAGCATTTTCACCAAGCCCCGGCATAGCAGAAAGGGGTGGCAAAATTCTGTTTTCTTCGTCAAGCAAGAATTTTACCGCATCTGATTTATACAAATCAATTTTAGTAAACTCAAAACCTCTTGAATACATTTCGTTGCAAACTTCCAGAATTGTAAGAACGGAAGAATCTTTAACGGAAAGTTTTTCATCGCTTGATTTTAATCTCTTGATTTCTTCACGGGTTCTTTCAATTCCTTTTGTCATAAGACTTGCATCAAAAAGGTCTGCACGAACTGTAAAATATGTCATATAAAATGCCAGTGGCTGATGAACCTTAAACCAGGCAATTCTGAACGCCATCATTACATAAGCCGCAGCGTGGGCTTTAGGGAACATATACTTAATTTTAAGACAAGACTCAATATACCAGTCAGGAACATTACTTTCTTTCATTTTAGGAACATATTCCTGATGCTGGGTAAATTTACCTTTACGGGTGAACTCCATAATCTGGAATGCGTCTTCAGCGTCCATACCCATATACATAAGATTTACCATAATATCGTCACGGGTACAGATTACTTCTTTTAATGTTGCGGTTCCTGCACGGACCAAATCCTGAGCATTGTTAAGCCATACGTCTGTTCCGTGTGAAAGACCTGAAATTCGTATTAACTCGCCGAAGGTTGTAGGAAGCGTATCAAGAAGCATCTGTTTTGTAAATCCTGTGCCGAATTCAGGAAGTCCGTTTGTGCCGATAACATCACAAAATTCTTCATCATATAATTCTTCTTTATATTTAAGTATTTTGTTGCTTGAGAAAAGGCTCATAACATCCTGATCGTCAAGAGGAATTTTCTGAACATCTACCCCTGTAATATCACCAAGCATACGAAGTACCGTAGGATCGTCGTGTCCTAATATATCAAACTTCAAAAGGGTACCTTTCATTTTGCTGTAATCGAAGTGGGTGGTTATAATATCAACATCTGTTTTATCGGCAGGTCTGTGAATAGGACAAAAATCGTAAATATCCATATCATCCGGCACAACAACCATACCGCCCGGGTGCTGACCTGTAGTTTTTCTTACACCTGCGCAACCTTTGGTAAGTCTGTCTTTTTCAGCATTTGTTGCAATAATATTGCGTTCTGCCAGATAGTTCATAACATAACCGTATGCAGTTTTATCTGCAAGAGTTGAAATTGTTCCTGCTTTGAACACATGGTCGCTTCCGAAAAAGTTTTCAAGGAACTTATGGGCTTTTGCCTGATATTCACCTGAAAAGTTAAGGTCTATATCAGGGTCTTTTTCGCCGTGAAAGCCTAAGAATGTTTCAAACGGGATATCAAATCCGTCTTTATTCATTTTTGTTCCGCACTCAGGACAATCTTTATCAGGCATATCAACGCCACAGGCGTATTTACCGTCCTGAATAAACTCGTTATGTTTACAGTTTGGACAAACATAGTGCGGGCAAAGTGAATTAACCTCTGTAATTTTCATTAAAAATGCGATAAATGATGACCCAACTGAACCTCGGGAACCAACTAAGTAGCCATCTTCTAATGACTTCCACACAAGTTTCTGGGCAATAACATACATAACAGAAAAGCCGTTATTAATAATGGAGTTTAATTCTTTATCCATTCTGTCCAAAACGAACTGCGGGATATTTTCACCGTAAATTTCGTGTGCAGTTGCATAGGAAATATTTCTAACATCGTCTTCCGCGCCGTCGATTTTCGGTGCATAAGTTTTCTTTGGAATTGGTTGCAGGTCAGGTTCAATCATATCTGCAATAAGGTTGGTATTCTTTACAACTGCGTTATATGCAGTTTCTTCGTCCAAATAATCAAACTCTTTAAGCATATCTGTTGTGTTTCTGAAATACAAAGGAGCCTGATTATCTGCGTCTTTATACTTTTGACCTGCCTGAATTATTGCTCTGAAAACTTTATCATCAGGATCAAGAAAATGCGCATCGCAAGTTGCAACATATGGCTTATCGAGTTCTTTTGCAAGGTCAATTATAATTTTATTAAACTCCTGAAGTTGCCCTACATTACTAACAGTTCCGTTATCTAACATAAATCTGTTATTTCCGATTGGCTGGACTTCTAAGTAATCATAAAATTCTGCAATTTTCAATAAGTCATCGTGGCTTTTACCATCAACTACCGCTGTAAAGAGTTCACCCGCTTCACAGGCAGAACCTACTATAAGCCCTTCACGGAACTCTGATAAAATTCTTCTTGGCACACGGGGTCGTTTGTAAAAATAGTTAAGGTGTGATTCTGAAATTATTTTATATAAATTTTTCATACCTTCCTGATTTTTAACAAGAAGAATAACGTGATAAGTATTTGCTTTTGTATAATCTGCACGGGCAAACTGAGAGTTAATCTGTCCAATGTTGGTAACACCCATTTTCTGCAAAATATCTCTTGTTTTAAAGAAAATATATCCGCAGGTTCTTGCATCATCAAATGCTCTGTGGTGGCTACCCATATTTATATTAAAACTTTTTGCTATTGTATCTAACTTGAACTTTTTGAGGTCAGGAAGCAAGTTTTTGCAAAGTTCTAATGTATCAATTGATGTGTTTGAAAATGAAAGTCCTAATTTTTCACAATAATACTTAATAAACCCACAATCAAATTCCGCGTTGTGAGCAATAACAGGATAATCACCCGCAAATTTTAAAAATTCGGGCATAACAGTTTCCAAAGTCGGCATACCGCTTAACATATCATTTGTAATACCTGTCAAGTCGGTTGTAAAACTGCTGATTGAAAAGCCCGGGTCAATCAACTGACTGTATGTATCTACAATCTGCCCTTTTTCGAATTTTACTGCACCGATTTCTATAATTGAACAAGTAAGAGGGCTAAGACCTGTTGTTTCAATATCAAGTGCTATAAATGTATCGTCAAAAGTACAATCTTTATATCCTTTTACAATCTTTGTTTCATCATCAATCAAATAACATTCTGTACCATAAATAATTTTAATTCCGTTCTTTTTACCTGCGTCTAATGCATCAGGATATGCCTGAACAACACCGTGGTCTGTAATTGCAATGGCTTTGTGTCCCCATTGGGCAGCACGCTTAACTGCGGCTTCAACATCTACAACACTATCCATAGCACTCATTTTTGTGTGGAGATGCAATTCAACACGCTTCTCTTCTGCGTCATCAACCATTTTCGGTTCTTCAACAAGAGTTACAGCGTCTGCAAAAATGCCAACTTCATTATCATACTTGTCGTATGATGCTTCTCCCATAACACGCAGATATTTCCCCTCTTTGATTGAGGCGCAAATTTTTTCTGCCACAGGTTTTGTCATTATTAGTTTACAGGTTATAGAAGAAGTTTTATCTGTTACACCAAATTTAAAAAGAATTCTACCTCTTTTTGTTTCTCTTTCGTCAGTTGAAATAACCTGACCTTCAATTGTAACTTTACCATAATACTGATCGATATTACTGATTTTTTCAATTTCCACATCTTCAGTATTCAAAGGTTTGCCCAAAAGCACAGGATTTACTTTTTTCTTTTGTTCAACCACATTAAATGTAGCATCTACTTTATCTATTGGATAGATGCCCATAATTGCGTCTGTGAGTTCTGCTTTTTCCTGATCTGAAAGCGGATTTGGCACAGAAAAAGTAACCTGCATCGAATTCGTTGCAGGTTTAAGTTTTATATTTTCGACCTTTGTGGTAAGCATTACAGGAGTAACTACCACATCATTAAATAAATCTAAAAAATTCATTTTATGCTCCGTTAATTTCTTTCATAAGTTCATCAAGAAGATTTTCAAAAGGAATTTTTCTTACCAATTCACCTTTTTTGAACAATATGCACTCATTAAGACCGCCCGCAACCCCGATATCTGCTTCTTTTGCTTCACCCGGTCCGTTCACCACGCATCCCATAACTGCAACTGTTAAATTTTTATTTATGTTTTTTGTCAAATCTTCTATCTTTTTTACTGTTTCGATTAAATTGTAATTGCATCTTCCGCAAGTTGGGCATGATACAATGTTTATTCCGCCATCTAATTTTCCGCAGGCTTTTAAAATCTCTTTTGCTGCATAAATTTCTTTTACAGGTTCTGCGGTAAGTGATACTCTCATTGTATCACCAATACCATCCAAAATAAGGCTGCCTAACCCCACTGATGATTTTACCAGCCCTGAATATTCACTGCCTGCTTCGGTAACACCGATATGTAACGGGTATGAAACAAGTTCAGAAATTTTTCTGTATGCTTCAACAGTTGTAATAACGTTTGATGCTTTTAAAGAAAGCACAATATTTGAAAAATCACATTCTTCCAAAAGTTTTACTTCTTTCAAAGCACTTTCTACCAAAGCGTCCGCAGTAGGACTTTTATATTTTTCTAAAATCTCTTTGTCAACAGAGCCTGAATTTACACCAATTCTTATAGGAATGTTTTTTTCATTTGCCTTTTCGGCTAAAATTCTTACTCTGTTTCTGTCTCCGATATTTCCAGGATTTATTCTTATTTTATCAATTCCGCGCTCTATACATTCAAGAGCAATTTTGTAGTCAAAATGAATGTCTGCAACCAATGGAATTGAAATTTTTTCTTTGATTTTATCTATAAATTTTGCATCGTTGGCAGTTGGCACAGTAACACGAACAATATCACATCCTGCCTGTTGAAGGTCTATAATCTGATTAATTGTTTTTTCAGTGTCAGAGGGCACAGTTGTGGTCATAGACTGAATTGCTACTCTGTTCCCCCCACCAATTACGATATTACCAATTTTAACTTCTGTGGTTTTTTTCATAAAATCACCTCATTAATTTCCAATAAGCCTGAAAACATCGTTAAATGTTACAAACACCATCAATACCAATAACGCTAAAAAGCCAATTGCGTGCACAATTGCTTCGTACTTTTGCGGTACGGGTTTTCTGAAAATAAATTCAATTAAAACAAACAAAATTCTTCCGCCATCTAATGCAGGTAACGGCAAAAGGTTAAACAGACCGAGATTGACTGATATCAAAGCCAAAAGGTACAAAACATTCTTAAATCCGTTTTGTGCCGCCTTACCAATCTCACTTACAATTCCCACAGGACCTGATGTATCTTTTACAGATACTGCACCTGTAAACATATCACCGATGGTAAGCACAACAACTTTAGAAGTAAAAATTTCAAAATTATATGCGTATTTTAATGTTTCCCATACATTGTTTTTCACAATTACAGGAGTGTATCCGATATAATAATTTCCATTATCAGAATGAGGTGTGATATTTAAAACTATCTTTTCATTTCCGCGTTTTACAGTTACATCAACATCTTTTCCACCGTTTCTGTATAGGAAAAATGAAATATCTGAGTCGATATTTATATTTGTGGAATTCAGTTTTATGATTTCGTCTCCTGCCTTTAATCCCTGATTATATGCAGGTGCATTTTCAAGCACGCTTCCAACATTTGTTGTTGCAATATTTTCGTTAGGGGCAAACAAAATCACCAGTGCAATAAAACCGAGAATTAAATTCATTATTGCACCCGCTGCAAGAATACTTATTCTTTGCAGAGGTTTTTTTGCAGAAAAAGAAACAGGTGAATCTACACTTTCATCTTCACCCGTAAGCTTACAATAACCGCCAATAGGGATAAGTCTGAGTGAATACAAGGTTTCTTTCCCCTGAAAGGAAAAAAGTTTTGGACCCATACCGATTGCAAACTCAGTTACCTCTACTTTATTTAATTTTGCCGCAATCAGGTGTCCTGCCTCGTGAACACCTATCAATAATCCGAATACAATTATTGCCGCAATTGCAGTTAACAATTAATCACCTTCCAACAATATTTAAAATGGCATCGCGTGCCAATGCGTCAGCATCTAAAACATCTTTAAGAGTATAGTCGTAAATAGTATTATACCCATTCATTGCCTTTTCAATTATATCTGCAATATCTAAAAATCCGATTTTTCCTTCTAAAAATAATGCAACCGCAGCCTCATTTGCTCCGTTTAAAAAGGCAGGCATAGTACCACCTTGTTTGATTGCATTGATTGCAAGTGGTAAACACTTGAAAGTTTCATAATCAGGCTTATCAAAAGTAAGTGCTTTAAGTGTTGAAAAATCGAGGGGGTCGTTATTTAAAACTTCTCTGTCAGGATAGTTAAGCGCTACACTAATTGGTGTTCTCATATCAGGTTTGCCCATCTGAGCCATAACACTTCCGTCTGAAAATTCAACCATCGAATGAATTATACTCTGACGGTGAACAACGATATCTATTTTATCGATATCCACATCAAAAAGCCATTTTGCCTCAATAAATTCAAGGCCTTTATTCATAAGAGTTGCACTGTCAATTGTTATTTTACTTCCCATACTCCAGTTTGGATGATTAAGGGCATCTTTAACAGTAACACTTTTTAATTCTTCAATATTTTTACCAAAGAAAGGTCCGCCTGATGCAGTTAAAATAATTCTTTTAATGCTTTTGTTATTTTCACCGTTTAAGCACTGAAAAATAGCACTGTGTTCACTGTCAACAGGCAAAAGTTTTACATTCTTTTTTCTGATTTTGTCTGTTACAAGGCTTCCTGCAGTTACCAAAGTTTCTTTGTTGGCAAGAGCAATGTCAATGCCATTATCAATAGCATCTAATGTTGGTAAAAGTCCTGCAATACCAACGATTGCAGACAAAGCAATGTCAGCGCCTGTGTGTGCTGCTACTTCTCTTACGCCATCTGAGCCGCACAAAATTTCGGTATCGCAATCACTTACCGCTGATTTTAAATCATTATAAAGTGTTTCATCAAAAATTGCAGCCTTCTTTGGCTTATATTTTCTGATTTGCTCACTTAAAAGTTTTACATTTCTGTTTGCCGCAAGACCGCAAACTTCAAATTTATCGTTTTGTCTGTCTACTACATCCAAAGTTTGTGTTCCTATTGAACCGGTAGACCCTAAAACAGTGATTTTTTTCATATAAACTCCGTTATTTTACAATAAATACAGGTAAAACTGTTACAAAATAGTATACTAATGGTGCCATTAAAATAATACTGTCAAGTCTATCCATAACACCGCCGTGTCCTGGCAGAACATTTCCGTAATCTTTAACACCATACTGCCTTTTGATAATAGATGCAGTCAAATCTCCCAACTGTGAGAATAAGCCACTTAAAATGCCAAGGATAGCAAGATTAAGATAGTTTACATCTAAGTTATTGATTTTACCTGCAACATAGCCAAAAACAAGCATAAGAAGAACTGTTCCCACTTCTCCGCCAACTGCACCTTCGATTGTTTTTTTAGGGCTTACTTTCGGGCATAATTTATGCTTTCCGAACAACACACCTACAAAATAAGCGCAGGTGTCTGTTGCAAATGCACCTATAAAAATTAAAAATACATATAAATTTCCAAGTTCAAGTTGTCTTGCAGAAACAATATGAAGCATAGACGCAGTTATGTAAACAAGTGAAAAAACACACAATGAAACATCATTGAATTCAGTTTTTTCGTGATTAAATAGCATAAGTGCAAATAACAAAACAACATACACTGCAACAACTGCCGGTATAACACTATTTTGCTTTGCAAACACTATTCCTGCAAAAATCACAGAGAAAATTAAATTTGCACTTAAAAGAAGTGGCTTTTTACCAATACCTACAACTTTTAAAAATTCATATTGTGCAACCAAAGCCAAAAGTGCAACAAATGCGCCTGTTACAACAACATTTGAAAACAGAATAACAAGCACCACGACAGCAATAGCCGCCCCTGTAATTACCCTTTGAAGCATACTATTCCTCCGTTTTTTCGCTTTCTTCCAAAAGACCACCGTATTTGCGTTTTCGTAATTGATAATCGCAAATCGCTTGCTCTAAATCTTCTTCCATAAATTCAGGCCAGAGTTTTTCTGTAAACCAGAACTCTGAATATGATGACTGCCATATAAGGAAGTTGCTGAGTCTTAACTCCCCTGCAGTTCTGATAATCAAATCAGGGTCAGGAATATCAAAAGTGTATAATTCTTTTGAAAAAGCGTCTTCTGTAATATCATTAATATCAATAATTCCGTCTTTTACTTTCTGGGCAAATTTCTTTGTAGCAGAAATAATTTCATTACGTCCGCCGTATCCAAGTGCTATATTTACGCTAAGTCCTGTTTTTTTCTCAGTAACTTTTTCAACATAATTAATAGCCGCTTTAATCGCAGGATCAAAACTTGAAATATCGCCGATTACACGAATTCTGATTTCTGTTCCGCCGATATAACTTTCCCAGTTTTTCAAATAATTTGCCAAAAGAGACATAAGCCCCATAACCTCGGTTTTGGGGCGTTTCCAGTTTTCTGTTGAAAAAGCATAAACAGTAAGATTTTTAACTCCGATGCGTTCGCAGTATTCGGCAATTTTAACTAATCTTTCTGCTCCTGCTTTATGTCCGTTGGTTCGTGATAATCCCTGCATAGTGGCAAATCTTCCATTGCCATCCATAATAATTCCTATGCTTTTGGGAATTCTCTCTAAATCAAACTTATACTTCAAGAACTTCAGCTTCCTTCTTCTTGACAATTTCGTCAATCTCTTTTATTGCACCGTCTGTCATATCCTGAATATCTTTTTCAATGCCTTTTAAATCATCTTCTGTGATTTCTGATGCTTTCTGCTGTTTTTTGAACATTTCTAAAGCATCACGTCTGATAGAACGAATAGCAACTTTTGAATCTTCACCGATTTTCTTTACAGTTTTTACGATTTCTTTTCTTCTTTCTTCTGTAAGCGGTGGGAAGTTAAGTCTGATAACTTTACCATCGTTGTTAGGATTAATTCCCAAATCAGAAGCCATAATTGCTTTTTCGATTTCTTTTAAAATTGTTGCATCCCATGGCTGGATAACGATTGATCTTGCTTCAGGAACTGAAACTGTACCAACCTGCTGAATTGGTGTAGGAACACCATAGTAGTCAACTGTGATTTTATCAAGTACTGATGGGTTTGCTCTGCCTGCTCTGATTGATGCGAGTTCACTTGCCAAAACGCTGATACTTTTATCCATTTTTGCTTTTACTTCTGTATACTGTGCTTTCATATATATTCTCCTTTATTCTTTATTATTAACAATTGTACCGATTTTTTCACCCTTGACTGCTCTGATGATATTTTCAGGCTGGTCAAGACCAAATACTAAAATCGGAATATCATTATCCATACAAAGTGATGTTGCAGTAGAATCCATAACACCGAGTCTTGAATTTAAAATATTTATGTAACTCAAATGGTCAAATCTAACTGCTTCAGGGTTAATATTAGGGTCGCTGTCATAAACTGCATCAACTTTTTTAGCAAGAAGTATGATGTCAGCATTGATTTCTGCTGCACGAAGAGCAGCCGCTGTATCAGTTGAGAAGAACGGACAACCTGAACCACAAGCAAAAATAACAACTCTGCTGTTTTCAAGATGTTTTACTGCCTTTCCTCTGATATAAGGTTCTGCAATCTGACGCATTTCAATTGCAGTCTGTACTCTTGTGGGAACACCTTTATGTTCCAATGAATCAGCCAAAGCCAAAGCATTGATAACTGTTGCAAGCATACCCATATGGTCAGCACGGG
The DNA here is from genome assembly GCA_045660065.1 of Clostridia bacterium. Lineage (GTDB taxonomy): Bacteria > Bacillota > Clostridia > RGIG6154 > RGIG6154 > RGIG2094. Next base: position 58,330 of record JAZRDC010000026.1, read on the forward strand.
TTCTTTCCATATTTTCCCCGTCTCTGCCTCTCCAGAAGTTTCCGCCGCCAACAACGATAGCAACTTCAACACCCATTTCAACACATTCTTTGATTTTGTCACAAATATCGCTGATTGTTTCGTGGTTAAGGCCGAATTTGTTATCTCCAGCCAAAGCTTCTCCGCTTACTTTCAGCAACACTCTTTTGTACATTGCTTCACTCACCCTGATTACCCCCATTGTTTTTCTTAAGATTTTCAAGTATATATCTGATTTCATCGGCACTTTCGGAAGAATTTACTGCATTCTTCGCCTTCGCAGCACCATGAAACCCTTTAATGTACCAGGACATATGCTTTCTTGCTTCCCTGATACCAATATATTCGCCTTTATGTTCTACAATACGCTCCATATGATATAAAGCTGTATCTATAATCTGCTCCGCAGTAGGTTTAATTCCTGAAAAAATAAATGGATTTCCAAGAGCACCTCGGGCAATCATAACACCATCGCACCCTGTGTAGTCAATCATTTTCTCCACATCTTCATAAGAAAAGACATCGCCGTTTCCTATAACGGGAATACTTACTGCTTCTTTTACTTTTTTAATTATATCCCAATCGGCACTGCCTGAGTAATATTGCTCTCTTGTTCTGCCGTGGACCGCTATGGCTTTTGCTCCGTTTTTTTCTAAAATTTCGGCAACTTCAACTGCGTTGACATTTTCATCGTCCCAGCCTTTGCGGATTTTAACTGTAACAGGAATGTCAACTGCCTCGCTTACCGCTTTGACAATTTCACCTGCTAAGTCAGGATTTTTCATAAGTGCCGAACCGTCGCCGTTTCCTGCAACTTTAGGCACGGGGCACCCCATATTAATATCGATAATTTTACATACATTCATTTCCTGCACTTTTTTTGCACCGTATGCCATTATTTCAGGATCAGACCCGAAAATCTGAACTGCGTATGGCTGTTCGTCTTCCAATGGCAAAATAAGTTTCACAGTTTTTTGGTCATTATAATAAAGTGCTTTCGCGTAAACCATTTCTGAGTATGTAAATCCGCATCCGAATTTACGGCATATTCCCCGAAATGATGCATCGGTAACCCCTGCCATCGGCCCTAAAGCCGTGGCAGAAGGTATTAATACATTACCGATTTTAAACATTATTTACCTACTGATGCAAGATAAGCGTTGATTTTATCAACTAAAACATCTGCATCTACGCCGTGAACTGCACATGCTTCTGCAATGCTTTCTCCGCTTGCTGAAGGGCAACCTAAGCAATGCATACCGATTTCAAAGAAAAGCGGTGCTGTTCCCTGATCAATTTTTAAAACATCCAAAATAATAGTATCTTTTGTTACTGCCATGATAATTACTCCTTTTTATAAATTATTTTATAACTTCAACAGATAAGACAACTTTTTCACCATTAATGTTCCATTCTTTCTGGTGCATACATGTTCCTTCAAAAACTTCATCTGCTAAAGTATCCTGCATAATTTCAGTCTTATTTCTTTCAATAATTTCAGCAATCTTATTGTTATCAGAATAACCGATTTTAATGTGATCCTGTACTAAGAAGTCGCTGTCTTTTCTCATTGTCTGAATTTTACTGATAATTTCTCTGATAAAGCCTTCTTCGATAAGTTCGTCGTTAAGGTTAGTATCAAGAACAACAGTTACATCTTTTTCAGTCTGTGAAACCATTCCCTCTTTCTGGGTTGTTTCAATCAAGAGGTCTTCTTTTGAAAGTGAAACAGGATTTCCGTCAATTTCAAATTCAAAGTTTTTGCCTGCGTCTAAATCTGCCATTGCAGATACAGTATCACATTCAGCAAGGAACTGACCGATTTTACCTAAGATTTTACCGTAACGAGGACCTAATGTTCTGAGTTGAGGTTTGAATTTGTAACCTACAAATCCTGAAACATCATCTGTAAACTCTAAAGTTTTAACATTGAGTTCTTCTAATACAATATCGTAATATTCTTTGTCAATTTCATTTGTTGCTTTTGCGTAAATGCAAGAAAGCGGCTGACGGTTTTTAACATTTGCAGTATTTCTTGCGGCTCTACCTGCAACTACAATATTCAAAACTGTATCCATATTGTTTTCAAGTTCGCTATCAATCCATGCTTCATTTGCAACAGGATAATCGCAGAAATGAATGCTTTCAGGAGCAGTTTTATCATTTGTTCTTACTAAATTCTGATAAATTTCTTCTGTCATAAATGGAACATAAGGTGCTGCAAGTTTTGAAACTTCATATAAAACTGTATAAAGTGTCATAAACGCATTGATCTTATCCTGTGGCATATCTTTCTGCCAGAAACGTTCACGGCATCTTCTTACATACCAGTTTGAAAGTTCATCAACAAAATCCTGAATTGCTCTTGCAGATTCTGTGATGCGATAGTTTTCAAGATCTGAGTCTGTCTGCTTAATCAATGAATTAAGTCTTGACAAAATCCATTTATCCATTACAGGAAGTTTATCATATTCAAGTTTGTACTGTGTAGGATCAAACTTATCAATATCCGCATAAAGAATATAGAAAGCATATGTGTTCCAGAGTGTTCCCATAAATTTACGCTGACATTCGTTAACTGCTTCATCGTAAAATCTGTTTGGAAGCCATGGTGAACTTGATGTGTAGAAATACCATCTTACAGCATCGGCACCCTGATTGTTAAGAACATCCCATGGGTCTACAACGTTGCCCTTATGCTTACTCATCTTCTGACCATCTTTATCCTGAACGTGGCCTAGAACGATAACATTTTTATATGGTGCCTTATCAAAGATAAGTGTTGAAATTGCCATTAAAGTATAGAACCAACCACGAGTCTGGTCAATTGCTTCACTGATAAAGTCAGCCGGGAAGTTTTCGTCAAAAATTTCTTTGTTTTCAAATGGATAGTGCCACTGTGCAAATGGCATTGAACCTGAGTCAAACCAGCAGTCAATAACTTCAGGAACACGGTGCATTTTCTTTCCGCATTCAGGACAGTTGATTTCAACTGCATCGATATATGGTCTGTGAAGTTCAATATCATCAGGGCAGTTATCGCTCATTGATTTTAATTCTTCAATGCTTCCGATCATATGGCGATGTCCGCAAGAACATTCCCAGATAGGAAGTGGTGTTCCCCAGTATCTTTCACGTGAAAGACCCCAGTCAATAACGCCGTCTAAGAAGTTACCGAATCTGCCATCTTTGATGTTTTCAGGCATCCAGTTAACTGTTGCGTTATTTTTAAGAAGTCTTTCGCGAACTTTTGTCATTGCAATAAACCATGTTGCTCTTGCATAGTAGATAAGTGGTGTATCGCATCTCCAACAGAATGGATATGAGTGGGTAAATTTCTGTGGCTTGAATAAAAGACCTTTTGCTTTTAAATCTTCCAAAACCATAGGATCAGCATCTTTCATAAATACGCCTTCGTATTTATCTGTACCTTCAACAAATTTACCTTCTGTGTTAATCATCTGAACGAACGGTAAATCATTATCTCTTCCAACTCTTGCGTCATCTTCACCGAATGCAGGAGCAATATGAACGATACCTGTACCGTCTGTTGTTGTAACATAACTGTCAGCGATAACAAACCAGCATTTCTTTTCAGGTTTTGCGTAATCAAAGAGTGGTTCGTATTCGATACCTTTAAGGTCTTCGCCTTTATATTCTTCGATCACTTCATATTCTTCACCAAAAACGCTGTTAGCCAATTCTTTTGCAACGATATAAATTTTATCTTCAAATTTTGCTTTGATGTAATCAACATCGCCGTTTACTGCCAGAGCCACGTTAGACGGAAGTGTCCAAGGTGTGGTTGTCCACGCCATAATATATTCGTCTTTACCTTTGATTTTGAAGTTTACATATGCTGATGTATCTTCTACATCTTTATATCCTTGAGCAACTTCGTGGCTTGAAAGTGCAGTTCCGCATCTTGGGCAGTACGGTACAACTTTATGACCTTTGTAAATAAGGTCTTTATCCCATATCTGCTTTAATGCCCACCAAACTGATTCAATAAATTCGTTATGGTAAGTTACATATGGAGCTTCCATATCAGCCCAGAAACCAACACGATCGCTCATTTCTTTCCAGAGGCCTTCGTATTTCCATACGCTCTTTTTACATTCTTCAATAAATGGCTGAACACCATATTTTTCAATTTCAGGTTTTCCGTCAATTCCGAGAATTTTTTCAACTTCCAACTCAACAGGAAGTCCATGTGTATCCCATCCTGCCTTACGGAGAACTTTGTAGCCTTTCATTGTTTTGTAACGTGGAATAATATCCTTCATTACACGGGTTAAAATATGACCGATGTGCGGCTTACCGTTAGCAGTCGGTGGACCGTCAAAAAAAGTAAATACCGGAGCATCTTTTTTAATGCTTCGTTCAAACACTTTATTTTCGTTCCAGAATTTTATGGTTTCAAGTTCTCTTTGCTTAAAATCCAAATCTGTGGAAACTTTTTTATACACTTTAAATTACCTCCTGTGAAGCAAAACATTTTTTGCAAAAAATCTCTTCTTATTATTTTACCCTAAATTAATAGATTTGTAAAGACTTAAATATCAATTTTAGTCATATTTTCTTTAAAAATTCCATCTCTTTCAATATCTAAATACATAGCCTTAAATTCAGGAATATATTTTTCCATAGCATCTATTACACCTGTTGCTTTTAAGTTTGCCTTTTCACCGATTGAAAGAACAAATTCAAAATCTATTTCCAAATTGTTTTCATTAAGGATTTTTATTTCTTTAATCATAGGTTTAATATCAGTTGCAGATATGCCTTTTTTTGTTTTTTTATCAATAACAATTTCGTCTCTGCCGCAAAATTCTTCAATCAAAGATGTTAAATTTTCAAGTTCTTTTTCCAGAGTAACTTTTACATTGTATTTGGCAAAACAAATTAAATTCAAGTTTTCTTTCGGCTGCCACGCTTTGATAATTTTAATATCTTTAGGCATAGCACTGTTAATCTGCTCAACTAATTTTTCGTAGTCAGGTTCTGAGTCAACCTGCAAATCAAGGTATTCTTCCTCAGATGTTACACCAACAGGCAACGGATATGCGATTGACATTTTAGGATGTGGATTAAATCCTTGAGAAAATGTAACATCTACTCCTGCTATTCTGAAAACTCTTTGAAACATTTTCATTAAATCGAGGTGAGAAACGAATTTTGCATAGTCTTTTTTGAAAAAAGAAAGTCTTACTTTATACATTTTACGCCCCCCAATCCATTAATTCCGCATCCTGTGCACCCTTCTCTGCAATCGTGAGTTGTAACTCCTTCTGATGCTTTTTTAAGTTCGTTTTTAAGATAAGTTTCGCTGATGCCAACATCGATATGCGACCATGGTAAAACTTCATCTAAATCTCTTTGACGAAGTGCATAAAAATCAGGATCTATACCACATTCTTCAAACACTTCCATCCATCTGTTAAAGTCAAAACATTCGTCCCAACTGTCAAATTTACATCCTTTTTCAAAGGCTTTGAGCATTACTTTTGAAAGTCTTCTGTCCCCTCTTGCAAACACTGCTTCCAAATAACTGAGTTTACTGTCATGCCAGTTGTAAGTAACACTTTTACCAACCGCCATTTTAAGAGCATTCTGTTTTTCAATAACGCTGTCCATTCTTTCCTGACCCTGCCACTGGAATGGTGTAAAAGGTTTTGGAACAAAAATAGATGTACTTACAGTTACTCTTACAGGCTTACGTTTTTTATCAGAGCCTAATTCGTAATAAATTTTTGCAACTTTATTTGCAAGGTCAGCAATACCTAAAACATCTTCTAATGTTTCAAAAGGAAGACCTGTCATAAAGTAAAGTTTAATATTGCTCCAACCATTTGAAAACGCCAATGACGCAGTATTAAGTAAATCCTGCTCTGTTACATTTTTATTTATAACATCACGAAGTCTTTGTGTTCCTGCTTCAGGTGCAAATGTAAGACCGCTTTTTCTTACTTTCTGAATTCTGTTCATTAAATCCACAGAAAAATTATCAACTCTTAATGACGGTAAAGCAAGATTGACTTTTTTGCTTTCTGTAATATCTAAAAGTTTGTCCGCAAGTTCATTAAAGCAAGAATAATCACTTGAACTTAATGATGTAAGTGAAAGTTCATCGTAACCTGTATTATTAATAAGTTCGATTGCTTGCTCAACAAGTTTATCAGGACTTTTTTCACGAACAGGTCTGTAAATAAATCCTGCCTGACAAAATCTGCAACCTCTTGTGCATCCTCTGAAAATTTCAAGCATTGCACGGTTGTGAACTATATCGGTAAAAGGAACTATCGGATTTGTTGGATAATAAACATTATCCATATCTTTAATAATTCTTTTTCTCGGCTTGTCCGCAGCATTTACATTATTTTTTTCTATTTTTTTAACAGTTCCGTCTTCGTTATATTCAACATCATAAAATGAAGGAACATAAACCCCTTCAATTTTTGCTATTGTTTCCAAAAACTCTTTTCTTGTTTTTCCGCTACCCTTCCATTTGGTGTATTCCTCTGCAATTTCAATGAAAAGTTCTTCACCTGCACCAAGCATTACAAAATCGGCAAAATCTGCAATAGGTTCACAGTTATATGCACAAGGTCCACCAAAGCAAACAAAGGTATCCCCTTTTCTTTCTGATGCAAGTAATTCAACTCCGCCTAAATCAAGCATATTTAAAATATTTGTGTATGACATTTCATACTGCAGAGTAAACCCGATAATATCAAATCCATTAAGGGCTTTTTTGTTTTCCAATGAATAGATTGGCATATTATGCTCGCGCATTTTTTCTTCCATATCTACCCATGGAGCAAAAAATCTCTCACAAAGATAATCGGGATGGTTATTTAAAACACCGTATAGAATTTTCATTCCAAGGTGCGACATTCCTATTTCATATGTATCGGGAAAACAAAAGGCAACTTTGCATTTAGCACTGTCAAAATCTTTGACAATGCTGCCTGTTTCTCCCCCGATATACCTTGCAGGTTTTTGTACCTGAAGTAATATTTTTTCAAACAGTTTATTGTTCATTTTTTCCTCCAATAAAGTATGTTTATTATTCTTTTAAATATCTGATATTTTATAGTTAAGATACCCTTTACCACTTATTCCGAGAATATATTTATTAGTTAAGATTTGCTTGGTTTTTCCGTCGTCTGACACAACGACGACCAAACATAAATCTTCAAAGGGCAATTCTTTCAAAGCATCTTTTACAGTATAATTTGCACTTATATAAAACACCTTCATAGCATCACAGGTAATTTCTGATGTATAAAGTGATGCAATATCCATAGATTTATTATTGTGAATTTTTATGCTGTTACACATAAAAAGAGATGCAACAAGGAGTGATACATTAACTTTGCTTTTTACAAGCAAAACAATCCCGAAAACTGTCAGTATAAAAACAACAGGAATTGATATGAATTTTAATATTTTTTGTGCCTTTTTTTCGCTCATTTCACTTTTTAATATTGCCCTGATAATTCTTCCACCGTCAAGGGGCATTACAGGCAAAAAGTTGATAAAAAGCATATAAAAATTTGATACAAAAAAGACTTCGGGAACAGAAAAATTTACATAAGTTAAAACTGCCGCTGATGCAAGTAGTATAACATTTACAAAAGGTCCTGCCAGACTGATTAAAAGTTCGTGAACAGAGTCAGATACATTATCTGCTAATCTTAAACAGACACCAAAAGGTGCTATTTTAATGCCTGCAATTTTGTATCCAAAAAACTTTGCTGCCAAAAGATGACCGATTTCGTGAAGTATTGCAACTACATAGGCAACTATAAATAAATCAAGTCTGCCAAAGCAGGCGAATAACACCAAAAACAAAACAAACCACGGACTAAAACTGATAATGTTAAATCCTCCAAACAAATTCAATTATCCTCTTTGGTATCATATACATCCCCTGAATTTACAGGTACAGATTGTCTGCTATTTACAAAATTATCAAAATATGCTTTTGCGTTATCAACAAGTTTATCAAAATCCACACTTACACAAAGATAGTGCCTGATACTGTTGTTTAATTTTACAGAAAAAGAATTTGATAGTTTTGAATTTGCAAAAACTGCGACAAATATCAAAAAAGATGCTACCATCTGACAGATAACTTTTTTGGCAAAGCGTTCATCACTTTTATTTTGTGCTATTCTTGAATTTTTTCTTGTTTTTTTCATAAAAACCATCCCTTTAAGTATTTCCTGTTATAAATATATGAAAAGGGACGGTTAATATTCTCTATTTTCTTTTGCGCCAACCTTTAAAAAGTTTTCTTTTTCTGATTTTTTCTATCGGTATATTTTCACCGCATATTCTGCGCGCAATATTTTTAAATTCTTCCCCCGTAACGCTTCTTTCATCAAGAACAATTGGTTCACCGCAAATTGCGCGTTCAATAATTGCCCCATCTTCGTAAACAACGCCAGCAAGTCTTATTCCGAGGGCTTCAATAAGAGCGTCAATATTAAGCATTATGCCTTTTGTTACCATATCAGGGCGAATTCTGTTAACAATAAGTCTTAAATCGTCTACTCCCTGCTGTTCAAGAAGAGACGCTACACGATCCGCATCGCGAAGTGAAAATGGCTCAGGATTTACAACAATCAAAGACATATCTGAAATTTTTGCAGACATTTCAAACCCGTCACCGATACCTGCGGGAGAATCGATAATAACATAATCATACTGCTTTTTTAACTCAGAAATTATTTTTGAAAATTTATCAAAATCAAGTCCGATATCTGTTTTAAACTGTGATGCTGGAATAAAGCCAAGTCCGTGATATCTTTCATCTTTTATAACTGCTTCTCTCATTCTGCATTCGCCTGAAACAAGGTCTGACATATCATAAATAACATGATTTTCAAGTCCAAGTGCCAAATCAAGATTTCTCAATCCGATATCTGTATCTATTATTATTGTTTTTTGCCCAAGCATAGCAAGGGCAATACCTACATTTGCGGTAACTGTTGTTTTGCCAACTCCGCCTTTGCCCGAAATAACTGAAATTACTTTGCTCAAAAAATCACATCCTTTTATCTGTTAAGTGAATTAACCGTATATAAATCTGATATATCTTTATTTGAAAAATATTGTGTAAACATCGCTTTTGCAATTGGTGCTGCCAGATATCCGCCTGTACCGTGTTCAATTACAATCGCAACAGCAATCTGTGGATTATCGTATGGTGCAAAAGCAACAAATATACCGTTGTTTGAACCTTTGCTGACCTCCGCAGTACCTGTTTTACCTGCCACCTGAATGAAAAAATCTTCAAAAACATTACTTGCTGTACCTTCTTCAGCAACTTTTTTCATTCCAAGTTTAACCGCTTTTAAATTTTTATCATCGATATCTATTTTGGTTGACACTTCTGCCATGGAATTTTTGATAATATCCCCTGTTTCGCTGTCTTTAATTGTTTTTAAAATATGCGGCTTATATCTTGTACCACCATTTGCAATTGTAGCGGTGTATGACGCAAGTTGAAGTGGAGTAATCAGGTTATCTGACTGACCGATTGCCGACTGAAGTGTATCGCCCGGGTTCCATTTTTCTCCCCTTGCCTCTTTATTTTCAGGACTTGCAATCTGACCTTTAACCTCACCGCCGATTTCAATGCCTGTTGTTTTTCCAAATCCAAACTTATCAGCATATTCAACAAGTTTTTCTATGCCGAGTCTTCTGCCAACATCAAAAAAGTAATAGTTACAAGACTCCTGCAACCCTTTTACAACATCAACATAGTCGTGAGTTTCACCTGTTTTCCATTTCATACAGGTTGGCTGATAATCTTTATAAAAAGTGTATTTTCCTTCGTCAAAAATTACATCGTCAGTTTCTACTATTCCTTCTTCAAGGGCTGCAATTGCAGTAAGCATTTTAAATGTTGAACCCGGTTCGTACGCTCCGCCGATAGCACGGTTCCACACGGGATTTGCAGGGTTTTTAATCAAGTTGTCATACTTTTTATTGTATTCCCACGGATTATATGATGGATATGATGCCATTGATAAAATTTCACCGTTATTGACATCTATACACACAACACTTCCTGCATTGCAATCAGGAACAGAGGCGCTGATTGAACGGATTGTATCTTCCAATGATTTTTCTGTAACTTCCTGCAAATCTCTATCTATTGTGAGCATAACATTATTGCCTTTTTTAGCAGGAACAGATGTTACAATATTTTCCGAGCCTTCTATTGTTTGCTCAAATCCTCTTATTCCATCTTCGCCTTTAAGATATCTCTCATACACAAGTTCTATGCCCTGTTTACCAACAAGTGCATCCATAGAGTAATTCTGATTTTTTAATTTCTCGTATTCTTCCTGATAAATAATACCAACATTACCGAGAATATGTGCAAGCATCGAACCGTTTGGATATGCTCTTACACTTGTTTCTGTAATTTCAACGCCTTTAAAATCTGCACTGTTTTCCTTCACAAGCGCAACTATTTCACCGCTTACATCTTCTAAAAGCACGTAAGGATTAAAATTGCTGAATCCTTTTTGTTTCATATCGTAAATAATATCACAAATAAGTCTTTTATCGCTTTCTGAAAAAGATGAATCAATTTTATAAGCATCATAAAGTTTTGTTATAACATCGTCTGCTGAATTATCTGAGTTAAAATTATTGTCATCAAGCCATTTTGAAATCTTTTCCTTTTGATTTTCTCCAGAAAAAGAAAATTCATATGGTTTTTCTTTAGTGATCGGTAAAGTATATGAAAATTCTGCAGATTCGCGTTTTAAAGCAACCACAAGTTTATGGAGCATGTCAGAAAGTTCTTTTCTGTTTAACCCCACATCTTTAATGCTTACTGAAAAACCGCTTCTGTTTGTAACAAGAATTTCACCGTGGCGGTCAACAATATTTCCGCGAGGTGCTTTTATCGTCATTGATGTATGAAGTTTTGCTTCAGATACTTTTCTATAGTTTTCACCGTTGATTATCTGCAAATTTACAAGTCTTATGATGCACAGCAAAAAAAGCACTGCTACAACAAAAATTATAAAAACAGTTCTTGCATTTTTATCGAAATGATTCAAACTGTGCACCTCCTTAAAATTATACTCTTTTAACTTTTAACACTGATTTAAAAAGCCAGAAAATAGGCAGGCAAATCAGTGAATTTACCAGGCATTGCGGCAATATTATGCCAGACAGTGCCAAAGATGTGTATGCCATAGACTTAAAGGCATAGAAAATCCAATAGATTAAAAGTTCTGATATCAATGTGGAAATTACCACAAACATTAATGATATCCAGAAATTTCTGTTAAACATATGTTTTGAAACAGTTTGTACCAAAATCGCAAGTACAAGGTATATTATAAAAAATGTTCCCGGCACTTTAGAAACAGAAATATCCAAAATCAATGAAATTAAAACTGCATTAAAAATCGCAGTTTTACCTCCGCACAAGCAGGAAAATACAATAATGCAGACAAGTGCAAAATTATAATTCACCCAACCAATTTTAAACATCGGAGTAATGCAAATCTGAAAAAGTACAAGTGCCACATTTATAACAACTGCTAAAAATCTGTTCATATTACTCACCTGCACCTGTCAGCAAAAGAACATCATACACACGCTGAAAATCCACATCGGGTTTTACAACCGCATATTTTCCTGTTCCTTCTTTGTTGTTGCGAAACTCTGTAACTGTACCTACAAAAAGACCTTTGGGATAAATTCCGCCTATTCCTGAAGTAACTACTGTATCGCCGATAATAATATCAGCTCCTTCGGTAATTACAATCATTTTAAGAAGTCCGTCTTTCATAAGAGAAAGATCACCGTCAATTTGCACTAAATCTTCCGTTCTTGAAATCATTCCGCTGACAGAATGATCATAATTTATAACAGATACAATTTTTGACCAGTTTTTTCCCACCTGTGAAACTCTGCCCACAACACCTTTTGAACTTATAACAGGTGTGTTTTCAACAACCCCGTCATCTTTACCTTTATTAACCGTAAATACATTAAACCAGTTTCCTGCATTTTTACCGATTACTGTTGCAGCAACAGGACTAAATGAATCTTTCTGATTTTTCAGGTCAAGTAAATCTTTTAATCTGTCGTTTTCTTTTTTATAGGCAGACCATTCTTGGTTAGATACCTTTAGTTTATCAATTTCAGCCTTAAGCTGTTTATTTTCTTCTGCTATTTTTTTCGTATTCCCCCAACCAGCAAAAACATTTTCAACACTTGCAGTTACAGAAGTAATTCCTGTCTGCACGGGTGTTAAAATATTACCAATCCACGAAGAAATTATTTTAAAAATCGGGGTAAAAATACACAAAAGCACTATTACTGCGGTTAAAACTACAGTTAAAAACACAGTAAATCTTTTATTTTTCAAGTTAAATCCCTCTTTTAATTTTATTAAATATTAAGTCCACAACAATCCCTGTAACAACACCTGTTACAACAGAAAGCGGGAGCATATAAGAAAGCAGAAATACACAATGCATCGATTTTGTGAGCACGCAAGCAACCACAACTTGTCCGATATTAAACAGTGCACTTCCTGCAACACTGATTCCCCATACTGAAATGGATTTATCATAAAATTTATTTTTAAGAACATTCATAACAAGCACTGACAAAACAATGCCGAAAAGACTGTAAATTATTGAAGTTACTGATGAAAAAAGCAATCCTGAAAGCACGGATTTTAATATTCCTGTTAAAAGTGCTTCTTTATATCCGCTGTAAAACAATGAAAAAAGCACCACAATATTTGATATGCCAATTTTTATACCGTATACCATTCCCTGAGGGAAAATTACGCTTTCAACATAACCTAAAATAATGCCAACAGCAACCAAAATTGCACATCTTACAAAATTATGTTTAAAATGCTGTTGCATCAGTTTGTATTCTCCCTTCAACGGTTACCACAAGTCTGTTTGGCAGACAAACAAGACTTTGTCCACCTCGGCTTATACTGCCTGCGTTAATTTCAACTTTATCTTTGCAATCGCTTTCCTTGACAGAAACGTTTTTGTTTTCAATAACAATCACATTTCGTCCGTATTCAGTTGCAACTTCAATCTCTTGCAGTTGATTGTTATCAAGGCTGTATCTTCCGTACTCTTTACCATTAACATATATCACGGCATACTGTGTGCCATCTGCGGCAAACATATGGGTTGTTAATAAAGAACAGATTACAACAACCAAAACAACAAGCAAATCAACAGGCTTTATGAATTTTCTCATACACCTGTTGAACCAAATCCGCCGCTTCCTCTTGCAGTATCATCAAGGCTTTCGCATTCTGAAATTTCTGCCTGACATACAGGAGAAATTACAAGTTGTGCAATTCTATCTCCGTGATTTACCACAAAATCTTCCTGACCGAGATTAATAAGTGCACATTTAAGTTCGCCTCTGTAATCACTGTCAATAACGCCTACACTGTTTGCAAGGCAAATTCCTTTTTTGCATGCAAGTCCGCTTCTTGCGTATATAAATGCCGCATAATTGCTGTCTTTTAATGCAATTGCAATACCTGTTGGTATAATTTTAATTTCACCTTTTTTTATAGTTACAGGCTGGTCAATGCACGCTGACAAATCCATTCCTGCACTTCCTTCTGTTGCATAGAATGGCTTTGATGCAATTTTTCCGCCCTCTGATGGAATGTATTTAATATCAAGTACCATTTTAATATTTCCTTTCTGCTTTGGCTTCAAGTCTTGCTAATTCAATTTTAGCATTCTGAAGTTGTTCTTTAAGACTTTCATTCTCCTCAGAAACCTTTTTAAGATCAAATTCTTTTTCGCTGAGCATATCAACTGTTGCTGAAAGTTGTGCTGATAATTCTTTGTTCTCGTCCTGTAATTTAAGTGTTTCTTCAGCGATATTGAGTGACGTAATAACCGCAATCATATTTGTGCTTAATCTGCTGTTACGCTCTGCAATTTCAGAAAACATTTTATCTACATAAAATGCAATTTTCTGAATAAATTCTTCTGAATTTTCACTTTCAATCTGATAGTCATTACCAAGAAGTCTTACAACTGACTTTTTTGCTGACATTTTTTATTCCTCCCGATTCAAATATTTTTCCGACATCAAGACTGCAACAACAGTTTTCGCATCGCAAATCTCAGATGTTTCAATCATACGCTTTAAATCTGATATCGGAATTTTTTCGATTTCCAGAAACTCATCTTCGTCCGGATTTGTTTGTGTTTTAATTAAATCTTTTGCAACATAAATATGTATTACTTCATCACAATATCCTGGAGTCGGATATATCTGAGTAAGTTTAAAAAACTCTTTTGCAGTATAACCCGTTTCTTCTTCAAGTTCTCTTAATCCGCATACTGCTGGGTCTTCCCCTCGTTCTAATTTACCTGCGGGAATTTCCATAAGTACTTTTTTAGGACCTGCTCTGAATTGCTTTACCATTAAAAGTTCATTATTTTCGGTTATTGCGGCAACGCCTACCCCACCCGGATGCTCAACAACATCTCTTGTGGCTATTTTACCGTTGGTAAGTTCAACTGTATCTAATTTTACAGTAATAACATTCCCGTCATATTTAATTTCACTATCAATAGTTTTCTCAAATAATTCCATTTTTTCACCACCAAGTTAACAATTAATTATACACTATATGAACCAAATTTACAATATAAATTTTATTCCTGAATGTCATTTTCACTGTCTAAAAGCAATATTGCACTTGTTTCTGTCTCAGGCATTGCAGTTACAGATTTAAGTTTTCTCTGAATCTGTCTTGTGCGAACACCAACTAATTTGTCAAGTTCACTGTTTGCCATTTCAAGTTTATTTTGTGCCGCCTGCAAAACATCACCGAATTTATCAAATTCTGTTTTAACAGCACCAAGTACAGCCCACACTTCCCCTGAACGTTTCTGGATTGCAAGGGTTTTAAAGCCCATCTGCAAACTGTTTAAAAGTGCTGCCATATTTGTAGGCCCTGTTATTACCACATTGAACTGTCTCTGAACATTTTCAGTAATTCCGTTTTTAACTGCTTCTGCATATAAGCCTTCTGTTGGCAAAAACATAATGGCAAAATCTGTTGTGTCGGGAGGTGAAATATACTTATCCCTTATATCTTTTGCAAAGTCTTTTATTCTTCTTTCAAGAAGTTTTTTAGCAGATTCAATTTCTGTTGCTACCCCGCTGTCGTATGCGTTTACAAGATTTGCATATGCATCTGTGGGGAATTTTGCATCAATTGGAAGATATACAGGCAAATCGCCGTCCCCGGGAAGTTTAACTGCAAATTCAACAAAATTCTGCGAACCTTTTTTTGTGCAGACATTTTTTTCATATTGTTCAGGAGAAAGAATTTCTTCCAATATCGCACCAAGTTGAATTTCCCCTAAAACACCTCTTGTTTTAACATTAGAAAGTGTTTTCTTTAAATCACCAACGCTAAGTGCAAGAGTCTGCATTTCACCTAAACCTTTATAAACCTGCTCTAAACGCTCACTTACAATTTTAAAAGACTCGCCTATTCTTGTTTCCAAAGTTTTCTGAAGTTTTTCATCAACAGTCTGACGCATTTGCTCTAATTTTTTTGAGTTATCGTCCTGAATATTTTTAAGTCTGTCTTCAACGGTTTTTCTTACATTTTCAAGTTTTTGTTCGTTGAGTTTCATATTTTCACTCATCTGTGTAGTGAGTGCCTGCATACGACTGTCCTGCATTTTTGTAAATTGTTCCTGTGATGATGACAATACATCGCTGAAAAGTTTAATAGATGATTTTACTTCATCAGTTATTTCTTTTTTTGCATCAGTAAGATTGTTATTGTTTTTTTGCGATAAAAGCAATGTAACGTTTACAATCAATATTGCTAAAATCAATCCAAGTAAAACATAAATCATATAATTACCTACCTTATCTGTCCGTCGCCCAAAACAACATATTTATATGTTGTAATTTCTTTAAGTCCCATAGGACCTCTTGCGTGAAGTTTTTGTGTACTGATGCCGATTTCAGCACCAAAACCAAACTCACCGCCATCGGTAAATCTTGTAGATGCGTTTACATAAACTGCTGATGAGTCAACTTCGTTTGTAAACTTTGTTGCATTTACAAGATTGTCTGTTATAATTGTCTCTGAATGACCTGTGCTATGCTGGTCAATATGGGCAATTGCTTCATCAATGCTTTCTACCACTTTAACTGAAATAATCATATCCAAAAACTCTGTATAGTGGTCTTCATCAGTTGCAGGAATTCCTTTGTCAAAAATTTTCAAAGTTTTTTCACAACCTCTGATTTCAACTCCTGCATCAGATAATGCACCTAACACAACAGGTATTGCCAGATCTGCAATTTTTTCGTGAATAAGCAGTGATTCTGCTGCATTACATACGCCTGTGCGCTGAGTTTTTGCATTTAAGACTATATTTTTTGCCATTTCCAAATCGGCAAATTCATCAATATAAATATGGCAGTTTCCGCTTCCTGTTTCAATTACCGGAACTGTTGCGTTCATAACAACATTTTTTATCAGTCCCGCTCCGCCTCTTGGAATTAAAACATCAATATATTTATTGAGTTTCATAAGTTCGTTAGCAGTTTCTCTGGAAGTATCTTCCACTAAAGTTATAATATTTTCATCAAGTCCGATATTTGAAATTGCATTCTTTATAACTTTGGTTATTGCTTTGTTGGAATTTATTGCATCGCTTCCCCCACGCAAAAAAGCCACGCTTCCTGCTTTAATGCAAAGACAAGCAGCATCTACTGTTACATTAGGGCGAGCCTCATAAATAATGCCGATTACCCCCATAGGAACTCGTTTTTTTGCAATTAAAATTCCGTTTGGTCTTTTGGTTGCAGATAAAACTTCGCCGATTGGGTCTTCTAAAGCCGCAATTTCAAGAACTGCATCTGAAATACTTTTAATTCTTGCTTCATCAAGCAAAAGTCTGTCTATTAAAGACTCTTTCATATTATTTGCTTTTGCATTTTCAATATCTTTTTTATTTTCTTCAATAATAAATGAAGCATTTTCAACCAAAAGTTTTGATATTTCTTTTAAAAGATTATTTTTGGTGTTTGTATCGCAAACGCCTATAATTTTTGAGGCTTTTTTTGCTTTAAAACCAAGATCTTCAAGATAATTCATTTTTATTCTCCAATATGTATTATTTAAAAAGTGTTCCTACATCTTTACCTTCAATTATATCATAAAGTATTGTCGGATTTTCGCCGTTACACACAACGGTTGAAATTCCGTGTGCCGATGCTCGATCTGCCGCTAAAACCTTGGTATACATTCCGCCTGTACCCCTCAGAGAACCTGCACCGCCTGCAATTTGTTTGATATCATCAGTGATTTTCTCAACTTCAGAAATTCTTACTGCATCTTTGTTTTTTCTTGGGTCTTTATTATAAAGACCGTCTATATCAGTTAAAATTACAAGCAAATCTGCATCTGTCAACACAGATACCACTGATGATAATGTGTCGTTATCGCCAATAACAATTTCATCAACAGAAACTGCATCATTTTCATTTACAACAGGAACAACATGCATATCCAGAAGTGTGTTAAATGTATTCATAACATTTTCTTTACGTTCAGGTATGTCAATTACATCGCGGGTTAAAAGCACCTGACCTGTTTTATAACCATACTCAGAAAAAAGTTTGTCATACAAATACATAAGTTCGCACTGACCCACTGCCGCCGCAGCCTGTTTTTCTCTTGTAAGTGTAGGTCTTTCTTTAAGTCCTAATTTTCCAACGCCAACACCGATAGCACCTGAAGATACAAGCACCACTTCAACACCTCTGTTTTTTATGTCTGCAATGGTTCTTGCAAGTTTATCAATTCTGCCGATATTCAGTTTTCCGTTATCATAAGTCAGAGTTGATGTGCCAACTTTCACAACCATTCTTTTTATGCTGCTTAATTCCTGTCTCATTTAAATCACCTTAACTAATTGTATTCATAATTTTTTCTGCTATCTCTTTAAAAATCGGTGCTGCTGTTTCGCTTCCCGATTTACCGTCTTCCACAAAAACGCACATTGAAAACATTGGGTTTTCTGCAGGAAAAAAACCTGTATACCAACCGTGCTGATAGCAATTTCCATCTACTATCCACCCTGTTTGTGCACTCCCCGTTTTACCGCCTGAGCCGTAGTTTTCAACAAATCCGGTAGTTCCTGTACCGTAAAGATTTGTTTTTATCATCATATCCTGTATAATTTTTGCGGTGCTTTCGGATATTACTCTTTCCTGACCTAAAACTTTAAGTTTTCTTTTTTCCTGGCCAACATTGTCTATAACACTATCTGCACAATTGACAGAATTAAAAATTCCGCCGTTTGCTATAATTGCTGAAAAATTCGCAACCTGCAGTGCATTTCCTGAAAGTCTGCCCTGACCTATTGACAAATTTGCCACATCTGCAAGGTAGTAATTATTCTTATCGGGCAATTTTCCTGTTGCCTGAGTAAGGCTTGTGGGATTAAGCACTTTTCTGCCAATACCGAATTTTTCGGCATACTCTATTATTTTTTTATATCCAATTCTTTGACCAACTTCAATAAAAACAGGATTGCAGGAATGCATAAATGCTTCTTCAAAGTTCAGTGTTTTATGCCCATATATGTTATGGCAATCAATTTTCTGATCTGCTATATAACTATACCCTTTGCATTCAAATATTTCATTTAGAGTTGTAAAACCTTCTTCAAGTGCAGCAGATGCCACAACGATTTTAAAAACAGACCCCATATCATAATCAGACAGGCACCTGTTTATAAGATTGCCATTGGCTGAGTTTAAATATTTCCCCACATTATCAGGCTCAAATGTAGGATATGATGCCATTGCAAGTAAATCGGAACTTTTTATATCAAGCAACACAACGCCTGCTTTATATCCTTTGCTTTCAAGCACATTTTCTGCTATTCTGCAGTAGTCAAGATTAAGTGTGGTTTTAAGTTTATCAGATTTTAAATTCTGTCCAACTACTTCTTTACTGCTTCCTGGTATAAATCGCATAAGTGCATCTGCTCTTGCTTTTACTCCGTAACCCTTTGATGAGGTTAAAACTTTGTCGTAAACTTTTTCAAGTCCACTTGCACCTTTGCCATCGTTTAAATATCCAATCAATGCCGCACAAGGATTATCATAAAGATATCTGTTTGCAACACTTACAACAGAAAAATTAGGATATTTTTCCGCAATTTTTTCAAAATCACCATTTACTTTTGTAAAGGTTTTTTTATAAAGCCAGAGCCTTGAATAAATTTCATATTTACTCTCAATGCTGTACTTTTCAAGAATTTCACAAAGTTTAAAATCTTCTTTGGCATTTTCTGTTGAAAAAACTACCCCATAATCAGACTGATTTACACCTGTGAAAGACATCATATTTCTGTCTAAAATATCATTACGACTTGCGGAAACATTAACCACCGTGCTGTTTTGCGACTCTGCCCTTTTAGCAAATTCTTCGCCGCTGACTATCATAAGATAATAGAGTCTTAATATTAAAATAAGTAATAAAAATCCGATTGTTGTTCTTAATATGAAATTTCTTGAAATTAATTTTGTGTGCAAAATATCCACCTCGTAAATATTTTGCGCAAATCAAAAAATTTTATCTTGCTTTTCTTAAAATTGTACCTTCGGGACAATTATACTCACAAGGAATGTAAAGTTTCATCATTGCGTGTGGGCAATTTTGTATACTTTCCATATTTTCGTTATACATTTTTTCAACTTTTATAGTTTTAAAATCTTCTCCGGGAATTAAAAGTTCAATTTCATCCCCTGCAAAGAATTTGTTTCTCTGAGTTACTTCCAAAAGTTTTTCGCTTTGGTTATAACTATCAACAACACCTACAAGATCATACTCTCTTTTATATGAACTTGAACCGTAAATCTGCTGATTTGAATCAGGTTTCCCAAAGAAAAAGCCTGTTGTATATTCTCTGTGGCTTACTTTTGTAAGTTCATCTGCTATTTTTTCATCAAAAGGAAGTCCGTCAAAGTATCTGTCAATTGCATCTCTGTATGCTTTAGTAATTGTTGCCACATAATACTCTGTTTTAACTCTGCCTTCAATTTTAAAACTTGAAACTCCTGCTTTTATGAGTTCAGGAACAAATCTTATCATATTCAAATCCTTTGAGTTGAATATAAATGTTCCTCTGTCATTTTCAAAAACAGGAAAATATTCTCCTTCTCTTTTTTCTTCCATTAAGTAATATTTCCATCTGCAAGGATGAGCACAAGCACCTAAGTTGCTGTCTCGCCCTGTCATATAATTGGAAAGAAGGCATCTTCCTGAATATGAAATACACATTGCCCCGTGAACAAAACATTCAAGTTCAAGTTCTTCAGGGGTGTTTTTTCTGATTTCAGAAATTTCCTGCAATGAAAGTTCACGTGCTAAAATTACTCTTGATGCACCCATTTTATGCCACATATTAGCAGAAGCATAGTTTACATTGTTTGCCTGTGTGCTGATGTGAATATTAAAATCAGGCACAGTTGTTTTTACAATATCAAACAGACCTAAATCAGACACGATAATTGCATCTGCTCCATATTCATAAACTTCCTTGATATATTCTTTAAATCCTTCTAAGTCATCATTATGAGGCAGAATGTTTGCAGTGATATACACTTTCTTACCACGCTCATGGGCATATTCAATACCCTCTTTAATTTCAGCCATTGAAAAGTTTTCAGCCGCTTCTCTTAAAGAAAAAGACTCGCCGCCGATATAAACTGCATCTGCGCCATACATAAATGCAAATTTTAATTTAGATAAACTCCCTGCAGGAGCAAGTAATTCAGGTTTTTTCAAAATGTTTACCTCCTGTAAAATGAAAGAGCAACACCATCGCCAATCGGGATTATTGATGTTGTAAGATTTTTATGATTACATAGCATAATAAGATAATCTCTCATTCTTCCTACTATGGTTTTTTGTCTTCTTTTAACCAATAAATCTTCTGCCGTCATACCTTTGTATAAAACGTTATCTGAAACTATCAGACCGCCGTCGTTTATAAGATTTATTGCATAATCAAAAAACTCGTTATAGTACCCTTTAGCGGCATCTATAAAAATCATATCATATTTTGAAGAAAGACAAGATAAAACTTCAAGTCCGTCTCCTTCTATAACACGAATTCTGTCTGAAAGCCCGAGTTTTTCTATATTATTCAAAGCAAGGGTTGTCATATCGCTGTCTCTTTCAATTGTTGTGATATGGCACTTTTCCCCTGATGCCAAAGCCATAACTGATGCTGAATATCCAATTGCAGTCCCAATTTCTAAAATTTTCAAAGGCTTTTGCATTTTGCACAAAACCTCTAAAAAAGATTTCATTTCTTTATGAATAATCGGAACTTCATATTCGTGAGCATAGTCTTCCATCTCTTTAAGATAGCCTTTGCTTTCAGGCAAAACCTGATGAAGATATTCAGTTATATAGTCATAATTAATTTTTTCTCCTGCCAATTACATCAGGCCTGCTTTCTTCATATTTTCTTCATGTCCGCTTAAAGTTTTTGCAAAGTAGTGCTTACCATTTCCGTCAGCACAAAAATATAGATAATCTGTTTTTGCGGGGTTAAGTGCCGCATTAATACAATTAAGTCCCGGTGAAGCAATAGGACCTACCGGCAAACCTTTATTGATATAAGTATTGTAATCTGATTTAATTTTTGTATCTGCCCATGTAAGAACAGGCTTTCTTTCTTCTAAAATATACTGAACCGTTGCACAGGACTGCAAAAGTCCGCCAGGTTCTCTTGTACTGTCAAGTCTGTTATAAAACACGCCTGCAACTAATGAAAGTTCATCTTTTGATGCGGCTTCTCTTTCCACAACAGATGCCATTGTGATAAGTTCATCAGTAGAAAATCCAAGTTGATTTGCCTTGTTTTTCATATCAGGAGTGAATTTTGAATTGAAATTATCAAGCATTTTTTTAATAATGCTTTCAGCACTTTCATCAAGACTGAATTCATAAGTATCAGGGAAAAGGTATCCTTCAAGCTCAATATCTCTTTTTTTGATATCTTTTAAAAACCAGTAATCAAAATTTTCAAGTTTTGCCGCATCATTAAATTCTTTGGCAGTTACAACGCCTTTTTCCTCTAAAAGTTCTGCAATCTCACGCTGTTCAAAACCTTCGGGTATGGTAACCAAAACTGTTTTGGGTTTTGCAGGTTTTGAAAGTTCTTCTGAAATACTTTTATAACTTTTTGAAGAAAATTCATGGGCACCCGAATGATAGGTTTTATCAGCAAATCTTGAATAAACTCTGAATAAAAGTTCAGAGCCTATTACTTTGTTTTCTTTTAATTTAGCACTTATTGCGTTAGTTCCGCTACCCTGTGC
>JAZRDC010000027.1:0-5991 GCA_045660065.1 Clostridia bacterium
TCCCTTCATCCGCACCAAAACAAAAAGACACCTGTTGGTGTCTTTTTTGTTTTGCAAAATAAACAGGGACTTGAACCCTAAGAGGGCATTTTGCGATTATAAAAATAAGACCATCGACGATGGTCTTATTTGGTTTTCTTAGCAATTTTAGAAATCTCGGGGAATTTTGATATTATATGTGAATACCCGCTTTCACTATGAGGAATGAGACAGTTCGAGCAGTCTTTTGTTCCGTTTTCTGTATAGACAAAATTTCCGCCGCACTTATCGCCTAAAGCATAAAGCGGACAATAGCAAAACAGGCAGTTAAAATTCTCGCCTTCCGTTTTGTGGCAAGGGAAATATTCACATTCGGTATTTTTAAAATAAGAATAACCGTTTTTCATAACACAAACTCCTCTGAAGTAATGCGATTATGCAAATTCATTATAACATATAATGCGGCAAATAACAATCTTTTTATTCTGTTTTTGCAGGATGGTAATTTACTTAAAAATGTTTGAAATTAAAAAGCACAATATCATTCCCGTCAGAGTCGGAAGAATTGCAGAAAGAATAGTCCATTTTACGCTCCCCGTTTCTTTTTTTATGGTCATAAGCGTTGTTGAACAAGGCCAGTGAAAGAGAGAAAAAATCATAGTACAAACTGCAGTTACATTAGTCCAGCCATTTTTTAGCAGAATATCTCTTATTAATGATAAATCTGAAAGTTGTGTCAGGCTTTCACCTGACATATACGACATCAGAATAATCGGCAGTACAATCTCGTTTGCAGGAAGCCCTAAGATAAATGCAAAAAGAATTACTCCGTCTAATCCTAAAAGTCTTGCAAAGGGATCAAAAAAGTTACTGATATGGTTAAGCAAAGTTATTCCATCAATATTTACATTTGCAAACACCCATATTATAAGTCCTGCAGGGGCTGCCGAAATTATTGCTCTTCCAAGTACAAACACAGTTCTGTCTAATACCGATCTTACTATTATTTGTCCCCATTTTGGTTTTCTGTATGGTGGAAGTTCTAAAGTAAATGAAGATGGAACTCCTTTTAGCAAAGTTTCACTAAGGAGTTTTGACACAAGCAAGGTCATTGTTACTCCAAGCACAATAAATGCCATAAGTATTATTGCTCCTGTAACTGATGCAAAGTTATTCCTTGCATTAAACACAAAAAACATTGAAATTAGGGCGGCAAGAAAAGGAAATCTGCCATTACAAGGAACAAAACTGTTTGTGATTATTGCAATAAGTCTTTCTCTTTCTGAGTCAATAATTCTTGCACCTGTAACTCCTACTGCGTTGCAACCAAATCCCATACACATAGTAAGCGCCTGTTTACCGCAGGTGCGGCATTTTTCAAAGGCTTTATCGAGATTAAATGCAATCCTTGGAAGATATCCCAAATCTTCTAAAATTGTAAACAACGGAAAAAATATAGCCATAGGCGGAAGCATTACTGAAACAACCCACGCAACAACTCTGTATACACCCAAAATGAGCGGCTGATAAATAAATTCCGGAACACCAACTGAAATTGCCAGGTTATACAGCACTTCCTCAATTTTAAACAGATATTTTGAAAGAAACTCCGATGGAATATTAGCGCCATAAATAGTTATCCAGAAAACAAGTCCTAAAAGAAGCGCCATAACCGGAATACCTGTTAGTCTGCCTGTAAGAACTCTGTCAATTTTTCTGTCTCTTAACAGATAGTTATTATCTTTGATTGTAACCACGCCTTCAGCGGCTTTTCTTGCACTATCTGCTGCTGCTTTTGCTGTCAGGTCATTTATAGTTTCGACCGAAAATCCCATTTTAATAAGTTTTTCTATTTCCTTTTCTACTACATTTCTGATTTTTTTATTTTCAAACAAATCAATGCCAGTTTTTTCTTTGATTTTCTTGTCGATTTCCTGAGCATTTTCTATTAGTCTTGCTGACAGCCACCTTGAATTAATATTTGGGCAAATATTTTCCATTTCAATAACTTTTTCTATATTTTTAACTGCACTTTCAATTGGTTCTGGATATGTAATTTTTTTAACATTTGTATTTATCTCATTTATACACAGGTTTTTCAGCAATTTATCTATCCCCTTCTTTTTTGAGGCGCAAGTTGATATAACAGGTACCCCCAAATTTAAAGAAAGTCTTTTTATATCAATTTTTATATTTTTCCGCTCCGCTTCATCCATAAGATTAACGCATACTACAACATTTTCAGTAATCTCCAGAGTTTGCATAACAAGATTTAAATTTCTTTCCAGGCAGGTTGCGTCGCATACTACTGCAACTTTATCAGGATTTTCAAAAAGAATATAATCTCTTGCGATTTCTTCTTCTGCCGAGTGCGCAAACAATGAGTACGTGCCCGGAATATCTGCAAAAATAAATTTTGTATCTTTAAATTCTGCTTCTCCTAAAGCGTTTCCTACAGTTTTTCCTGCCCAATTTCCCGTATGTTGCTTCAAACCTGTTATTGCATTAAACAGAGTACTTTTACCCACATTAGGATTTCCTGCTAATGCTACCGTCAATACCTTTTCAGCCATTATTACACCTCACAATAATCTTTTTGCTGTCAATATTTCTTATAGCAACTACTGCCCCCTTTACACAATAGGCGCAAGGGTCATTAAAGGGAGATTTTAACACACAAACAATTTCACTACCTTCAATAATTCCTAAATCAAAAAGTCTTCTTCTGATACTTCCTTTATTTTCAAGCCTTAACACTTTGGCACTATCACCTATATTTAACATATTCAACCTGCATATTTTTTCCATTTATAACTACTCCTTTTAGTTTATACTATGAAAATTCCTTGCAATGGTGATATGTTAGTGTTATACTAAAATCCAGGAGGAAGTTATATGGATATACAAAATGTACTTTTAAAGCACCAGGATATAAAATATAAAACTTTCAACTCAAAACTTATCCCTACCGTTCCACAGGAATTAATAATTGGTGTTCGTATACCTGTTTTGAGAAAGATTGCGAAAGAGTTTTATAAATCTGAAGAAAGTAAAGATTTTTTGAATGCACTTCCACACGAATATTACGAAGAAGATAACGTTCATGCTTTTTTGATAGAAAATATCAAAGATTTTGACAAAGCAATTGCTGAAACCGAAAAGTTTCTGCCATTTATTGATAACTGGGCAACCTGTGATTCATTTTTACCGCCTGTGTTTAAGCAAAACACTGATAAACTACTTCCTTATGTTCAAAAGTGGCTGACATATGATAAAACTTATACTGTAAGATATGGAATAATTCTTTTGATGAAGCTGTACTCAGGAGATAATTTCAGTGAAGACTTTTTAAAATCAGTTTCTTCTGTAAAATCTGATGGATACTATGTGAAAATGGCAGTCAGTTGGTATTTTGCAGAACTTTTAGCAAAGCAATATGAAAAGACTCTTCCCTATATTGAAAACAAAATTTTAGATGTATGGACACACAACAAAGCCATACAAAAAGCCATTGAAAGTTATAAAATCCCAAAAGATATAAAAGAATATCTTAAAACCTTAAAACAAAAAAACTGACTTTGTTAAAAAGTCAGTTTTTTAATTATTATAATGCCTTACTCGAAAAAGTCGTTATCTCTGAACTGCAAAGCGTAGAGGTCTTTATATGTACCGCCTTTTTTAATTAATTCTTCGTGAGTTCCACGCTCAGAAATTTTGCCGTTTATTACCACAACAATTTCATCTGCGTTTCTGATTGTTGAAAGACGGTGTGCAACTACCAATGTAGTTCTACCCCTGCAAAGTTCGTCCAAGGCTTCCTGGATATGTACTTCTGTGGTATTATCAAGAGCACTTGTTGCTTCGTCAAGAATTAAAATTGCAGGGTTTTTCAGAAACACTCTTGCAATACTTATTCTTTGTTTCTGACCGCCTGAAAGTTTAACTCCACGCTCTCCTATCTCTGTGTCGTAGCCATTTTTCAAAGTCAGAATATAATCATGGATATTAGCCTTTTTTGCAGCATCAATAATTTCTTGTTCAGTTGCATCAGGTTTTCCATATAAAATATTATCTTTGATTGTACCTGCAAACAAAAATACATCCTGCTGAACAATACCGATATTTTTTCTGACTGATTCAAGAGTGAGATTTCTGGTACTTTTGCCGTCAATCAAAATATCTCCGCCATCATCTTCTAATTTATAAAAATTCGGAAGCAAGTGACAAATCGTTGTTTTACCACCACCTGAAGGCCCAACCAGGGCGAGTTTTTTGCCTTTTTCAATTTTCAGGTTTACATTATCAAGAACCTCTTTTGTTGCATCATATGAAAAAGAAACATTTTTAAATTCAATCTCGCCATTGACACCACAAAGTTCAAAAGCATTTTCACCATCTGTTTCAGGTTCTTCCTCCATAATTTCAACAAAACGCTTAAATCCGCTGACACCATTCTGAAACTGTTCCATAAATCCAATCAGCGTTGTAACCGGATTGATAAACAAGTTTACAGATACAATAAAGGTAGAATAATCTCCAAACGAAATTCTTCCGGAATACAAGAACAATCCGCCTGCAATTAAAATAAACACATTGAAAATATCGGTAATAAAGGTTGTTGAAGAATGAAATTTTGCCATAGCATCATATGCTCTTTTTGATGAATCAACAAATTCTTCATCACCTTTTTTAAACTTTTTGATTTCACATTCAGCGTTTGTATATGCTTTCGTTACCCTTATACCCGTAATACTACTTTCAACAGAAGCATTTATTATTGCATTACTTTTTCTTCTGTCGTTAAAAGCAGATTTCATTGCCTTTCTGCAATAAAAAGTAACCACCATTAAAACTGGTACACAAGCAAAGATTATAAGTGTTAAAATCCAGTCAATTGTTGCAAGATAAGTAAATGACATTACTATCATAACAGAACTGATTAAAATGTTTTCAGGTCCGTGATGAGCAAGTTCACACACTTCAAACAAATCACTGGTTATTCTTGTCATTATTTTGCCTGTTTCGTTATTATCATAAAATTTATATGGAAGTTTCTGAAGATGCTTAAACAAATCTACTCTCATTTCGGACTGCATTTTTACGCCGATTATATGACCGTAGTACTGCACAAAATAACGAAGATACATTCTGATTATATAAAGTGCAAGTACCACAATTCCTGAAATTACGATAACTTTATACATTTTATTTGGAATGTATTCGTTAAGCATTTTATTGGTTACAACAGGATAAACCATACCTATAACCGAAATCAAAAGTGCCGCAAGCATATCTAAAGCCAACATTTTTTTATGAGGCTTATAATAACTGACAAATCTTTTAAGCATTTTTGTCCTCCACATCATCAATTTCCACAAGACCGTCAGGAGTTTCTACCATATCGTGGCGATTGAGCAAAAATCTTCTTACCGCAAAAAGTATTGCAATAGCAACTACTGTAACAAGATTTTCCAAAGGCAGAGAATGTTCTACAATAAGTTTACGAGCCAAAGCAAATGCCAACACTTCAATAACAGTTTCCGGGGTGTGCTTACAAAGCATTTTTATAAGTTCGGCACCAATGGCAAGTGTGATTGCTTTATCTAAAACCGCAACAAGTGAATCGACACCTGTTTGGAAAAATGCTAAATTAAATACATCGGTGATTACACGCACCGTCATTATTATCACAGCGACACCTACAAGCAAAGATATAAAAAGTTCAATCAGATAACTTATTTCAAACATTTTATCCTGAAGTTTCTTTCTCATAATATTTCTCCTTTTTTATTCTGTATATGCAATATTTTAACACAAATCTACATTAAAATCAATAAAATATGTGTAAAATACAACAAAGGGTTGAGCAAAACTCAACCCTTTAATTTTAAACTATGTATTTTACGCCGTTGCGCCGCTCATAATTTCAGAAATAATATCCAAAACTTTCTGATGACAACCACCGCAACCTGTTGAACAATTGGTTACATCCTGCACTTTTTTGAATGTGCT
>JAZRDC010000028.1:0-1679 GCA_045660065.1 Clostridia bacterium
CATCTGGAATATATTCCTCAATAGAGGATGTGAGCACACCCGCAAGCTCTTTTTCGTCAAACTCATAGTCTAATTGTGTTTGTCCGTACGGAAAGAAAAGCTTTTTCATTTAAGTATTCTCCTTTTGTTTAATATTGTCATAATAGCAGGTATCAAAACAAGCTGAAGTATTATTCCGGGGATAGCATCTATAAAGCCGCCTGCTATGAACATTGATACTGTGAAAAGCTTATGATTAAAGCCCAGCAAAATTGCTTTGCTTATTCCCCAAGCCAGCCTGCCTGCTATCATAGCGGTAAACAGACTTATGTATACACCTAATAATTTTTTAGACTTCATACGAGAATACATAAAACCAATTACAAAGCCGTATGTCAAAAGTTCAATTGCCATCCAAACGGCATTTGGATAAATTGGCGGCATTCCAAATACAAATCCTCGGAGCAAAGGCAAAATAAAGCCTACACAAAAACCGTATTTTTTGCCGCAAATAAGTCCGCAAAGCATAACCGGAATGTGCATGGGAAGCAAGGTATCACCAATTTCTTTAATTTGACTTGTAAACATTGGTAATACAAAGCCTATACTTAAAAACATTGCCGCTAATATGATATTATTGATTTCGTATTTCTTTGTTTTCATTTTAATCTGCTGTTCCTTTTGAAATTCCTAATATAATTCTATTTATTATACCATAATATTCTAAAAAAATAAAGAGAAAACGCATATCTTTAATGTTATTTTAATGTTATATATTAAGCGCAATTCTGCATATTTTCATAATAGTTTGTGTATATACATACATATAAGTAAAAAGTGGACATACATATAAGTTGTGCGAAAATTTCAAAATCACCCCATATAGTGTTAATTTGGTAAAAAAACAAACATATCTTGTGTCTTTTTAGGCAAAAACACCCTCAAAAACCGCCTTTCTCCCCCACAATTGGAAGTTTTACGGCAAAAATTGTAGGTTTGCACAAGGCGAATGGTAAAAATTGGTAAAAAATCCAGTATTTTTAGTTGTTACAAGGTTGTAACTTTTTGAAATCTTTTTGTTATTTGTGCATTTTGTACAAAACAGCGCTGTTTATTTTGTTTGACATTTCACTAAATGCTGTTTATAATATACTTCGCCTCGTTTTGAGGACGTATTTTAATCCTAAAAACCACCAAATTTGCGCAAACAAATGCGCAAGTCAAAGGAGTTATTTATGTTTAAAAAGAAAATCGAAAAAACCGCTAAAGAGGTATCCGGTGTGGCTAAGAAAATTGCGCGTATCGCTTCGATTCTCGGAATGTGCGCTCTGCTTGTTGCCACTTCTGTGTATTTTTGCCTCTCGGTAAACGTTGTTTCCATTTTTGACGGAACCAACACCAAGACCCTTTATACATTAAAGGGTGATGTTCGCTCAATTTTAGGTCATGCAGGTTATTCCGATGACTACAATGTAGTATCCACATCAAAGGACGGCAACAAAATCTCCATTGAGATTGAGGAAACCTTCCCCGTTTACATTACCTACGGAGAAAACACGATCACCCACATTTCCTCAAAAGCTGCTGCTAAGGATATCCTTACCGCCGCAGGAATAGCCGTTAATGAGGGCGATATTGTTTCAGTAGACCTTAACAAGATTATTGAAAAGGAAGCCTATATTGATATAGTTCCCGCTACA
>JAZRDC010000029.1:0-20505 GCA_045660065.1 Clostridia bacterium
AAAATGGAGGTTATTTTTTATGAAAGTCAGACCATCCGTAAAACCTATTTGCGAAAAATGTAAAATCATTAAGCGCAAAGGAAACATTATGGTAATTTGTGAAAACCCTAAACACAAGCAGAAACAAGGCTGATAAAAGGAGGTGTAACTTTATGGCAAGAATAGCAGGTGTTGACTTACCACGTGAAAAACGTGTTGAAATCGGACTTACTTATATCTATGGCATAGGTGTTAGTTTATCGAGAAAACTTCTTGAAAAAACAGGTGTAAATCCTGATACAAGAGTTAAAGATTTGACAGAAGATGAAGTTTCAAAACTTCGTGATATTATCGATAAGGAATGTACAGTAGAAGGTGACTTAAGACGTCAGACAGCTCTTGATATCAAGCGTCTTATGGAAATCGGCTGTTACAGAGGTTTAAGACACAGAAGAGGTCTTCCTTGCAGAGGTCAGAGAACAAAGACTAATGCGAGAACAAGAAAAGGTCCTAAGAAGACTATCGCGAATAAGAAGAAGTAAGGAGGCAATGAGATGGCAAAAACTGCTACAAAGAAAACCGTCAGAAGACGTAGAGAGAAAAAGAATATTGAAAAAGGTGCAGTTCATATTAATTCAACCTTTAACAATACTATTGTTACAATTACTGACACTCAGGGTAATGCTATTTCATGGGCAAGTGCCGGCGAATTAGGTTTCAAAGGTTCAAAGAAATCAACTCCGTTTGCTGCACAGATGGCAGCAGAAACAGCAGCAAAAGCTGCTCAGGAACACGGTCTTAAGAGCGTAGAAGTATACGTTAAGGGCCCTGGTGCCGGAAGAGAAGCTGCTATCAGAGCACTTCAGGCAGTTGGTCTTGATGTAAACATGATTAAAGACGTTACACCTATTCCTCACAACGGTTGCAGACCGCCAAAGAGAAGAAGAGTGTGATTTTGGTATAACTTTGTTAAATTTATAAAAACGGAGGTTAGAGTAATATGGCAAGATATACAGGTGCTGTATGCAGACTCTGCAGACGTGAGGGCATGAAGCTTTACTTGAAAGGCGAACGTTGCTATACTGATAAATGCAGTATCAAGAAAAGACAGTATGCTCCGGGTCAGCATGGTCAGGGAAGAAAGAAATTGTCAGAATATGGCGTTCAGCTCAGAGAAAAACAGAAAGCAAGACGCTATTATGGTATATTGGAAGGTCAGTTCAGACATTACTTTGAATTGGCTGAAAAGAAACAGGGTATCACCGGTGAAAACTTGTTGTCAATCTTAGAAACAAGACTTGACAACGTTGCTTACAGATTAGGTATCGGCACATCACGTGCTGAAGCCAGACAGCTTGTAAGACACGGTCATGTTTTAGTTAACGGTAAGAAAGTTAACATTCCTTCTTTCTTAGTTTCAGTAGGCGATGTTATTACATTGAAGGAAGCAAGCAGAGGTTCAGAAAAAATTAAAGCAGTTTTGGAAGCAACCTCAGGTAGAGCTGTTCCAAAATGGCTTGATTATAACAGAGATACTTTAGAAGCTAAGGTTATCGCTGCTCCTGCAAGAGACGATATTGATCTCGAAATTGCAGAACACTTGATTGTTGAGTTGTATTCTAAATAATAGAATAAACTAGAGGCTAGCGAACGTTCCTGCCCTTGACGGTGGGCAATAAAGGAGGGTTAATATGTTAGAAATGCAAAAGCCTGAAATAGAGTGCGTCGAAATGGCTCAGGACGGAACATACGGCAAATTTGTCGTTGAACCGCTTGAAAGAGGCTACGGTATTACTATTGGTAACTCTTTGAGACGTACACTTTTATCCTCATTACCGGGCGCTGCTGCATCATTTATCAAAATTGATGGTGTTCAGCATGAATTTTCATCAATCCCGGGTGTTAAAGAAGATGTTGTTGAGATTATCCTTAACATTAAGAATTTGCATGTAAAACTTCACGAGCCTGGTCCAAAGGTAGTTTATATCGAGGCTTCAGGTAAATGCGAAGTTACAGCAGGAGATATCAAAGCCGATTCAGGCGTTGAAATCTTAAATCCTGAACTTCACATTGCATCACTTAACGAAGATGCAAAACTTAATATGGAAATCACTCTTACAACAGGCAGAGGATATGTTTCTGCTGATAAAAACCGTATGGAAAGCCAGTCAATTATCGGAATTATTCCTGTTGACTCAATCTATACACCAATTACAAAGGTTAACTATCAGATAGAAAACACTCGTGTTGGTCACGTTACCGACTACGATAAACTTACAGTTGAAGTTTGGACAAACGGTACAATCCAGCCTGACAAAGCTGTAAGCCTTGCTGCTCAGATTTTGACAGAACACTTGAAACTTTTCCTTGATTTATCAGAAGGTGCTGCTCATACTGAAGTATTGGTAAGCAAAACTGATACAAGAAAAGACAGAGTTATGGAAATGACAATTGAAGAACTCGATTTGTCAGTTCGTTCATACAACTGCTTGAAACGTGCAGGTGTTAACACTGTTGAAGATTTAGCAGGTAAGACCGAGGAAGATATGATGAGAGTCAGAAATCTTGGTAAGAAATCTTTGGAAGAAGTTCTTAACAAGATGGCAAGCCTTGGACTTAATTTGAGAAAAGAAGAAGACGAATAAGTCTAATCGTTAGTTTTATTCCTACACAAAGGAGGTTTTAAAATGCCAGGTACAAGAAAGTTGGGCCGTGCAACAGCCCACAGACAGGCAATGCTCAGAAATTTAACAACTTCACTTTTGGAAAATGGCAAAATGGTTACAACAGAAACCAGAGCTAAAGAAGTTAGATGTTTAGCAGAAAAAATGATCACTCTTGGTAAGAAGAACACTCTTCACACAAGACGTCAGGCTCTCGCTTTCATCACAAAAGAAGACGTTGTTACAAAACTGTTCAATGAAATTGCTCCAAAATATGCAGAAAGAAACGGCGGATACACCAGAATCATTAAGATGGCTCCAAGAAGAGGAGACGGTGCATCACAGGCAGTTATCGAATTAGTATAATGCATTATAAATCCACCCTGAAAAGGGTGGATTTTTTTTTTTGTTATATTCCCATTTTTTATTGACAACAAAATCATATTGTTATATAATTAAATATGTATAGATGTGAAAGGGGAAATTTATATGAAAAAGACATTTATTAAAATTTTAACACTGGTTCTTGCACTTTCAATGGCATTTAGTGTGTCAGCTGCAGAATTTGAGGCAGGAAAGCATCAGGATAGTTCAGTTGTTAATATCAAAGGCAGAATTGCTGCAGAAGACATTGTGGACAATTCGGTTGTAACTGTGGCAATTATTGAAGACTTAGGTCGTGAAACCGAAAGAGTTGCTTATGCAACAGAATTAAAGTTAGACGAACTTGGCAGATTTGATGCAAAATTCAAATGCGTAGCATCAGACAACTCAGTTCTTAAAGTTTATTACAACGGCAAAGTTATTAACGATGCTCTTATTGAAGCTGACATCAACGGAGTATCAAAACTTATGAACGTTAACATCGTGCTTCTTTCAGACAGAGGCGGTGCTTTCAACCAGAAGGATTGGGGCGAAATGCCGGTATATACATACAATAATGCTGACAGAGGAATTACAAATGCAACATACCAGTCAAAATATACTTTTGAAAAAACAGATGGCGTTCAGGCTTATATCAAAGTAGAAAATACATATGGTTTAGATGAAAGTTTTTCACCTATTATTGCTTGCTATGGCGAAAACAACAAACTTTTGGGTACAAAGATTTTTGATAAAGAAACAATCAACTTTGCAGACCCTGTAAAGACAATTCAGACAGATATCATTGATCTTCCTGATGGAACAATCCGTGCTAAAGCTTTTGCGTGGAATAAAGACAAGCTTATTCCTTTCGGTGATTCAAACGAAGGTAAGCTTGACAAAATCAATGTAATTTTAGTTGGTGCTTCAACTGCACAGGATTGGCCAAGAACAAATGGTGGTAAAGCAACTCATTATCCATTGGAAGGCTTTGGCAGATTCTTAAGAGATTACTTTAATCCTGAATTTGTTACATACTACAACGAATCAGTATCAGGCGCATCAACAACAACATTTTTAGATGATTCAACAGGTACAGGTTACTGGCCAAACGTAATGAGATGGGTAGAACCGGGCTCAATTGTAATTATTGAACTTGGCGGTAATGACAGAGGAAAAACAGTTGGCGAGGATGGCAAATTCTCACCTGAAAAATTCAAAGCAAATCTTCGTGCTATGTATGATGATGTAGTTGCAAAAGGCGGAAAAGTGATTTTTGCAGGTGTAACTGCAGATGCAGGAACAGTAGTTGACGGTAAACTGCAGTTTTCATCAACAAGACATACAGTAACAGAATGTAAAAGAGAATTTGCAGAACTTACAGGTTCTGACTTTATTACCTGTGAACAGGCTATTACAGATTTTTATAACGAAGAAATTGACAGACTTGGTTCTGTTGATAATTTAAGAGGTTACTACTTCAGAGATACAAGATATATGACAGGGGATAAAGACGGTGAAATCATATATTCTTTTGATCAGATAACAGAAGATAATAAATATGTTCCCGGAAACTTTGAAGAAGAAACAGACAAAAACGGAAATCCGTTAGGCTATTCATTAGACACAACTCACACAAACTTAAGAGGTGCAGATGTTGCGGCGCAGAAATTCTACGAAGCAATCGTAGAAAGCGACTCAATTCTTAAAGCATATACAAAATAAAGAGGAGAAAAGAAAATGAAAAAATTATTAAGCATTATGTTAGTGCTTGCTATGGCATTTAGCTTGGTAAGCACAGCAATGGCAGCACCTGTTGCAGAAAAGTATGACGCAACAAGTATTGTAAATGTTACAGGTAAAGTTGAAAGCGGAAGTTATGTGAACCTTCTTTTGTTAGATGCAAACAATGAAGTTAAGCATATTCAGGAAGTAAAGCCTGAAGCAGATGGTGCATATCGTGCAAAGTTTAAGTTTGCAGAAAGCACAGACGGTCTTAAACTTCAGGTAAAGCAAGGAAGTGCAGATGTAACTGATTCAGTTGTTTCAGCGGTTACAGAAAGCGAAGCATTTACTTTGACTTTTGGGGCTACAACATTGGAAGACACCACAAAAACATTAGCAGAATTTAAAAACTACTTTAACATTGAAGGCAAAACTTATACTATGATGGTTGCTTTCTATGATGAAGCAGGAACACTTATCGATGTTGAAATCCAAGATAAAAAAGCTGTAGAATTTGATGAAACATCATCAAAAGTAGAACTTGAAATTCCTGAAGGCACTGCAAAAATCAAGTCATATATCTGGGACAGCGTTGAAAAAATGATTCCTTTGGCTAAAGAAAAAACAACAAGACCCGCAAAGGAACTTAAAGTTTTAGCAATTGGTAACAGCTTTACAGATGACCCTACTGCATACT
The DNA here is from genome assembly GCA_045660065.1 of Clostridia bacterium. Classification (GTDB taxonomy): domain Bacteria; phylum Bacillota; class Clostridia; order RGIG6154; family RGIG6154; genus RGIG2094. The sequence goes on from JAZRDC010000029.1 coordinate 5,428, forward strand.
TAAAACCTATTGCAACAGCAGACGGAATCACATTGAATATCACAAAAGCAACACATGGTGGTGCATCAATTCTTGGACACTGGCAAAACCATGTAGCGGGTAACAACTGGTACAACTCAACAACTGTAAATGGCGAAACTGTATACCAGAACAAACTTGTAGATTATTTAGATCCAAATGGCTTAATGAACAAAGTTGGCTATTATGACATCATTACATTCCAGCAGGTAAGTAACGATAGCGGATTGATTGAATCTTATGGTTTTGATGAATATGAACATCTTACTGATGTTGATTATGACAACTGTGCAGAAAATCTTGCAAAACTTATCAGACAGTATCAGCCAACAGCAGAAATCATTTTGCAGCAGACATGGGCTTATGAAGATAATTCAGATCATTATAAATTCGGAAATTATGACCACGATGCTGATAAAATGCAGGATATGATTAACGAAACAATTAAGGTTGCTTGTGCACGCTTGGCAGAAGTTAAAACAGACGATGGTGCTCCTATTTCATTAGACGGAAAGTCACTTCGTTACATTCCAACAGGTGATGCATTTACAAATGCAAAGAAAAATGAAATATTTGATACTAAGTATGTAAAAGGTGTATCAGGTGTTGACCCAACAGTTTATACTCTCCACAGAGATGGTTACCATTCAAGCCACCTTTACGGAAGATACTTAGGCGCTCTTGTATGGTATGGAGCACTTAGCGGAAATTCACCGATTGCAACAACTTATACACACCAGTATAATGGTAATACTATAGATGCCAATGCTGCAGATATTCTTAAAAATGCAGCACAAGACGCATTAGATGCATACGGCAGATGGAATTAATTTGAATAATCACTAAAGATTTACCCTTTGTGAGTGTTTTAAATACACTCGCAAAGGATGTTTTTATATATATGGATACAAAATTTATATAAAAGGATACTTTTTCAATTGCGCAATTGATTTTTTGAAATTTTTGTTGTATAATTATAGTGTATAATTTTATACCGAAAGAAGGATGTAGAATATGAAAAAATTAATCAGTATTTTTCTTGTATTTGCAATGCTTTTAAGTGTTGTATCAGTCAGTGCTGCAACACCTGATTCAAAAGTATTGGAAAGCACAAACGTTGTAAACGTAACAGGTTATGCAGAAGGCGAAACTGTTAATATTTTGCTTATGGACGGAGAAACCGTTAAATATATCAACGAGTTTGATATAGATGAGGACGGTTCATACAGAGCAAAATTTATGTATAACGGTGATATTGCAGGCCTTTCACTTGCAGTAAAACAGGGCAACGAAGATGTTACAGGTTCAGTAGTTTCTGCAATTTCTGAAAAAGAAGCAGTTTCTTATGAATTAAATGTTGTAAACTCAAACAAAACATATATTGATGCTGAAATTGAAAACTATTTCAATGTTGCAGGGAAAACTTATGTTATTATGCTTGCATACTACGGTGAAGATAACAAGCTTTTAAATGTTATGTAAGAGATGAAAAAACTGTTGCTGAAGATAAAACAACAGAAAGTCTTGATTATGAAATCCCTGAAGAAACAAAGAAAATCAAAGTATTTATGTGGGATAGCCTTAAAACAATGATTCCTTTGGCAAAAGAAGTTACAGGTAAGAAGAATGATACAATCAGAGTTCTTGCAATCGGTAACAGCTTCACAAACGACCCTTGTGCTTATCTTGAGAGTATTGCAAAAGAAGCAGGAATCAATATGATTGTGGATACTGCGACAATCGGCGGCTCAAGAATTTCGAAGCACTGGAATGCGTGGAGTGCAATAGATGAAGAAAGCAGAAAAGTATACGACGACAAAACAAAGAGCATCGACGATTTCCTTGACAATAATCAGTACGACTTTATTACAATTCAGCAGCTCAGTTCATACAGCGGTATGTATGATACATATATAGCAGACGGTGCAGACGATGCACTTAAATATTTAAGAGAAAAACAGCCAAAAGCTGAAATTGTTTTCCAGGCAACATGGGCATACGAAAAAGGCTCAACACATCCGGGCTTTAAAAATTACAATAAAGACCAGCAGACTATGCACGATGCAATCGTAGATACAGTAACAAGATACTGTGCCCACGCTGCAACCCTCACAACAGACTCAGGTCTTCCTGTTTCGTTGGACGGAAAACCACTTCGTTACATTCCTACAGGCATTGCATTTATGAATGCAAGACAAAACCCGATGTTTGACACAGAATATATCCACAAAGACAGTTCACTTCCTGTTGATGATAATCCAAGAGTTGACACAACAGTAGTTCGTACACTTCATCGTGACTCATATCATTGCAGTTACAACTATGGCAGATATTTGACAGCTCTTACATGGTATGCTTGCCTTACAGGTAACTCTGTAATTGATAACACATACACAAATAAAACATATCCTATTCCTGAAGATGCAAGACCTGTTATTAACAAGGCGGCACAGGATGCGGTAAATAGCACAGGACTCTGGAACTAATAAAATGGGATGTTAAAAATCCTCAGAACATAAAAGGCTAAGAATGAAATTCTTAGCCTTTTATTATGGAACAAACCTCACCTAACTCGCTGTGCCTTTGTACAGCTTCGGATTCGGTTTGCCCATTCTGAGAATTTTTTCCTATCTCTTTTTGCTCATTTATGGGATTTTATGATTTAAGCTTTTGGTATAGCGGTATGTATCGTTATAAAATAACCATTGACAGAAAAGTGGCGTCTTTGGTATAATTAGTATATTAAGAAAAAAGAGGAGAATTTTATGAAAAAAATAGTAAGTTTAATGCTTGTTGTTGTGCTTGTTTTAAGCTTTGCAACAACTGCCTTGGCGGCATCTTCAAAACAAACCATTCATGTATCAGGTAAGGTTGAAGATGCATCAAAAGCAATTAAAGTTTCGCTCAAATACGGAAACTCTGCTGTGTTTATGAATCAGTTTAAGGTTGGAGAAAATGGTGAATATAATATAACATTTCAACATTCAGATGTTAAAGATCTTGTGTTGCAGGTAACTCAGGGCGGAGAAGATGTTACAACAACAGTCACTTCGGCTTATGCAGAAAGCAAAAATGTTGTTTGTGATGCAGATGTTGTAAATTCTGCAATCAGCGCAGAAAAAGTTGCGGGAATCAAAGAGCTTTATGATGGAGTAAGCGATGATTATTTAATTGCGGTTGTAAGCTATGACAAAAACAACAAATTGCAGAATGTGGCAGTAAGCAAAAAGGCAGACGGGCTTGACATTCTGGCAGAAGGCTACAAAGCACAGGAAGGTGCTGCGAAAATCAAAGTATTTATGTTAGGCGGCGGAAAGGTTAACATTCCTCTTGCAGGATCAAAACCACAAAGAACTATAAAGGTTCTTGCAATCGGTAACAGCTACGCGGTAGATGCTTACGCATATCTCGACGATATTGCGGTTTTGGAAGGAGTTAATTTAGAGCTTCGTATCGCACAGATGGGCGGTGCAACATTTACAAAGCATTGGAAGGTATGGACTGCAGAAACAGAAGCAGGCAGAAAGAAATATACCGAAAATGGGGAAGCAGTTGACATCGCACACTTTTTGGAAGATGGTACAGAATATGACTTTATCACAATTCAGCAGAGTAGTGCATCAAGCGGTGACAGGGAAAAATATCTTGAAAATGCAGAAAATGTTGTGAAATATTTAAGAGAAAAACAGCCAACCGCTGAAATTTTAATTCACAAAACATGGTCAAACGAAAAAGGCTCACCTGTTGAAGCATTTGAAGATTATTATAAGAGTAATCAGGAATGGATGACAGAAGAAATTGACTGGTGTGTAAATAATGCAAGTGAAGTTTTGGGTAAACTTAAAACTGATTCAGGTTTAGAGGTTTCTCCGGGCGGAAAACCACTCCGTGTTATTCCTGCAGGCGATGCTGTAAATATTGCAAGACAAAGCCCAATGTTCCAGACAACACATAATGGTAATTACACATGGACAACATACAAAGAACCTGAAAATATGGAAAAATTATATCCCGACAGAGTTTCACTCCACCGTGACAGCTATCACTTAAGCTATAAATACGGAAGGTACTTGGTTGCTCTGGTTTGGTTCAGATGTTTAACAGGCAATTCAATTGAAAATAATGATTTTGTAAATCCAACAGAAAAATATCAGATCAATGACGAAGAAAGAGCAATCCTGACCAATGCGGCACAGAGAGCGGTAGATGAATCAGGACTTTGGAACTGATAAAAGCATAAAAAGCAAGTCTTTGGACTTGCTTTTTATGTTGACATTAGTCTAATGGTATGATATAATTACCATATATATATATATATAAACAGATAAGGGAGAGATTTATATGAAAAAAGCATTAAGCTTATTGCTTGCTTTGGCTATGGTTTTAAGCTTTGTTACAACTGTTTGTGCTACACCTGATGCAACTGTTCTTGAAAGCACAAATATTGTAAACGTTGTAGGCAAGCTTGAAAATGGTGGCAGTACCGTCAATGTGTTGATTTTGGATGGAGAAGAAATAAAACACATTAACGAAGTTCCTGTTGAAAACAACGGTGAATACAGAATACGTTTTAAATGCGAGGATGTTACAGGTCTTACACTTCAGGTTAAACAGGGCAAAGAAGATGTAACAAAATCTGTTGTTTCTGCAGTTGCAGAAAAAGAAGCCATTGTTTACACGTTAGATGTTGTAAATTCACCTGTAAATACTGAAATTGTTGCAGAAATAGAAAACTACTACAATGTTGCAGGAAAAACTTATCAGGTTGTTGTTGCATATTATGGCAAAAATAACACTCTGCAGAATGTTATAATAAACGACCAACAGATTGGGGAAGGCTTTAGTATTTTTGCTGAAGACTTCAAAATTCCTGATGACGCCGAAAAAATCAAAGTATTTATGTGGGATAACACAAAAACAATGATTCCTTTGGCAGAATCTGTTGAAGGTAAGAAAAACGACACAATCAGAGTATTGGCTATCGGTAACAGTTATGCGGTAGATGCTTATACATATCTTGGCCAGATTGCAGAATCAGAAGGATATAATATGGTGCTTCGTATTGCTCAGCAGAGCGGTGCTACATTTACAAAGCACTGGAACACATGGAATGCATCTACTGAAGAAGACAGAAAGAAATATAGTGAAAATGGTGAAAAAGTTGATATTTCTCACTTTTTGGAAGATGGTACAAGATACGATTACATTACAATTCAACAGAACAACGCGGACAGTGGTGACAGAGAAACATTTCTTGAGAATGCAGAAAATGTTGTTAAATATTTAAGAGAAAAACAACCGACTGCAGAAATTTTAATCCATCAGACATGGTCTTGTGAACATAACTCGCCTGTAGAAGCATTTGAAGAAAAATACCAAGACAGTCAGGAATTTATGACACAAGAAATTAAATGGTGTGTAGAAAATGCAAGAGAAGTTTTGGGCAAAGTCGTAACAGATTCAGGTCTGGAGGTTTCACCGGGCGGAAAACCACTCCGTTATATTCCTTCAGGTGATGCGGTAACAATCGCAAGAGAAAATCCGATGTTCCAGACAACACATAGCGGTAACTACGAGTGGACAACATACAAACAGCCTGAAAATATGGAACAAACACATCCTGACAGACCTTCACTTCAGCGTGACAGCTATCACTTGAGTAACAAATACGGAAGATATATGGTTGGACTTGTATGGTTCAGCTGCCTGACAGGTGAATCTGTTGCAGACAACAAGTTTGTAAATCCAACAGAAAAATATCAGATCAATGACGAAGAAAGAGCAATCCTGACCAATGCGGCAGAAAGAGCGGTTATTGAATCAGGTATCTGGAATTAATGAAAGTAAAAAAGCAAGCCTTCAGGCTTGCTTTTTTTGTTGACATTAGTTTGACGGTTTGATATAATTACTGTATACATATAAAACAGATAAGGGAGAGATTTATATGAAAAAATTAGTAAGCTTATTGCTTGCTTTGGCTATGGTTTTGAGCATTGTTACATCTGTTGTGGCGGCACCTGCAACTAATGTAATTAAAGTAACAGGCAAGCTCGAAGAAGGCGGTAAGAAAATCAGTGTGGCATTGAAATACGGAAACAGCGCTGTATATAAAAATCAGTATTCTGTTGAAGAAAATGGTGAGTACAACGTACAGTTTAATTATTCAGATCTTAAAGACGTGGTTCTGGAAGTTAAATGCGGGGGCGAGGATGTAACAAACTCTGTTATTTCTGCAACTGCAGAAGGTAAATCGGCTACTTATGATTTAGAGCTTGCTTCTTCAACACTTAATGCAGACAAGGTTGCTGAAATAAAAAATCAGTACGACGAAGCGGGCGACGAATGCCAGATGCTTGTTGCATACTATGATAAAAACAAAGTTTTGAATAAAGCTGTTGTAAACAGTAAAAAAGACGGTAAGCAACCTGAAATTTTTGCACAAGATTATAAAACATCAGATAATATTGCAAAAATAAAGGTGTTTATGTGGACCAGCCCGAAAATAAATATTCCGCTTGCGGGGATATCTAATGGTCCGCAGAAGACTATAAAGGTGCTTGCAATCGGTAACAGTTATGCAGTTGATGCCGTTCAGTATCTTGACGATATTGCTGCCCTAGAGGGTGTTGATATTCAGATTCGTCTTGCTCAACAGAGTGGCGCAACATTCACAAAGCACTGGAATACATGGAATGCTTCAACCGAAGAAGGAAGAAAGAAATACACTGAAAACGGTGAAAAAGTTGATATTGCACACTTTTTAGAAGATGGCACAGAATATGATTTTATCACAATTCAGAGCAGTATATTAAACGGCAAAGCAGACCAGTATCTTAATGATGCTGAAAATATTGTAATGTATATAAGAGAAAGACAGCCAAAGGCTGAAATTGTAATTCATAAGACTTGGTCAAACGAAAAAGGATCGCTCATCGAAGGCTTTGTGAAAGGTTACAAAGGCGACAGAGATTATATGACAAAGTTGATTGATAAAAACAATGAAACTGCAAGAAAAGTACTTGCAACATTTGAAACAGAATCGGGACTTCCGATTTCCTTGGACGGAAAACCACTTCGTTACATTCCTTCAAGTGAGGCGGTAACAATCGCAAGACAAAGCGAAATGTTTGATACAACATACACAGGAACAGCTGCGTGGGACGATGTTAATAAATATTTAGCAACGGAAAACACCGAAGAATCCCAGGGTGTGGTATCACTCCATCGTGACAGTTATCATATGAGTCAGAGATTTGGCAGATATTTAATTGCTCTTGTGTGGTACAGATGCTTAACAGGAAACTCGGTTCTTGATAACACATACACAAATAAATCATACCCTATTACAGAAGAAGCAAGAAAAATCATCAATGCCGCAGCACAGAAGGCAGTAGATGATACAGGAATTTGGGATTAGTAAAAAAAAGTAAGCCGAAAGGCTTGCTTTTTTTGTGTGGTTGTGATATGATCAAATAACATATAAGAAAGAAGGGGTTTTTATGAAAAAAATTATAAGTATTTTGCTTGCATTATCTATGCTTTTATGCACTCCTGTAGCTACATTTGCTATCGATGCAACAGGTCTTGAAGCAAACGTGTTGGAAAGCACACATATTGTAAATGTTACAGGTCAGTTTGATGGTGCGGAAGGCGATATTATTACCTTGCTTTTGGAAGACGAAAGCGGTAACATCAAGCATATTGCTGAAACAGAGCTTGCAAGTGACGACACATACAGAGCAAAATTCAAGTATACAGGTGCTGATTTTGCATCACTTAAACTTTGTGTAAAACAGGGAAAACAGGATATTATAGACACAGTTGTTTCTGCAGTAGCAGAATCAGAGCCTATTACATATCAGGTTAATGTTTTAAATGCAAATGGAAAAACTTTACTTGATACAAAAATAGAAAACTTTTATAATGTGCCTGATAAAACCTACACTGTAATGCTTGCATACTATGGCGAGAATAACAGACTTTTGGATGTTTTTGTTTCCGATACAAAGAATATCGGATTTGACACAACACAGTCAGATAAAGCTGAATATGATATTCCTGAAGGCACAACAGATGTTAAAGTTTTTGTATGGGACAAAGCTACAACAATGGTGCCACTCACAAACGAAATTGCAGTTAAGAACAAAGAAGATGTCAGAGTATTGTTAATCGGTAACAGCTTTGTTGACGATTCAAGAGCACATTTGGAAAATATTGCAAAGGCTGACGGCGTTAATCTTACAGTTGACTGGGTAACTTATGGTGGCAGTGCTTTTACAAAGCACTGGAGCATCTGGAGTGCAGAATTTGAAACTCAGGAAGAAGCAGAAGCTTACGATAAAGCAAACGGCCTTAAAGTCGGCACAACACCATTCAGAAGACGTTATCACGGTCAGGTTAAAAAGGATTTGGAAGGCAACATTTTAACAGACGAATTCGGCGAAAATATGACAGAATTCACAAAAACTGTTGACGATTTCTTTGATAACTATGATTACGACTATGTTGCAATGGTTACATTGTACGGAATCTTGCCTTTCGATGCAGTTCCGTCAAGGGATTATGCGGGTTATCCTGGTTCTAAAGATGATTTAGCAGGTCAGAATATGGTAAAATATATCAGAGAACATGAACCGAATGCAGAAATTGCACTCATTAATACATGGGCGTATGAAAAAGAATCAACAGGTTATATCGGTACAGGCGAGTATGTATTTGGCTATGGTACAACATTTGATCAGGATAAAATGTGGGAACAGATCAGAAAAATAATTGAGTATCAGACAACGGAGTATGCTAAACTTACAACAGATGATGGTACACCTGTATCATTAGATGGAAAACCGCTCAAATACATTCCATCAGGTCAGGCATTTAACAATGCAAGAGCAACACTTATGTTTGATACCAAATACTCTTACGGTCATACAAATAAGGCGTCATCCAACTTCGAATTTATTGATACTATAACATATCCTTCACTTCACCGTGACAGTTACCATTGCAGCTACAACTATGGAAGATATTTAGCAGGTCTTGTTATGTATGGTGCCTTTACAGGCAACTCTGTAATTGGCAATAAGTTTGTGCACCCTACAGCAAAATACAGAATAACAGATAGAGAAAAACTGGTATTACAGGAAGCTGCACAAAAAGCAATTGACGAGACAGGAATCTGGAACTAAGAGTTAAAAAGCAAGTCTTTTGACTTGCTTTTTTTATGCTGTTGTGTTAGAATTAAGTTATGAAAAATGGAGGGTTTTTTATGAAAAAGATAATTTGTGTTTTAGTTGCAATAAGCGTTGTTTTCAGTGCAGTTTCTGCACTTGCAAACAGTATCACTCTTGTAACTGACAGAGGTACTGCGTACAGCCGTGCGGATTTCGGCGAAATGCCGCTTAAAAGATACGCAACTATTTCAAAAGGTGTGGTTAAAGAGCTTCGTGCAAGTTACACATTTGAAAAAACCGACCTTAATGTGAAAATTGAAACAGATATTAAAGAAGAAACCGACGGTATAATTATCTGCTATGACAAAGATGGAAAGTTAAGCGGAGTTGAAAACGCAAAAATAAAAGGCGACACCACAATAAAACTTGATGAAGAAGCCGCAAGAGTAAAGGGATATGTTTGGCAAGATAACAAAATTATATCTCTTGGCGATTCTGAGGAAACAAAACCAGAAAAAATCAACGTATTTTTAATTGGTTCATCTTCAGCGTTCAACTGGCCGGTAAGGCATTACCCGGGGGAAGGTTACGGCAAATTTTTAGGGGATTATTTTAATCCCGACTATGTTAATTTTGTTAATAATGCGGTGTCAGGCGCAAGTTCAACCACATTTTTAGATGATGAAAAAGGTCTTGGCTACTGGCCGACAACCCGTGATGCAATCAAGCCAGGGGATTATGTAATCATTGAAGTTGGTGCAAACGACCCTAAACATACAAAGGATGAGGATGGAAACTTCTCGCCCGAAAAATACAGAGAAAATATTATGATAATGCACAACGATGTTATTTCGCGTGGCGGACACGTTATTTATGCTGCGGCGTCATCTCCTGCAGTTAACATCAAAAACGGCAAAATTATGCCTGAAAGCTCAAGAGCAGAAATTTCAGGTTACAGAAAGCAGATTGCAAAAGAAACAAACTCTGTTTACATTGATTGTGTAGACGCTGTGTGCGACTACTTCAACAGTAAACTTAAAGACAAAACTTTTGAAAGTGTAGAAGAACTTCAGGGATATTATTTCAGAAACCGTGAATGGATGATGAAACCTGAAGCGGAAGGCGGATTCGGTCTTGATTACGAAGATACAATAATCCCGGATAACTTTGAGGCAAACAAAATGTCAGACTATGTTCACACTAATGTAAGAGGTGCGGATTTAGTTGCAAAATACCTTTACGACGCTTTGATGGAAAGCGATTCTGACCTTAAATTCTACACTAAATAAATTGTTGACACAAAGTGTGAAAGTGTGATATAATTACCTATATATCTATAGTGGAGGAAAATATATGAAAAAGTTTTTATCTTTAGTATTGGCATTCAGTATGCTTTTGTCAGCAGTGTCAGTATTTGCGGCACAAGATGCTCCAATGGAATCAACAGGTGTTTCAGGCATCGAAGTTGGCAGACATACAGAATCAGATGTTATTAATGTGGAAGGACAAATCGCATTTGGTAATCTTATTCCTGAAGAAAAAGTTACTGTTTTACTTGAGGATGTTGATGGCAATGTGTTATATATTGAGGAACTTACACCTGACTATGTTGGTAAATACAGCCTTAAATTCTATTGCGAAGGTGCAGAAAATGCTACCATTGCAATTAAGTACAACAAACAGGATGTAAGCGAAACATTGACAATTGCTGAAATCAACGGCAAGTCTACTCTTATGGAGGCAGAAATTGTTCTTTTAAACGAAAGAGGAAGCCTTTTCAGTCAGAAAGAAAGAGAAGAATTCCCTGTTCACGATCAGTTTAAGACAAAGAATTTAAAACTTTCAAAAACATATCAGTCAATGTATAACGATGAGTTCAGTTTAGATGCCGACAAAGCGGCTCAGGCGTACATCAAAGTTAAAAACGCTTATGGTTTAGATGAAACTTATACACCTATCGTTGCTTTTTACGGCGAAAATAACAGACTTCTTAAAACTGAAATTTATGATGTTGTAGAAGTTAACTTTGAAGATAAAGCAAAGACAATTTACACAGATGTTGTTGACTTACCTGAAGGAACTACAAGAGTTAAAGCTTTTGCTTGGAATAAAGACAAACTCATTCCTTTTGGTGATTCAAACGAAGGTACACTTGATCCTATTCAGGTAATTTTAGTTGGTTCATCAGCGGCTCAGACATGGATGGGCACAGCTACCGGCGCATACCCAGGTGAAGGCTATGGTCTTTTGTTCGGCGATTACTTTAATCCGGAAGTTGCAACATACTTTAACAAAGCAGTTTCAGGTGCAAGTGCTCCATCATTCTTTCTCGGAGAAAGAGGTAACTGGAACAGCGCTGAGACTGGCAAAGCTGATGGCGTAATCGATATTATTAAAGCAGGAAACAAAGAGGGTAAAAAATCTTATGTAATTGTTGAGCTTGGTGGTAATGACGTAAAGGGTACATATTATCCGGGCTGGATTGAAGGAAATATTGAGGCAGGAACATATAACGAAGAAAATTACAAAGCATACCTTATGAGAATGTATAACGAAGTTGCAGAACTTGGCGGACAGGTTATTTTCTCAAATTCATCAGGCCCTATCGGTGGTTCTCCATATAAGAGTGATGGTACATTGCGTACATCTGATTATGGTCAGTTCAAGATACCGGGCGAAAACGGAAGACCATTTACAATTATTCCAAACTCAGCCAGAGCTCAGGCATCTGAATACAGACGCGAATTGGCAGAACTTACAGGAACACCGTATATTGATGCAGTACCTGCAATTTATGACAATTATAATTACGTGCTTTATGAAGTGTTTGATAAGGTAAATAATGATCCTAAAAAGAGCCTTGATGATTTGAGAGGTTATTATTTAAGAGACACAAAATATATGAAAATGTCTGATACGGAAAATTATGAAGGTTTTGATTTCCCTGTTGGTTGGGGACTTGACCCTGAAGACGCAGTTTTAGATTCTGGTAACACAGGAACAGCGGCAGATACAAAAACTCAGGACTTCTCACACACAAACCTTCGTGGTGCCGATGCTAATGCTTACTTCTTGTATAAAGCGATTATGGACAGCGATTGTGAACTTAAGTTCTATATGAGATAAAAGGGAATGTGGAACATTCCCTCAATATGAAATTATCATTTCATATTGGATTTGCAAATTTGTTCGTTCGCACAAAGTCCCCAATTTTTATTGGGGACTTTCAAATTTATAGGTATATCGTCAAAACACGCTTTAATGAGCTCGCAATGTCAAGTATGCCATTGCGAGCTTTTGTCGCAGTTTTTCCTCTCAAAATTGAAAAGTACTTTTCAATTTTGTAAAGGAGGAGTCGTGCACAAAATGAGTTTCTGCGAATAGCGGAAACGAGGTAAAAGCACGAACTCCGACGTGGCACATGTCCTGAGTTTTTATGATTTAAAGTATATTAGTCGGGATTTGCAGAATGGATGATTTTATGTAATAAAATCATCCTAAAAGAATATAATTTACTAACTTTATATTCTGAGGTGCATTATGCTAAAAAGAGCAGTTTGCTTTTTACTTATGCTAAACTTATTATTAAGTATAAATACTCAGGCTAAAGATATAAATTCACTCAGCAGTCCGTCGGCGATACTTCTCGACGGTTATTCAGGAAAAGTGCTTTTTGAAAAAGATGCTGACAAAAAACTCCCACCTGCATCTGTTACCAAAATAATGACTATGCTTTTGGTGATGGAGGCGATAGACGGCGGGCAAATATCATTTGATGATGTAGTAACTGTTTCTGAAAATGCGGCAAAAAAAGAGGGGTCCCATATCTTTTTAGCACCGAATGAACAAATGAGTGTGCGGGATTTAATGAAAGGCGTTGCGGTTGCATCGGGTAACGATGCGTCAGTTGCTTTGGGTGAATATTTAGCAGGAAGCCATGAAAAGTTTGTTGAAAAAATGAATTTAAGAGCAAAAGAACTTGGAATGACAAATACACATTTTGTAAATTGCAATGGTTTGGATGCAGAAGGACATTTAACAACCGTCCGTGATATAGGGATTATGACGACAGAACTTTTAAAACACCCAAAAATTTTTGAATTTACCACCATATGGACAGATACTTTGCGTGATGGCACATTTGACCTTGCAAACACCAACAAACTTATAAGATTTTATGAGGGCGCCAACGGAATGAAAACAGGCTCAACTTCCAAAGCGGGGTGTTGCATATCTGCAACTGCTCTTCGGGACGGAATGCAACTTGTTGCGGTAATTATGGGCGCACCAAACTCAAAGGAAAGATTTTCAGATGCATCAACTCTTTTGAATTACGGATTTGGCGGGTTTGAAAACAGTATTTTAGGTGTGTCAGATAAAGTTTATAAACATATTCAGGTAAATAAAGGTGTAAGTCAGACAGTGCCCATAAAACTGAAAAATAATTTTTCATCAGTTTTGCCAAAGGGCAAAGCGAAAGAAATTACTTCAAAAGAAACCATTCCCGAAATAGTAGAAAGCCCCATAAAAAAGGGGCAGAAAATAGGGGAAATTACATATTTTGCGGGAAGTGAAAAAATAGGTGCGGTTGATTTAATTGCAACAGAAAATGTCGAAAAAATCGGTTTTTTATATGCCTTTGAAAAATTGCTCACAGAGTTTATTAACTTGTAAAATCTTCAATAAATGATGTTAAAGCCTTGTCAGAATAAAGTGTTATGCCTTGTTCTAAAAGGCTTTTTTCATTTTCTGAAAGTGAGCCTTGGATAATTTCAAAAGATGTTATTTTTTCTCCATCTGAGAGTTTGGTGATTGTTATTTTATTACCTGCAAGAACTGCTTTGTAGTGATGGGGACAAAAATTGTTTACAGAAACAGAAAGCACAACTTTCTCATCTTCACCTGATGTGATTTTGTATCCGGGAAATCTTTTCAGCAATTCTTCTGATGATGAATAAGAAATGCTGCCAAGAGATGAGTCGGTTATGGTATGGCCACATTTTTCAAAAATCTGACAAAGGGTAAGTGAGGCAGAATACAGGTCTTTTGCAAATTCTTTTTTTGTTACGGGGGTTTGTTTGTTAGTCAGGTTCATATTTACTACACATAAAGTTAAAAATGCCGATAAAATGCAAAGCAAAAAACAAAGTGTAATTAATTTAAAATGTTTCATATTTTAGGCTCCGAACTGTATTTTTTGTTAGTTTGTGTTAAATCCTATTTAATTATTCTTCGCCATTTTACATAAAACAAAGAACCTTAGGGGTTTACCTAAGGTTCTTTGTTTGTATTTTATGATTTTTAGGAAGGCCTTTTGCCTTAAATATCTGCATCTATTGGTGCATTTGCTTCCAAAGATTTTTTAATATCCAAAATTCTTTGGTTAAAAGAGCCTTTAAATCTCATATTAAGACCTTTGTTGTTGATTTCAAACTTTCCGTCAACCAAAACATCGCAAAGTTTTAAAAGTTCCAATTTTGCCGGGTCTTTGATAAGTTGCTCGAAAGTGTAACCGCTGTATACCCATATTGTTTTGCCTTTTTCTTTAAGCATTTTGGCTAAAACAGTAAGTGCTTCTGCCTGCTCAAAAGGCTCGCCACCTGAAAAGGTTACATTGGTTATTTCACTTTTTGTAAGATTTTCATAAGCCTCGGCAATTGTGATATCTTTGCCGTTTGCTTTATCCCAGGACTCGGGATTATGACAGCCTTCGCAATGGTGCGGACAGTAGTTTACGAATAAAACATCCCGAAAACCTGTTCCGTCAACTGAAGAACTATACATAAAGTCCATAATTCTTAATTTATTTTGCATCGTGTTTTACTCTGTCTCTGAGTTCTGCCTGTTTAGCGCTGTTCCAACTCTTAACGCTACCAACCAAGTAACCTGT
>JAZRDC010000030.1:0-64414 GCA_045660065.1 Clostridia bacterium
CATTTCGCCGTCTGTTGCAAGGCAGGCACACATAAATGTTGCCGCTGCAATTCTGTCGGGGATAACTTTATATTCGGTAGATTTTAAGGCTTCGGTGCCATCGATTACAATAGAGCCTGTTTCTGCACCCTGGATACAAGCGCCCATTGAGTTCAAAAAGTTTTGCAAATCTACGATTTCAGGCTCTTTTGCCGCATTTTCAATAATTGTTCTGCCTTTTTGCAACACTGTGGCAAGAATAATATTTTCTGTTGCACCTACGCTTGGAAAGGGCAGGACTATTTTTTGCGGCAATATGCCTTTGGTAAGGCAATTGAGAGAATTTTCACATTCTTTTATATCAATTCCAAGTTTTTTAAAAGCCTCAAGATGTATATCAATAGGACGGGCACCGATTTCGCAGCCGCCCGGATATGTAAGTTCTGCCTGATTAAATCTGGAAATCATACTGCCTAAAAATATCACAGACGAGCGCATTTTGTGCATTAGAATTTCGGGAATTTTGTGGCAGTTGGCATAATAAGAATTGCAAATAACCTTTCCCTGGTCAAATTCTGCGGTGCAACCTAAGCAGTTTAATATATCCACAGCCGCACGGACATCTGACAAATCGGGACAGCCGTGCAAAACAGTTTTTCCTTTGTTTAAAAGACACGCCGCAATGAGGGGCAGTGCCGAATTTTTAGAACCCTGAACCGTTATTTCTCCACTAAGGCGTCTATTGCCTGTGATTTCAAAGCAGTTCATTGTCTGCACCTCCAATAAAGCAGTAATATGCTTTATATTATGCAGATTGATATAAGTTGGTTACTTTCCTGACCTGATGTGTTTTGATATGTTAAGAAGTATTCCCATACCACCCATCAAAAATACCAAAGATGAACCACCTGCACTGAAAAATGGAAGTGGCATACCTGTAACAGGAATGGTGGAGGTAACAACCGCGATATTTACTAAAATCTGTATGGCAATCAGTGCTGTTATGCCTGTTGCAAGGTAGCAACTGAATTTATCAGGAGCATTTACTGCAATGAAAATTCCGCGCCATATGAGCACTGCAAAAAGCAATATAACAAAAAGTGCACCGATAAAGCCAAGTTCTTCGCAAAGGACTGCGAAAATAAAGTCGTTCTGAGGTTCGGGGAGATACAAAAATTTCTGTCTGCTCTGACCAATTCCAAGACCGAAAAGTCCACCTGAACCGATAGCATACAATGACTGTCTTATCTGCCAACCGTCGCCGCTTGGGTCGCTTCCCATAGGGTCAAGGAAAACTGCCATTCTGTCTCCGCGGTAGCCGCTGAAAGCAAGAAATGCCAAAATCGGGATTGCAACCAAAAGGCATATGCCGAAATGCTTTAATTTTGCTCCTGATACAAATACCATTGCAACGGTAACACCGAAAAGCAAAAGGGTACAACTAAAGTGAGGCTCCATCATCAAAAGCAGAGCGTAAATGGCAAAGAATATAAAATATGGAATAAAGTCTTTGAAAAACTTTGAGTTTTCCCATTTTTGCAGGGACAACTTGTGTGCAAGTAATATTATAAGAGCATATTTTGCACACTCAGAAGGCTGAAAAGAAGCACCGCCAAAACCAATCCAGCGCTTAGCACCGTTAACGCCCGGGAAGAACAAAACGATAAATAAAAGCAGGATTGTTACACCATAAATTATAACTGAATAATTTTTGTATTTGTGGTAATCAAAGTTTGATGTGAAAATCATAGCACCAAAACCGATTATTGCCCAAGCCATCTGTCTTTTTAAGAAATAATAACTGTCTCCGTTTTGAACCTGAGCAGTAGGGGCAGATGCAGAAAAGCACATAATAAGCCCAAAACACACCAACACCAAAACGATATTAAACAAAACAGGGTCGGTTTTGGAAAAACCCATATATTCTTTTTTGATAGATTTTTTAACAGGTTTTTTAGTCAAATCCGACACCTCTTTTAAATATATTTTAAATTACTGCAAAGATTGAAATTGCCGAGCATACCAAGGTTACAAGGCAGAAAATATATACAATCTGAACTTCCTTTAAGCCTTTCATTTCAAAATGATGGTGAATTGGAGCCATAAGGAAAATTCTTTTTTTCGTTTTTTTGAAGTAAGCAACCTGAATAATAACAGAAAATGCCTCTATTACATATATTATGCCAACTATTATTAAAATAAGTTCTAATTTTAAAAGTATTGCCAATACTGAAACTACACCGCCTAAATAAAGTGAGCCTGTATCGCCCATAAATACTTTTGCAGGGTGATAGTTGTAAATCAAAAAGCCTAAAAGTGAGCCTGTTACTGCTGCGGCAAAATATGAAACATCGTAGTTTTTAACAAGTATTGCACAAACCGTAAAGAAAAGCGTTACAACTGCGGTAACACTTGCCGCAAGACCGTCAAGTCCGTCTGTTAAGTTTACTGCATTTGTAAAACCGATTAAAAATACGGTCATAAAAATCACATAGAACCATGAAAGTTCAAGAGAAATTTTGGTAAATGGAATTGTAATTTCAGTTGAAATATAGCCCAGTTTTACTGCTAAAACTAAAAATACAACAGAAACAAGTGTCTGGAAAATCAGTTTTTGTATTTCGGTAAGACCTAAGTTTCTTTTGAAATATATTTTGATAAAGTCATCAGCAAAGCCGATTACACCGAACAAAAATGCTGCACCGATTGCAAGTTTTAAAGCAGGAGATGAGCATACTGCAAAGGATATTATAGCAGAAATAAGTAAAAAACATACACCGCCCATTGTAGGAGTTCCGTTTTTCTTTTCGTGCCATTTAGGTCCGATTTCTCTGATGGTCTGCCCGAATTTAAGTCTGTGAAGCACAGGAATTAAAAGCGGCATTACAACCCCTGTTAAAATAAAAGATACAATTAATGCAATATAAACTGTTTTATCCATATCATTTGTTCTCCTTTAAAAGTCAAGTAAATGTTCTGAAATTTCTTCAAGTTTCATACTGCGTGATGCTTTGACTAAGATGATATCACCTTTTTTGATAAAACTGTCTAAAAATTCAATTGCCTGTGCATTGTTTTCAAAACTTGCGGTATTTTCAGGTAAAAATCCCATTTCTACCGCACCCTCTGCGATTGCACTGCTCTTTTTGCCCACAGTTACAAGGAAATCAACCCCGAAGTCAACAACATATTTTCCAACAAGGCGGTGAGCGTAATCTGAAAGGTCTCCCATTTCAAGCATATCACCCAAAACGGCAACTTTTCTGTCGCCTTTTAACTGATTTAAAATCTTAATGCCTGCTTCTGCCGATGATGGAGAAGCGTTGTAGCAGTCGTTAATAACGGTAATTCCGTTGGAATGAAGAATGTTTTGGCGCATTTGTCCCGGAACAAAGCCTTTTAAGGCATCAAGCACAGCATCTGCTTCTGCACCGAAATGTGTTGCCACAATAAATGCCGCTAAAGCATTTTTTACATTATGTTCACCAAGCACGGGGATTTGCGCAGAATATGTTTTTCCACCGCAGTTTATTTCAAATGATGTAGATGTGTCATTTGCGGTGATGTTTGAAGCGGTAAAATCTGCGTCTTTGTTTTCTATTCCGTAACTTATATATTTATGCCCTGTTTTGCCTTTTAATGTAACAAGCATATCGTCGTCGGCACAGTAAACAACAAGTCCGTCTGCTGAAAGGTGGTCTAAAATTTCTGATTTTGCTTTTAAGATGTTTTCTCTTGAACCTAATTTTTCAACATGTGAAAGACCGATGTTTGTAAATACTGCCACTTCAGGATTTACCAAACTTGCCAGATAATCAATTTCACCAAAACCTGACATACCCATTTCAATAACACCGATTTTGTGTTCTTCTCTTAATCTTAAAAGAGTAAGGGGAAGTCCGATGTGGTTGTTAAAGTTTTTCTGAGTTTTAAGTACATTGAATTTTGCAGATAACGCGCAGGAAATCATATCTTTTGTGGTGGTTTTTCCAACACTTCCTGTTACTCCCACAAAAGGAACTGAAAAACGCTCCTTGTGGTATTTTGCGATCTGACCTAATGCTTTTGTTGTATCTTCAACTAAAATAAGGTTTGTGTCTGCTTTTACTTCTTTTGAAACAACACAGCCTACTGCACCAGCATTAACTGCCTGCTGAACATAGTCGTTCCCGTCAAAAGAATCACCGATGAGGGCAACAAAAAGCATACCCTCTTTTATTACGCGGGTATCTGTGTTTATATCTGTAATTTCGCCTTGACTGCTACCTGAAATCAGTTTACCGCCTGTGGCTTTTAAAATATCTGAAATTGTAAACACCTTATTGCACCTCCAATTCTTTTTTTACTTCAAATAATATCTGTTCTTCGTCAAATGGGAAATTTTCTTTTCCGATTGTCTGATATGTTTCGTGCCCTTTTCCTGCTAAGACAACAACATCGCCAACAGTGGCAGTTTCTACCGCATATTTTATGGCATCGCGTCTGTTTTCAACTACGATATGGCTGTCTTTTTTCATACCCGCTAAAATCTGATTTATAATTTCTGTTGGATTTTCTGTTCTCGGATTGTCTGATGTTACTATGCAAAAGTCTGCATATTTTTCAGCAATTTCACCCATAATGGGACGCTTTTTGTTATCTCTGTCGCCACCGCAACCGAAAAGCACTATAACTTTCTTTTTTGCAAAACCTTTTACGGTTTTTAAAATATTTTCAACACCATCGGGGGTGTGGGCATAGTCAATAATAAATGTTGCAGGGTGGTCTAATTTAACAACCTGCGCTCTGCCCTTTACACCGTGGGCAGATTTAAGACCGTCGATTATAATATCATCGTCAATTCCGAGGGCTTTGCTGGCACCTATTGCAGAAAGTGCGTTGTATACTGAAAATTCACCCGGGATTGCAAGAGAGAATTCTTTGCCGTCAATAGTAAAATCAACGCCTTTTTCCTTTAAAGAGATATCTTTTGCAAAAAGATCTGCCTGTTTTTTGGTGCTTACTGTCATAATGTCTGCGGTAGCACCGTTTAAAATTCTGTCAGCGTAATGGTCATCAATATTTACAACGCCTTTTTTACACATTTTAAAGAGGATTGCTTTTGCGTCGGCATAAGAATCCATTGTTTTGTGAAAATCAAGGTGGTCCTGAGTAAGATTTGTAAACACACCGATATCAAAGTCGCAATATGCAACTCTGTCTAAATACAAAGCGTGGGACGAAACCTCCATAACAACTGTATCTACGCAATTCTCTGCCATATTTGCAAAAAGTGCCTGAAGTTCAAATGAGTCAGGAGTTGTTCTTGAAGTTTCAATTATTTTATCGCCGATCATATTCTGATTTGTGCCGATAAGACCAACTTTTTTACCTGCTTTTTCTAAAATATTCTTAATTAAATAGGTAGTTGTGGTTTTTCCGTTTGTGCCTGTAATTCCCACCAAAGTGAATTTTTTTGAGGGATTATCATAAAAGGCAGAGCAAAGGAGTGCCATAACTTTTCTTGTATTTTCAACAATTACCAAAGGACAGTCTACATCAACATTTTCTTCAGCAATAATAACCGAAGCACCGCTTTGTGCGGCTTTTTGGGCATATAAATGCCCGTCAGTTTCGTAACCTCTTATGCAAACAAAGGCACTGCCTTCGGTTACTTTTCTTGAGTCGCTTACAATATCCTTGATTTTTATATCCGCATTTCCCTGAAAGTCAATGCCGGAAAGTAAATCCTTTAGTAACATTTAAAATTCTCCTTATTCAACATCTAAGTGTCTGAATTCAACATAAACAACGCTTCCGCGTTCAACAACTGTTCCTGCTTCAGGCTCTTGTTTTACAGCGGCGGTAGGACCTGCATCTGTGGTCATTCTGCCTGCACCTGAAATTTTGAAGTTAAGACCTGCATTTACAATTGAGCCGTTTGCCTGAAGTATTGTCTGACCTGTAACAGACGGAACGGTTACTGTCTGAGGCTCTTGTTCTGTTGTGTAAACTATAACAGTTGCACCTTTTTGCAGTCTTGTTCCTGCTTTGGGGACTTGTTTTACAACTGTTCCTCCGTCGCCCACGATATTTGCTTTTAAGCCTGTGCCTGAAAGTTTCTGCAAGGCTTCGTCTCTTGATTTATCAACAATTTCAGGAACGGAAACATCTGCATTTTCGATTTCTTCGCTTGAAAGTGTGCGTTCAACACCAAGATACTGAAGTACATCGTTCATAATATTTCCAACAACAGGAGCGGCAATAACACCGCCGAAATACTGACCGCCTTCAGGTTCGTCAAGCATAACTAAAACTGCAACCTGCGGGTCGTCTGCAGGGGCGAATGCTACCATTGATGCAATTTTTTTACCTGCACTTCTTGGTTGCTTTTCACTTGTTCCTGTTTTACCTGCAATTCTGTAACCCTGAATGTAGGCATTTTTACCTGAACCGACTTTTACTGCTTCTTCAAGCAAGAGACAAAGTCTGTCGCTTGTTTCTTTTGAAATTGTCTGACGCACAAGTTCACCGTCAAATTTTTTAACAATTTTACCGTTTGAGTCGGTGAGCTGTTTAACAATGTGCGGTTTCATATATTTGCCGTCGTTGGCAACTGATGCGATTGCACTTATAAGTTGGATTGGTGTAACCTGAAATCCCTGACCGAATGATGTGGTGGCATTTTCCACGATACCATAGTTGCTTTTTGCAAAGAAGATACCTTCGGTTTCACCGGGAAGGTCAATTCCTGTGATATTTCTTAAACCAAATGCGCTGGTGTATTTGAAAAAGTTATCTGCACCAACTTTTTCACCAATGTCCATAAATGCAGGGTTGCAGGAATTCTGAATGGCTTTTGCAAGGTCCTGCTGACCGTGTCCTCCTGCTTTCCAGCAACGGATTACTTCACTTGCAACTTTTTTTGCACCGTTGCAGTAAAATCCTGTGTTTAAGTTTACAACATTTTCTTCTAAAGCAATTGCAGATGTTAAAATTTTAAAGGTTGAACCTGGCTCATAAGAGTCTACAACCGCTTTGTTTCTCCACATTCTGTTTTGTGCAGCGGCATAAGTATCTTTGTATTCCTGACTGTTTTTGCTGAGGCCTTCGAGTTTTTCAAGATCTATTGGGTTTGTAACTTCAAAGGGCTGATTAAGGTCATAGTCAGGTTTTGTTGCCATTGCAAGGATTTCACCTGTTTTAATGTCCATAACAATTGCCGCAGCGCCGTTTCTTACATCATTGTCCTTGATGGCAGTTTCTAAATTGCGTTCTGTAAAGTGCTGAACTACTTCGTCAATTGTAAGAACAACATCAAGTCCGTCTTCCGAACCGTAGAATTTTTCATATTCATATGGCATATCACGACCGATTGCATTGGTTGCAGAAACAATTCTGCCTGATGTGCCTTTAAGGTAATCGTCGTACATATACTCAATGCCTGAAAGACCGTTGTTGTCTGTGCCTGTAAATCCGATAACGTGTGATGCAAAGTTTGAAAAAGGATAATATCTTTTTGAGTCTTCGTCAAGACTTATTCCTTTTAATTTGCCCTCTGCCATAAGTTTTCTGATTTTTTCTGACTGGTCTGCTTCAATTTTTCGCTTTATATATTCGTAACTGCTGTTTTTGGTGAGTTTTTTGTAAATATCCTGAAAATCTTCCCCTAAGATATCTGCCAAAAGACGCGCACTTTCTTCCGCGTCTCCGTCTGCTTTTACAACGCCCGGGTTTGCAGTAACCGTGTCAACCGATGCAGAAACTGCCAAGGGTTTCATATTGCGGTCATAGATAGTACCCCTTTTTGATGTTATAACACGATCACGGGTCTGTTGCTCTATTGCCATCTGACTGTATTCTTCGCCTTTTACAAACTGATGCCAGCCGATACGCACTATTAAAATCGCAAGAACTGCAAAAACAAGATAAAGACAAATTACTATTCTTTGTCTTACGCTTTTACCTAATTTGCTCATACATCAATGTACCTTTCCGGAGAAAATTTCTCCCATTAAAAAGACATAAAAAGGGATTTAACATTATAAATCCCTTTTAAACTTTATGTGATAGATTAGTATAAATATTCCAGACAGTATGAGAAGAAGTTTTTAGCCGAGGTGATAAAACCGTTTGACTTGCTTTCAGGTTTAACGGTTTTGTCCTTCATATTTAAAGTAACATTTACAACCTGATGGCTCTGAGGGATGCCCATATTTAATGAATCATGTGCAATCTGTTCCACACTCTTCAAGTCCCCGCTTCTGTCTAAATATACCATCTGTTGTTCGTTTGCTGCTGTGATTTTCTGTAATTCTTTTTCTAAAGAGTTAATCTGTGATGTCATTTCATTTATTATTGTGCATCTTAAAACAACTGTGAAAACCATAAGGAAGAAGGCAGTAAGCACAATTCTTCCGAAAAGTTTGTTGTTTTTTTGCTTTGGTAATTGTTTTACCGACTGTTCGGTAATAATTTCCGGCTGCTGACTATATAAAGATTCTTTATAAGCGTAACTGTTTTGTGCCAACAAAATTTCCCCCTTTTTTAAAATTACAGTTTTTCTATTACTCTTAACTTTGCGCAAGATGAACGCGAGTTGTTTGAAAGTTCGACGCTTCCTGCGATGATTGGTTTTCTGTTAACAAGTTTGCCCTTTGGTTTGTTCCCGCATACACAGATGGGGAAATCAGGTGGACAAGTACAACCTTTGCAGAAATCGTTAAAACAATTTTTAACAATTCTGTCTTCTAATGAATGGAAAGTAATGATTGCAAGTCTGCCACCGGGTTTTAAACAGTCAAAAAAGTCCTCAACCGATTGCTTTAAAACCTCAAGTTCACCATTTACTTCAATTCTTATTGCCTGGAACACTCTTTTCGCAGGGTGTCCACCTTCGCGCCTTTTAGCCGCAGGAATTCCTTCCTTTATAAGCTCTGTAAGCTCGAAGGTGGTATCAACAGGCTTGTTCTTACGGAATGCAACTATCTTTTCTGCAATTCGCATTGCAAATTTTTCCTCACCGTAATCGGAAAAAATCTTGGCTAAACGGAATTTATCGTAAGTGTTTACAACATCATATGCTGTAATACCCTTTGTCTGGTCCATTCTCATATCAAGTTTGGCGTTGTGGTTGTATGAAAAACCTCTTTCGCCATTATCAAGTTGATAAGATGAAACCCCAAGGTCTAAAATTGCTCCGTCAATTCCATCAATTTCGTATTTATTAAGAATTTCTTTAATTTCGCAGTAATTACCGTGGTGGTAAGTAACACGATCACCGAATTCTTCAAGGCGTTTTTTTGCGGCGGCTAACGCTTCTGTATCTCTGTCGATACCGATAAGTTTTGCACCGCCCGATTGTGTAAGCAGTCGGGAGGAGTGCCCTCCTCCTCCTAACGTACCGTCCACATATATTCCAATTTGTTTCACAGAAAGTGAATTGATGCTTTCATCAAGTAAAACCGAAATGTGTGAAAATTCCATATTATAAACCATAATCTGAAAGACCTGTTACAAGTTCATCAATGTTGATTTCATTTTCTGCATTGTATGTCTGCCAGTTTTCTGCGCTCCATATTTCTATGTAAGATGACTGACCGATAATAACAGCGTCTTTTTCGATTTTTGCAAAATCCTTAAGGTTTGAAGCAATAAGAATTCTTCCCTGCTTGTCCACTTCACATTCGTTTGAGTTTGCAAATACGGCTCTTTTGAACTGTCTTGCAGAAGGGTCGCTGTCAGGGAGTGCTTCTATTCTTGCTTTGTACTTGTTCCATTCTTCAAAGGAATATGCACGAAGGCACTTATCCGCTCCGATGGTAACATAAAAATGAGAACCGATATCTTCTCTGAATTTTGCAGGCATAATAAGTCTGCCTTTTGCGTCTAAACCGTGTTTATATTCACCAATAAGCATAATGCCCGCTCCTTTCGTAAAATATCGGAAAAAATCTACCACTTTTTAACATTTCGTGGCACTTTCCCCCACTTTTACTTATATAATAAACCATTTTGCAAAAAATATCAATAGTTTTTAAGAAAAAAATTAAAAAATTTTTAAAAAATTTCTTATTAATTATGGGGGATTTTTGCAATTATTATAAAACAATGGAAAATACTGCAAAAAAATGACATAAATTTTGTGAAAAAAGGCAAAAATTAAAACATAAAAATTCTTGTTTTTTAATAAAATATATGATATGCTTATATCAAGGAATAGTATTTTCCTGTAAATTGTAAGGAATGACGCGTATGAACAAAATTGAAAAATATTTATCTGCCTTTGTTTCGGGTACCTCGGTGAATGCTTATGAGTTCTTGGGGTGCCACAAAAACAAGGGTAGTTTTGTTTTCAGGGTGTGGGCGCCCAATGCTGAAAAAGTGTCTGTGGTTGGTGATTTTAACAACTGGGACAATTCAGCGAACTATATGGCATATATAGGGTATGGCATCTGGGAAGGAATAATTGAGAATGCAAAAATATATGATAATTATAAATATGCCGTAACTTCCAAAAGCGGAAAAACCGTTTTAAAGGCAGACCCTTATGCATTCCACAGCGCTACAAGACCTGACAGCGCTTCAAAAATTTACGATGTTTCCAACTATAAGTGGACAGACAGCGAGTTTATCAAAAACAACAAAAAGAGAAATAATCTTGAAAGTCCGATGAACATTTATGAAGTGCATTTAGGCTCATGGAAAGTCCATGATGACGGTAATCCTTACAGTTATCGTGATTTGGCAGCAGAACTTCCCCAATATGCAAAAAATATGGGATACACTCATATTGAGATAATGCCTGTTTCGGAATATCCTTTTGACCCTTCATGGGGGTATCAGGTAACAGGGTATTACAGTCCTACATCAAGGTACGGAACTCCCGAAGATTTTGCTTATTTTGTAGACTCCTGCCACAAACAGGGAATTGGTGTTATCTTAGACTGGGTAGGGGCTCATTTCCCAAGAGATGAATACGGACTTATGGATTTTGACGGGTCGCCTTGCTATGAATATGCAGACCCATTAAAAAGCGATCATCCTGACTGGGGTACAAGGATTTTTGACTACGGAAGAAACGAAGTTAAGTCTTTCCTGATTTCAAATGTTATTTTCTGGCAGAACATTTATCATATAGACGGCTTCCGTCTTGATGCAGTAGCATCTATGCTTTATCTTGACTATGGCAAAAAAGACGGACAGTGGAGAGCAAATGCTTTTGGCGGAAATTACAATTTAGAGGCAATTGACTTTTTGAAACAACTCAATTCAGAGTCTTTTAAAAACAAGCCTGAAGTTTTAATGATTGCTGAAGAATCAACCGCTTTCCCGATGATTACAAAACCGCCATTTGACGGAGGTCTTGGTTTTAACTTCAAGTGGAATATGGGTTGGATGAACGATATGCTTTCATATATGTCAAAAGATCCTATATTCAGAAAAGGTATGCACAACAATGTAACTTTTTCACTTACTTACGCGTTTTCAGAAAACTTTATTCTGCCTCTTTCACACGATGAGGTTGTTCACGGAAAATGTTCAATGATTAACAAAATGCCGGGCGAATACGAAGAAAAGTTTGATAATTTAAGAGCCTTTTACGGCTATATGATGGCGCACCCGGGCAAAAAAATCAGTTTTATGGGTAATGAATTTGCTCAGTTTATAGAGTGGGATTTCAAAAAAGAACTTGACTGGTTCCTGCTCGACTATGATGCACATAAAAAAATGCACAGGTTTGTTAAAGATTTAAATGAGTTTTATCTTGAAAACTCACCTCTTTGGGAAAACGAGTCAGACTGGAACGGATTTTCATGGATTGTGCCTGATGATAACGAGCAAAGCATACTTGCTTTCAGGCGTATAAACAAAAAAGGGGAAGAAATTATTGCAGTTGTGAACTTCTGTCCTGTTGAAAGAAAAAAATATAAAATAGGAGTGCCGTATCAGGGCACATACAAGCCTGTTTTTTCCAGCGATAAAAAGATTTACGGGGGAAAGGGAATTGCTTTAAGGGCAGTTAAATCCAAAAAAGAAGCATCACACGGACTGGAAAACTCAATCAGTCTTACAATTCCGCCTATGAGTGCGGTGTATTATAAAAAGATAGATTAAAAACTTTTGAAAAAGTTTAAGGAGGAATATTTATGCAAGGATTGCGAAAAAAATGCGTGGCTATGCTATTGGCGGGGGGACAAGGAAGCCGACTTGGGGTTTTAACAAAGCACACCGCAAAACCTGCAGTACCATTTGGGGGAAAGTACAGAATTATTGACTTTCCATTGTCTAACTGTGTAAACTCAGGACTTGACACAGTTGGAATTATGACACAATATCAGCCGTTGGAACTTAACGATTACATCGGCAACGGAAGACCTTGGGGATTAAATCGCAGTTTCGGTGGTGTTCACGTTCTGCCGCCTTATGCGAAAAGTAAAAAAAGTGAATGGTATAAGGGTACAGCCAATGCCATTTACCAGAACATTCATTTTGTAGACAGATATGACCCTGAATATGTTATTGTTTTATCAGGCGACCATATTTATAAAATGGATTACTCAAAGATGCTCGATTTCCACAAGGAAAAAGGTGCAGAATGTACTATTGCGGTTTTAGATGTTCCGCTTAAAGAAGCATCAAGATTCGGTATTATGAACTTAAACGAAGATGGTTCAATTTACGAATTTGAAGAAAAACCTAAAAAACCGAAAAGCACAATGGCATCTATGGGAATTTACATCTTCAATTGGAAACTTTTGAAAGAGTATCTTATTGAAGACGAAAAAAATCCTGATTCTGCAAACGATTTCGGTAAAAATATCATTCCGAAATTATTGGAAGACAACAAAAAGTTATACGCATATCTTTTTGAAGGATACTGGAAAGATGTTGGAACAATCGAAAGTCTGTGGGAAGCGAATATGGACCTTTTAGATCCTGAAATCCCTGTTGAACTTAAAGACCCGGACTTCAGAATTTATGCAAGAAACTATGCAAAACCTTCAAGTATTCTTGCACCTTCATCAGAGGCCACAAATTGCTTTATCGCAGAAGGTTGCATTATCAAGGGCAAGACTGTAAATTCGGTTATTTCGGTAGGTTGCGAAATAGAAGAAGGTGCTGTTGTTGAAAACAGCGTTATTATGCCAAATACAATAGTTAAAAAAGGTGCAAAAATCAACTATTCAATCATTGGTGAAGATTGCATCATCGGCGAAAATGCAAAAGTCGGAACAGATGATAAAAACATCAGCGTAATCGGCCATAACAAAGAAGTACCAAATGGTATGGAAGTATCAGGTCAGGAGGTAAGTTTATGAACTCAATAGGTATTATTTTTTCAAATATTTACGACGCTCCAATGGGAGAACTTACAAAAAGAAGAACTGTTGCGTCAATGCCATTCGGCGGAAGATACAGATTTGTTGACTTCGTGCTTTCAAATATGGCAAATTCAGGACTTACTTCAATCGGTATTATCACAAAATACAACTATCAGTCATTGATGGACCACTTGGGAAGCTGCAGCGAATGGGATTTAAGCAGAAAAAATTCAGGCGTGTATATTCTGCCTCCGTTTTCAACAGGTTCTACATCTGTTTACAGAGGTAATCTTGAGGCTTTGGAAAACGCACTTTCTTTCTTAAGAGCAAATAAAGCAAAGTATGTTATTATGAGCGACACAACTGTTATATGCAACATTAACTATGAAGATGTTATTGACAGCCACAAAAAATCAGGGGCAGATGTAACTGTTATTGCGGCAAAACCAAATGAAAATGAAACATTTACCGACAGCGACTTTTTTGTTAAAGAAAGCGATAACAAAGTTACAGACATTGCAATCGGAAAACTTATTGATAATTCCTGGCTTGTTGGTATGGGTATGTTTGTTATTGAACGCAAAAAACTCATAAGCACAATAGAAGACTATGTTGCCCGCGGAAGATTCAGTTTTGAAAAAGATTTCCTTCAGGGCAGATTTATTGACGGAGATTTAACTCTTAACGTTTACAAATTTGAAAAAACTATTTTAAGAAATCACAGTGTAAAATCATATTTTGACAATAATTTCAAACTTATGGATATAAAAGTTCATGATGAGATTTTCGCTAAAAATGCTCCGATTTATACAAAAGTACGCGACGAAGCGCCAACATACTATCACAAGAATTCTTCTGTTAAAGGCTGCATTATCGCAGACGGTTGCACAATGATCGGAAATGCAGAAAACTCAATTTTCTTCCGTGATGTTCACTTAAAATCAGGTGCAACTGTTAAGAATTCTATCATAATGCAGGGTTCAAAAATCGGGAAAAATGCAACTTTAGAATATGTTATAGTTGACAAAAACGTAAAAATAGAGGATAATGTATCTTTAAAGGGTTCACCGGAAATTCCGCTTATTATTCCGAAAGGAACCACCGTATCATAATTCAGGACTAAAAAGGAGTATTAAATGAACATATTATATGCGGCAAGTGAGGCTATGCCTTATGTGAAATCAGGGGGGCTGGGAGACGTTGCAGGCTCCCTTCCTGTTGAACTTACAAAAATTAAAGGCACAAAGGCGGCTGTAATTCTGCCATACTACGGGAAAATCAAAAACAACAAGGATTTAGATATTGAATATATTGGCTCATTTTCTGTTCCCCTTGCGTGGAGACAGGTTTACGCCGGACTTTTCAAGGTAGTTCACAAAAATAAAGGCGTTGGTAAAAACAAACGCGAAGATTTAATTTATTATTTTATCGACAACGACTATTATTTTGCTGCCGACGGCTACGGCTATTATAACGACGGAGAACGTTTTGCGTTTTTCTCAAAAGCAGTTTTAGAAGCAATTCCGCTTCTTGATTTTGAGCCTGACATTATTCACTGTAACGACTGGCAGACAGGCTTTGTTCCGCTTTTCTTAAAAGCTCATTATCAGGCGCAAGGTCTTTACGGAAATATTAAAACTGTACTTACAATTCACAATATTGAGTATCAGGGAAAAGCAAATCCTGATTTCAGAGCAGAAGTTTTAGGCGTAGGCGAGGAATGGACAAATGTTATCACATTTGACAACTGTGTAAACGCATTAAAAACAGGAATTGTACTTGCAGACAAAATTACAACCGTATCTGAAACATACGCTCACGAGATTTGCCACGCATTTTTTGCTCACGGTTTAGAAAATATTTTAAGAGAAAATTCATACAAACTTACAGGTGTTGTAAACGGAATTGACGATAAACTTTACAATCCTAAAGAAGACGAAGTTATAAAAGAAAAGTTTTCTCCAACTAATTTCAAAGGTAAGGCGGCTTGTAAAAAGTATCTTCAGGAAAAATTGGGGCTGGAAGTAAATCCTGATATTCCTGTTGTTGCAATGATTTCAAGACTTGTTTCACACAAAGGTCTTGACCTGGTTGAATATGTAGCCCACGACCTTATAAATCTTGGAGTTCAACTTGTGGTTTTGGGAACAGGGGATAAAAAATACGAGGATTTATTTAATTTCCTTGCTTATTCCTACCCTGACAAGGTATCGGCAAACATTACATTTTCAGCAAGTTTGGCAAAAGAAATTTATGCAGGAGCAGACTTTTTCTTAATGCCGTCAAAAAGCGAACCTTGTGGTCTTTCTCAACTTATCGCAATGAGATATGCAACTGTTCCGATTGTTCGTGAAACAGGCGGTCTTGTTGACACAGTGCCTCCGATTAATCCTGAAACAATGGAAGGGGTTGGCTTTACATTCAAAGGCTATAACGCTCACGATATGTTAGGTGCAGTAAGCCGTGCGAAAGATTTTTATCACTTTGACAAAGACAAACTTAATGTGGTTATGAAGAAAATTTCATCACTTGATCTGGGATGGAAAACTTCTGCCGCAAAATATATGGATATATATTTGAAGCTTTAGAAAGGACATTTTAATTAAATGAAAAAAGAATCAAAAGCAATACTTAAAACTTTAGACGAAAGATGTCTTTTAGAGTTCGGCTGCGAACTCAAAAACGCAACAAAAAAGCAGATTTACAAAACAGTCTGCCTTACTGTGCGCGACATCTTAATCGAAAAAAATATCGCCTTCAATAAAGAAGTAAGCGACAACGAGGGCAAACAGGCATATTATATGTCAATGGAATTTTTGGTGGGAACATCTTTAAAGAACAATCTTTTCAATCTTTCTTTAACTGAAAATTATGAAGAAGCATTAAAAAGCGTTGGCGCAGACATAAATGAACTTTACGAGATGGAACCTGATGCAGGTCTTGGTAACGGCGGTTTGGGAAGACTCGCGTCTTGCTATATGGACTCTCTTACAACCTGCGGAATTCCTGCAACAGGATTTTCAATTCGTTACGAGTTTGGTATTTTCAAACAGAAAATTATTGACGGCTGGCAGATGGAATTCCCTGATGACTGGCTCAAAGACGGGGAAGTATGGCTTCAGGCTCGTCCTGATGAATCTGTTGAAGTTAAATTCGGCGGATATGTAAACGAGTATTTTGACGATAACGGTTATCACGCAGAACATGTTGATTACAGCACAGTTTTGGCGGTGCCTTATGATATGTTTATTTCAGGCTACAGTTCAAATGCAGTAAATAAACTTGTTCTCTGGAGTGCAAAATCACCAAAAAGCATTGATATGACTGCTTTTTCAAGAGGTGATTATGCAAAAGCATTGGAAGAAAACACAAAGGCAGAAGTTATTTCAAAAATTCTTTACCCTGCAGATGACCATTTAGACGGCAAAATTCTCCGTGTTAAACAGCAGTATTTCTTTGTGTGCGCATCTCTTCAGAACATTGTTTCAAAACATATGAAAAAGTATGGCACACTTGATAATTTGGGAGATAAAGTTGCAGTTCATATCAACGATACTCATCCTGCACTTTGCGTTCCTGAACTTATGAGAATTTTAATGGACGAATACGGCTACGGTTGGGATGATGCATGGGCAATTTGCCAGAAAACATTAACTTACACAAACCATACAGTTATGAGCGAAGCATTAGAACGCTGGAACGAAGGTATGTTTAAGTCTGTTCTTCCAAGAATTTATCAGATTGTTTGCGAAATCAACCGTCGTTTGGTATCTGACCTTAATCAGATTTATCCTGGCGATATTGCAAAAATCGAATATATGTCAATTCTTGCAAACGGTGAAGTAAGAATGGCAAATCTGTGTCTTGCATGTTGCCACAAAATCAACGGCGTTTCAAAACTCCACAGTGATATTTTAGTTAACAGTATTTTTAGAGATTATTATAATGTTGACAAAGAAAAATTCACAAATGTAACCAACGGTATTGCATACAGAAGATGGCTTTGTCAGGCAAACCCTGAACTTACAACTTACATTGAAAGTTTAATCGGTGGCGGATTTAAAAACGACGCAAAAGAATTAGAAAAACTCTTGAAATTCCAGAACGATAAAGAAGTTTTGGAAAACTTAAGAAAAATCAAGAGAGTTAAAAAAGTTCAACTTGCAGATTACATTTCAAGAGTAAATGGCGTAAATGTTGACCCTGACTCAATCTTTGATATTCAGATCAAGCGTCTTCACGAATATAAGCGTCAGCTTTTAAACGCTTTGCAGATTCTTCATATGTATAGAAAACTCAAGGAAAATCCGAATTTGGATATTCCGCCGAGAACATTTGTTTTTGCGGCTAAAGCATCTTCAGGATACTTTATGGCAAAACAGATTATAAGATTAATTGTTGCAATTTCAAACACAATTAATGCAGACCCTCAGGTAAGAGATAAGTTAAAAGTTGTGTTTATTGAAGATTACAAAGTATCATTGGCTGAAATTATTATTCCTGCTGCCGATATTTCAGAGCAGATTTCAATTGCAGGTAAAGAAGCATCAGGTACAGGTAATATGAAACTTATGATCAATGGTGCGGTTACCCTTGGTACTTTAGATGGTGCGAATGTTGAAATCGCAGAAGCAGTTGGCGAAGATAATATTTTCTTGTTCGGTCTTAAGGCACACGAAGTTGAAGCACTCTGGCAGAGAGGATATTCTCCAACAGACTTCATCAGCACAAATCACGACCTTAAAGCGGTTTTGGATATGCTTACATCTAATGTTTTGGGTGCAAGATTTGACGATATTGCAAAATCACTTTTAACCAACGGATTTGGCGTTGCAGATGCTTATATGACAATTGCAGACTTTGACTCTTATGTTAAAGCACAAGAGCGTGTTGGACAAACATATAAAGATACTATGAAGTTTGCAAATATGTCTTTGGTTAATACTGCAAAGGCTGGTATTTTCTCAGCAGACAGAGCAGTTAAGGAATATGCAGACGATATTTGGCATATCAAATAGGGAATGTTAAAAATGCCCAGAGCGCAAAAAGGCGATGATTATTATAGCAGGTTAGCTTGAAAAATATAATAAGCATACTGAAAGAAGAAAAATCGCGGATAAATTCGCGATTTTTCCTTTTATTCAGCCTTTTTGCTACGAAAAAACTTCACCTCTCGGCGTATACACCATACGCCTTCGGGTACCCAAACACCAAAGGAAGCCTTTGGCGTTTGTTCAGTTTTTCCGTTCTGAACATTTTTTCCTATTCCCTGGCGAGAATGTAAAAACTCAGAGAGTTTTTTGATTTAATGCGAGGTAGTAATGAGAATCTTATTTGACAGTAAAAATTTAATACACAAAAATCCTTTTGGGGCGCTAAAAGAAAATCAGGGGTGCGAGTTTAACATTCATATTCCTGAAAGTTGTCAGACCAAAGAGGTTTATATTGTTTTTGAAACTGATGATGGTTTTTACAAGTCATTTCCATTGGTAAAAAAAGAAACAAGGGATTTTTATGATATTTTCGGTGGGAATATTGCAATTCCTGACAGGGGGCTTTACTTTTACTATTTTGAAGTAAAGACCAACGGTTCTGATTTTATGCTCTACAAGGAGGGACAAGCCGATACTAACATCGGTGTTGGTGAAAAGTGGCAACTTACCTGCTTTAAAGAAGGCTATGATGTGCCCGGTTGGGCAAAAGGTGCGGTGTACTATCAGATTTTCCCCGACAGATTTAATATTTCGGGGCAAAATGATTTGTCTGAAAAATTAGGCCCTTTTACAATTCACCAAAATACTGATGAATGTCCTTATTATTTGCCTGTAGACGGTGAAATTTTAAATAACGATTTTTATGGCGGTACTTTAAAGGGTATAGAAGAAAAACTTTCTTACCTTGAAGATTTGGGGGTAAGTGTTATATACTTAAATCCAATATTTATGGCTTATTCAAACCACCGCTATGATACCTGCGATTATAAAAAAATTGATCCTATGCTTGGCAGTGAAGATGACTTTGTAAGTCTTTGTGAAAATGCTCATAAAAGAGGTATGAAAATCATTTTAGACGGAGTTTTTTCACATACCGGAAGCGACAGCGTTTATTTTGACAAGAAAAATCGTTTTGGTACAGGTGCTTATACTAACGATACATCAAGATATAAAAAATGGTACAAATTCAAAAATTACCCCAATGAATACGACAGTTGGTGGGGGATTGACACACTTCCTGCAATTGACAAAACTAACGAAGATTACATAAGTTATCTGATTGAAGAAGAAAACAGTGTTATTGAGTATTGGCTGAAAAAAGGTGCAGACGGATATCGTTTAGATGTTGCAGACGAGTTAGGAAGCGAGTTTATTGAAAGGCTTTCTAAAAAAGTCAAGGCAGTAAATCCTGATGCTATTGTTATGGGGGAAGTGTGGGAAGATGCTTCAAACAAGGTGAGTTACGGAGTAAGGCAGAAATATCTTCAGGGCAGTCAACTTGACTCTGTTATGAACTATCCCTTTAAAAACGGAATTATAAATTTATTGCTTGGAAATACAAGTATTTCAGGGTTTGAAAATATGGTTATGACCATTTGTGAAAACTATCCAAAGCCCATACTTGATTCTGTTATGAATTTACTGTCAACTCACGATACTCCGAGAATTTTAACTATTTTAGGTGAAAGTGATTTTTCAATTTCAAGAGAGCAAAAAGCCGAAAGTAAATTAGAAGGCAAAATGCTTCATCTTGCTTATGAAAGACTTTTCTGTGCACTTTTCCTTGAGTTTATGCTCCCAGGTAGCCCTTGTATATATTACGGCGACGAAATTGGTATGCAAGGCTTTGAGGACCCATTTAACAGAAGATTTTTTGACTGGTCAAAAACAGGCGGTATGCTTGGTGAGTTCTGCAAGAATTTGTCAAAACTTAAAAATGAGTATGATGCTTTGAAAACAGGTGATATAAGTTTTTGCTCTGAGGGCGATGTTCTTAAATTCGCAAGAGATAATATTGAGTGCATTTTAAATTTAGGAAGTGAGCCGATAGAGGTACAAAAAGATGTGCTTATTTCCAAAAACTCTGAATGTTTTGGCGAAAAAAGATATATTTTAAAGCACGGATTTTGTGCATATATTAAATCTTGACAATATAATATTAGTGTGCTAAAATAAATTTAGCTTCGGGGCAGGGTGTAATTCCCTACCGGCGGTTAAAGCCCGCGAGCGCATTTGCGCTGATTTGGTGAAATTCCAGAGCCGACGGTATAGTCCGGATGATAGAAGCAGGTTTATATCATAAACTTTTTGCCCCTTTGCATTATAAGGGGCTTTTTTTGTCCCGAAAAATGAAAGGACGATCAACTATGAACAAAGAAAATTTAAGAAAACTTACGGCAATGGGAATGCTTTGCGCAATATCGGTGGTACTTGTGTGGCTTATTCATTTCCCGATTTTCCCTGCGGCTGCATTTTTGGAATATGACCCTGCAGATATCCCTATTTTTATAGGCGCATTTTCTTTCGGGCCTGTTGCGGGACTTATTTTAACAATCGTAACATCAATAATTCAGGGCACAACAGTTTCTGCCTCAAGCGGGGTTTACGGAATTATAATGCACATAATTTCAACAGGAAGTTTTTGCCTTACATCAGGACTTGTTTATAAAAAAATCCGAACAAAAAAAGGCGCAGCAATTTCTTTGATTGTGGGAGTTTTAACAATGACACTTGTTATGATTCCTGCAAACCTTTTTATAACACCATACTTTATGGGGGCGCCCGTTTCGGTAATAAAAGGACTGCTGCTTCCTGCAATTATCCCATTTAACTTCACAAAAGCCACAGTAAACTCGATCATTACATTTTTCCTTTATAAAAGAATATCAAAACTGTGGGAAAGAAGATAATTTATGGATAAGGACAACAAAATCATTAAATCAACAAAAGTCAGGACATGTGCCTGACTTTTTATTCCTATAAATTTGAAAACACCCGATAAAAATCGGGTGTTTTGTGCGAACGAACAAATTTGCAAAACCAATCAGGAATGAATATTCCTGATTGAAGCGCTATGCGCGCTTTACGCCCAGTATGCTTCGCCTGCAGGTTCGTATATTAAAACTTCTTTTAAGAAAGCAACTGCTTTTTCGAGGCCTTCTGTCGGAGACATAAGTGCATCTTCGTGCTCGATTGAGATAGCACCGTCGTAGCCTGTCATTTTAAGTGTGCTGATGATGTCATTCCATACTTCTTTTCCGTGGCCATAGCCAACAGTTCTGAAAATCCAAGAACGATTTGCAATATCGCTTAATGATTTTGTATCCAAAACGCCGTTAACTTTTGAGTTGAGTTCGTCAATCTTTGTGTCTTTTGCGTGGAAGTGGTGGATTGCACCTTTAAGGGCTTTTATTGCCGCAACAATATCAATTCCCTGCCAGAAAAGATGGCTTGGGTCAAAGTTTGCACCGATTATATCGCCAACTGCTTCACGGAGTTTCAAAAGTGTTTCAGGGTTGTAAACTACAAAACCAGGGTGCATTTCAAATGCAATATTTGTTACATTGTGAGATTTTGCAAACTCAGCCATATCTTTCCAGTAAGGAATAACTTTTTCTTGCCACTGCCATTTTAAAATATCGCCGTATTCGTTAGGCCATGCGCAAGTAACCCAGTTAGGATTTTTAGACTCGTCGCAATCGCCCGGGCAACCTGAAAAGCCGATAATTGTGTCAACACCCAAAAGCTCTGCAACTAAGATTGCATCTTTAAATTCGTTGTGGAATTTTTCTGCAATTTCTTTGTTTGGATGAATTGGATTACCGTGGCAACTGATAGCAGAAATACTTAAATTATTATCTGCTAAAATTTTCTTAATTTCAGCCACTTTTTCAGGATTTCCGATTAATTCCTGTGGTTTGATATGAGCATCGCCCGGGTATCCGCCTGCACCTAATTCAACACAGTCAATTTTAAGTGATGCCAAGTACTCCATTGCTTCTTTAAATGGCATTGATGCTACTGCAGGGTTCATAACTCCTAATTTCATTTTAAACAACTCCTTTATAGATTTGTAGAATCCCGTTCTATAATTGTATATTGTATAATATTATTTTTATTAACATTTTCGCCTTTTAAACGCTTTGCTAAAAGTTCGTAAGCCTTTTTGCCGATTGCCTTTCTGTCCTGTGATACTGTGGTGATGGATGGCGTTGTCATATGGCACAAATCAATGTTATCAAATCCGCTTACCTGAACATCAGAGGGGATTGAAAAACCATTTTCTTTAAGTGCAGAAATTGCACCTGCCGCCATACGGTCGCTGTTGCACACAACTGCATCAAATTTTTTGCCGCTTTTTATAAATTCACTTGTAAGAAGATTTGCGTTGCGGTAACCGTAGTTGCCCTCTAATATAAGATTTTCGTCAAACTCAATTCCACCGTCCTTCAAAGCCTGCTTGTAACCTTCTAAGCGTAAGGTGGTTGAGGGCAGAATGTTATCGTTGCTTAAATACATAATGTTTTTTCTGCCTGATTTTATAAACTTTGACACCATATCGTACATAGCGGCAAAATCGTCAATCCTTACTTCGGGGATTGTGGCAATGTTTGCCTGCTCACAACATTGGATAATGGGCAGGGTTTCGGACAAATCCTTAATTTCATCTTTGCATTCTTCAGGGACATCTACCGAAAGGAAAATAGCACCGTCTGCAAATCTCTTTTTAAGAAGAGAAATCTGATTTTGGAATTTTTCCTTTTCCCCGTTTACCGATGTGATTAAAACTGTGTAGTTGTCCTTTGATGCTTCCTCTTCGATGGCTTTGATAATCCTCGGGAAAAACGGGTTTGAAAGAGTGTTTAAAATCACCATTATATTGCCTGTTTTGTTGGTTCTTAAATTTCTTCCTGCAATGTTAGGGTGGTAGTCAAGGGCTTTTACAGCCTCCATAACTTTTTTGTGGGTAGCCTCCGAAACTTTTGCAGTACCGTTCAAAACTCTCGATACGGTGGCGATTGAAACACCTGCTTTTTTTGAAACATCGATTATGTTTATATTTATCACACTTTCTTATAATAATCAACAAAATTATATCACTTATGACAATTAAAGTCAAGACGGGCGTGTTGACAAAAGAGGCTAAGATGTGGTATTATATACCAGTAAATGAGGTGCTATTTATGACAAGAACAAAACTTAAAGACAGAATTTTGCCTCCTTATACAAGAGGCGAGGAAATAATGAATATGGTAACCCATATCGTAGGTGGTGCACTTGGTATTGTGGCACTTACTCTTTGTGTGATAAAGGCTGCGCTTAATCACAATGTATATGGCGTAGTAGGCGGTGCAATCTTTGGCGCTACTATGATAATACTTTTTACGATGTCAAGTATTTATCACGGTTTAAGGCCTGACCTTACTGCAAAAAAAGTTTTTCAGATTATAGACCATTGTGCAATATTTATCTTAATTTCAGGAACATACACACCAATCGTACTTTGCACATTAAGGGAAGCAAATCCTGCCCTCGGATGGACATATTTCGGAATAGTATGGGCAGTTGCGGCGCTTGGCATTTCTCTTAATGCAGTTGACCTTAAAAAATATTCCACATTTTCTCTGATTTGTTATCTCGCTCTTGGATGGTTGATTATTTTAAACATCAAAACCGTGGCAATGGGAATTGGTCTTGGCGGAATGATATTTTTAGCAGGTGGCGGTATTGCTTATACCATCGGTGCAGTGCTTTATGCCCTTGGCAAAAAGAACAAAACAAAATATATCCACAGTGTATTTCATATTTTTGTTGATATCGGAAGTTTACTTCACTTTTTCTGTATACTTTTCTATGTTATGTAATAAAAAAGCAGTCAGTTGACTGCTTTTTTTCTGCTTATTAAACAAATTATAAAAACAACAATCAGAATTCCTGCGATGCTTCCTGACAGGTCGATTAAAACATCTGTTACCTGACCACTTCTGCCGGGTACGAAAATCTGATGGACTTCGTCACTTATTGCATACAAAAGGCAAAAGACAAGTGAAATAAGAGCATCTTTTTGTATAAAATGGCTTCCTTTTTTAATAAATGTAAGGTTTGCACTTATAAAGGCACATATTCCTAAAATTGCAAACAGAGTAAAATGGGCGATTTTTCTGATTGTTTTTTCCCATTTTTGCTCAAGTACTTTTTTCTTTTTTGCAGAAATTTTCTTGTTTTTGGTAACAGCATTTACGATTTTCTTTGTAATCCCGCTGCTTGTCTTTTTTGATTGGGTTGCAGGTTGAGCCGAAAAATAAAAAATTGATGCCATTGTAAGCAATGTGAAGAAATATGCTATTATTCTTTTTACCCAAAGATTTGGTTTGGTTCCTGAAATCATAATCAATCCTCGTCAAATACAGGTTCAACGAAAACAAACATCAACTGACCGATTTTTATAAGATCGCCTGTTTTGATTGCACAAGGAGCATCACCTAACTGCTCACCGTTTACAAATGTTCCGTTGGTACTGTTGTTGTCTACTAAAGTCCACATATCGTGAGATTTCAAAAACTGCACATGGACTGTGGACATAAATGGATCGGGGATAATAATGTTGTTTTTAGCCCCTCTGCCTACTGTGAATTTATTTTTTATACTGTAACTTTCTTCAACTCTGAACGGAACTGATTTTATTCTGTTCATAAGTTTGATGTAAGGGTTGTCATCTACTACTGTTCCCATGCGTGAGTGTTTTATGTCAAGATAAATAAGCCTTATTATGCTGAACATAAAAAAGTATATGGCAGTTATAAAAAGATATTTTAAAAGACCGGATACTATCTCGTACATAATTGACTCTCACTTTCTTTGAAAAATTACTATCTGCTAATAGTATAGTATAAATATGAGAAAAATGCAAATTTTTTTCTTAAAAATAAAAGGAAAAAAGGAATTGGGGAAGAATTATATAATGTTGTAATACTTTTGTAACAAATTGGACAAAGTAAGCCTGTAACAAAATAATGGGAGGCATTATGGCAAGAAATAGAATTTCAAATCAGGAAAATCCTGATATGGATAACGGAAAAACAACTGTAAAAGCAGAAAAAACTAAAGTGAAAAAAGCACCGTCTTTTATTTCAGTGCAGTTTGACAGACTTTCTTCCTATATAAAAAGAAACTCTGTTGCGGCAAAAAGTACAGTAATAGGATTTTTTGTATTTGCGGTAATTTTAGCAGTTGTTTCAAATGTAAAAATCGGATATGCGGTTGTGTTTAACAATAAAACAATCGGATATGTGGCGGGGAAGGATTTCGCCCGTGAAAAGATTGATAATATTTACGCTGAAATAACAGGTGCTGTTGAGGACGGCGCAGTTATTGATTTGTCAGCAGAACTTGTTCCTGCTTTTGCACCTAATTCAAAGTTTGTAAGAGATGAAGATGTTGAAAGCGTTATTAAAAGTCAACTTTCGTATTATGTTGACGGAACTTCGGTTTATGTTGATAACAAATTTGTTTTTGCGGCAAAAGATGAACAAGAGGCAAAAACAATTTTAGATGAATATCAGAAAAAAGTTTCAGGAAGCGGCAAAGTTATTTCTTCAGAATGTGAAAACGAAATTTCATTTAAGGAAGAAAAAGTTGTCTACACTCAGCTTCTTGATAAAGAAGCCGCATTAAAAAGACTTGCGGGTACTGATTCAAAAGAAGGTCTTCATACAGTAGTCGAAGGGGATACCTTGTGGAGCATTGGTATTGACAATGATATTGCTACAGACCATCTTATGAGTATGAATAATCTTGACAGTGAAATTCTCCAGATAGGAAAAGTTTTAAGAGTTAAAGAACCTGTGCCTTTGATGGATATTAAGGTGGTTAAGGATATCACTTATACAGAATATCACCCTTATGAAACTGAAAAGATTTACGATAAGTCTTTAAATCAGGGAACATATAAGACTCAGCAAAAGGGCTCAAACGGTGAAACAAGAATAAGAGCCACAGTAACTTATGTAAACGATCACGAAATTGAGCGTGAAATTATAGAGAAAACTGTAATAAGCGAACCTGTTAACGAAATTTTGAGAGTAGGTACAAAGCCAAAACCGAAAACTGCGGCAACAGGAAGATTTGCAAGACCGATTTCGGGCGGATATGTTTCATCATCTTTCGGCAACAGAAGCCGAGGATATCATACAGGTATTGACTGGGCGCTTTCATACGGCTCACCTATTTATGCGTCAGATGGCGGAACGGTTACATCGGCAGGCTGGGGCGGCGGTTACGGCAGAATGATTAAGATTAATCACGGTAACGGTTATGAAACTGTGTATGCTCATTGCTCAAAACTTGTTGTAAGCGCAGGTAAGAAAGTTGCAAAGGGACAAGTTATTGCTTATGTAGGAAGTACGGGTAACAGTACAGGTCCTCATCTGCATTTTGAAATAAGAAAAAATGGTTCTTATCTGAACCCTGCTAAATATTGTGGTGAATAACAAATCAGACAGCCTCTGTGGTATGTGGGGCTGTCTTGCGATATATTCTTGTAAAAAATATAAAAAAATACTTGATTTTAGAAAATAAGTATGCTATAATCATTGTACATAGGTATAACTATGTACTTTTATGTACCAATTTTTTTAGAGGGTGAACAGATGCGTCTTAAAGATGGTTTTTTGTTAAGAAAAGTTGCAGGTGAATTTGTTGTAGTTCCCACAGGGGATGCTATGGTGAACTTCAAGGCAATGATTACGCTTAACGAAACCGGTGCTTTTTTGTGGGAAGCACTCAAAGAAGAAAAGACAGAAGATGACCTTGTTTCAGCACTCCTTGGTGAGTACGATGTGGACGAGGCAACTGCTAAAGAAGATGTAGGCGGATTTGTTAATCTTTTAAAAGAAAAGAATTTACTGGTATGAAAAAAGTTTTAAGTACAAAAGACCTTATGCCGCTTATAAGCGATATTTTAAAAACTGCTGAGCGTGTAAGGTTTACAGTGAAGGGAAACAGTATGTATCCTTTAATCCGCGGCGGCCATGATGAGGTTGAAGTGGTTAAGTGCGATAGTATCGGCAAGTACGATATTGTGCTTTATAAAAGAGCAAACGGAGCATATGTTCTTCACAGAGTCTTAAAAAAGCAAGACGGTGCTTTGTCAATAGCAGGAGATTTTGAACAGGAACTTGAACATCCTGTGTATGAAAATCAGGTTATTGCCAAGGTTGATAATATAATAAGAGCAAGCGGCAGAATTATTCCCTGCAGCAACAAGGTGTATAAATTATACTGTGTTGTATGGTCAGTGGCTCTTAAAAACAGACACAAGATACTTAAGGTGCTTAAAAAATTGAGGCGGTGGTGGCTTTGAAAAAAACAGACGTCGCTAAAAATTGGTTTTTTAAAAATATCTTAGATTTTGGCGGAGGGGTTTTTGTTCTCACCGCAATATCAATTCTGATAAATGTATCAGGTGTCGGATTTGCAATAGCATCTCAAAGACTTTTGGATGTTGCATCAAAGTCAATGAGCGGCAACTTGTTCAAAGAAGCAGGAATACTGGTTTTCTTAGTCGTGCTTCAACTTGTTTTGCAAATTATCCTCTCAAAGTGCTATGTTAAAACAAACGCACAGGTGAGAATTAAAATAAAAACAGACCTTTTCCGTGATGTTGTAAGAAAAGACCTTACAGAGGTTAATTGTTACCACTCGGGCGAACTGGTCAACAGGCTCTCTGCCGATGTT
Organism: Clostridia bacterium; assembly: GCA_045660065.1. Classification (GTDB taxonomy): domain Bacteria; phylum Bacillota; class Clostridia; order RGIG6154; family RGIG6154; genus RGIG2094. Next base: position 28,013 of record JAZRDC010000030.1, read on the forward strand.
AATACCGTGGCAGGAGCGGTGGTGGATATTCTTCCTACGGCGCTTTCGCTGTCAATAGGAGTGGCGCTTAGTTTTATAGTTTTGTTTAAACTTGACCCGGTGTATGCCATTATTTATTTAATAGTAGCACCTTTAGCACTCCTTACAGCAAGAATATTCAGAAGAAAACTTAAAGATCTGCATAAAGAGTCTGCTCAGTCAGACGGTAAAGTAAAAGCATTTATGCAGGAATGTTTAAGAAATCTGTTGGTTGTGAAGGCTTTTCAGAAAGAAGAGCATATGACCGACAAGTGCAATGCTTATCAACTTGTTAACTACAAGGTTTTGATAAAGAAAAACAATGTAAGTATTTTGGCTAATGTAATGTTCTTTTTGTCCATTACTGCAGGATATTACTTAACATTGGTCTGGGGAGCGTATAAGCTTTCCATCGGACTTATGACTTTTGGTGAGATTGTGGCAATGCTTGAACTTGTTTCACAAATTCAATCGCCGCTTAAGTCATTGTCATCACTGTTTCCACAGTATTATTCAGCACTGGCATCATCTGAAAGAATTTTAGAACTTGAAAGTTTGCCTGATGAATTAAAACTCAATCAAGGCGGGGCAAATGGATTTTCAAAACTTGTTATGGAAAATGTATCATTTGCTTATGATGATAAAAAAGTGTTTGAAAATGTATCCTGTGAAATAGAAAAAGGCGACATCATCGGAATTTGCGGTGAGTCGGGAATTGGAAAAAGCACTCTTATTAAACTCGTTTTAGGTGTGCTTACGCCGGATAGCGGCGAAATTTACATAAAAGACCAAAGTGGTCTTAAAGTATCGGTTGATACAGAAACGAGAAACATATTTTCATATGTGCCACAGGGCAACCTGATATTGTCCGGCACTATCGCAGAGAATGTGGTTTTCGGATCTGACAACATAGATTTACAACTGGTTGAAAAAGTAATTCAGGTGTCGCAGCTTGATGAACTTATCAGTCAGTTACCGGCAAAACTTGATACTGTTTTGGGTGAAGGAGGCCTTGGGCTTTCGGAAGGACAGGTACAGCGATTATCTATCGCAAGGGCATTGTATCGGAATTCAGAAGTTCTGTTGCTTGATGAAGCAACATCGGCGCTTGACCGCGAAACTGAAATCAGGGTGTTGAAGGAAATCAGAGAAATGGGCAAAACATGTTTGTTCATTACTCACCGTTTGGAAGCACTTTCTAGTTGCAGCAAGCTACTAAGTGTAAAAGACGGGAAAGTTTCAATCGACAGGCAGGAAATTTTATAAAGTTTGTTTGGGAGGAATAAAGATGAAATGTAAGAGAATTTTCAAAGTAGCGAGCGCGCTCGCATTGACTGTAGCTTTGTTAGTATCTTCAGCTGTTGTTTCATTTGCTGCAACTTATACAACAACAACTACTTATATTGATCAGAATACTATCGAAGTTACATCAACTGCTGTTGGTCTCAACAAAGGCGATATGGCTACTTATGTTGCTTACAATAACGACGGCTTTACAGAAGGTAACGCAGTTTACATCGACCAGGCAACAGCAGACGAAACCGGAGAAGTTGAATTTAAATATCAGACAGATCTTGATGATTTAAAAGCAACTGTTAAATTCGGTGGTTCAACAGAAAGTGCAGCTCAGGATGCTATACTTGGCGGTTACAATGTTAACATTAAAGTTGACGGCGTAGATGCAGGTACAGTTAAAGTTGCAGAAGTAGCTGCAGAATACGAAGGTGATCTCGCAAGAGAAATCCCTGTTGAACTTGATGCAAGTAAAGTAGTTGATAAAGTTACAGTAAATGGCGCAGAAGTAGCTTGGTATGTTAAAGACAAAGCTGTAGTTATTTACTCTAATGCTATCAAGGCTGATGGTGCAACTGTTGAAATTGAAACAGCAGCTGCAAAAGCAGTTACACTTGTTCTCGGTGCTGTTAAGTCAGAAGCTGCTAATACAGTTACTGCATTTGCTAAAGCAACATGCGGTGCGTATGCAAACTATGGTATCTTAATCGGTGGTAATGCTACTCTCACAGAAGAAGTAGTTAGCTGGGACGCAGCAGAAGATTATTCTAAAGCTGTTAAATTACCTGCACTTGGTATGAGCAAAGACGGTATGTTCTGTGTTGAAGTTACAGACGAAGCTCTTGTAGCAGGTACAGAATACAAAGTTGCAGCTTATGCAGGCGAAGAAGTTACAGATGCAAAAGCAGTAACAGTAAAAGTACAGTAATTAAGCGACTGTATCAATAACGATACAAATTCAGGAGGTAAATTCTATGAAAAATTATCAGAAACCTGTTTTAGAGGTTGTTGAATTAGCAGTTGCTGAAAATATCGCTGCATTAGTACCTAAGACTATCTATAAAAGATCAGCAGGTGCTAAACTCGCTCAGCAGGGCGTAAAAATGTACGACATGAAAGCTGACGAAATTATAAGCTAATTTTTAGAACTGCAAAATTTAATTAAATAAAAATTTGAGAGGATGTTCACTTTTATTATGCAATATACTGTCGCAGGTTTAAATATTGATATTATCAGTGAGCATCCTTCTTACATTTTTATGAGAATGAAAGACTATGAAAGCACTTTTTCGGGGGAAGCAGACTTTACAGTCAGGTGTAAAGAAAACAAAAATATCTCGCTCCCCGAGGATTTTGTGCAGATTGGTGAAAGAGTCGGCAGATGGCTCTGGATTAAAAAGAAGGATGGCACACTTGGTGCTTATATTAAATACTCAGACCTTGAGCAAATCGCAGCTTATGTAAGTTGGGACAAGGATTTTAAAAACATTGAACTTGAGGTTTTGGATTTAGAACCTTTCGGTGGAATGGCAATAGAACAAAGAATGTTTTATTTGCTCGGTGATGTTTTTACTTACACAGTTTTAAGCCGCGGCGCAGGAGTTTTTCATTCCTCTGCTATCAGTTATAAGAGCAGCGGAATTTTGTTGTCTGCACCGTCGGGTACGGGTAAATCAACCCACGCAGAACTCTGGAAGACGGTTTATGGGGAAGATGTTATTCATTTTAACGACGATACCCCCGTACTTAAAGTAGAAAATAATACAGTTTATGCCTACGGTACTCCGTGGAGCGGAAAAACTGCTATAAATAAAAATATAAAAGTGCCCCTTAAGGCGATTATAAGCCTTGACAGGGCACAGGAAAACTCGGTAAAAAGACTTATGGGATTAGACGCTTTTTACAGAGTGTTCAACGAATTCAGGAAGCCCCCTGAGGGTGGACTTTTAGATAATTGTTTAGCACTTATTGAAAATGTTTTGGATAAAGTTCCTGTTTATGAACTTTTGTGCAACAAAGACCAGAGTGCAGCAATTACACTTCACAAAGCATTAGGCTTTGACAAAAATTAATATTAAGGGTGAAATATATGAAAAAGAAACTGTTTTTTGGTGCGGTTATCACAACCGTTCTTTGCACAAGTCTGACTTTTTCAGCATTTGCTGCTAAATTTTCAGACCTGTCAGACAGCCATTGGGCTTACAAAAATATTATGGAATTAAACTCACAGGGCGTAATTAACGGCTACTCTGACGGAACATTTCGTCCTGAGGCTCAGGTTACAAGAGCGGAGTTTGTAAAATTAATTGGAACAACCAACGAAAAAAAATCAGAGGATTTCGCAGATCTTCCAAAAACTCACTGGGCATATGAATATGTTATGAACTCAGGGGTTGATATGGAAAGAAGAAATTTCCGTCCTGATGAAAATATTACAAGAGCAGAAGTTTTAGACATTCTCTGGAATAGATACGGAACTGAAACAGATGCTGTTGTTCCCGGAATTATTGCAAATCAGCACGAAGAAATAAATGCCATCGCCTGGGGCTATTCATACGGTCTTATGATTGGTGATGACGGCATAAATTTAAGATTATCTGACGATTTGTCAAGAGCAGAAGCAGTAACACTTATCCTTCGTTCAAGAAAAATCGACACAACTAATCAGAAACTTTTAGCAGATAATGTAGCAGACAATCTTTTGAAAGATTTGTTCAATTCAACAGGGATTTTTGACTCTCAGTACAACGAAAACGCTACAATGACTATCGGTGAAATTTCAAGAGCGGCACTTAGAATTGCTCACGGAACACATTCGATTCTTTACAACAAAGATATGTATGTGGAAACTCCAAATTACGAAGATGAATATGCAAACGATGTTGCATATATGGCAAAGCAGATTTTCGGTGAAAGCAACAATAATAAAGAATATGCAACAAAAGCGGCAAATCAGCAGGAAGTAATCTCTGCTCTTATGTACGGCTATATGTTCAAAGCGAACGAATCTCCTGTTATCGGCAGAGTTGACGATTACTACAAAGATGCAACAGTTGACAAAAAGGAACTTATGAAAAATATGCTCCTTACTTATACAAAACGCAGAGGTGTGTTCTCAAGCGCCGATGGACTTTTACATAATGACAAACCTGTAACACACAAAGAAATTGCATCAATTCTTTTGCAACTTGACAATCTTACAGGCTCACAGATGAGTTACTCAGGCGGCAAAGAGCAGGATGAAAAATTATCATTAAATGCGGCTTTATACCAAAAAGCAGATGGGGATTTCAAAACACTGCTTAAAGGAATGCCTGAAGTAGTTTACACAACACCGATTGAAGGCTCTGCAACTGAATTTTTAACATTCTCAAAGGACTTTTTTGAAATATTTGCAACTCTTTCTGACGGTATTGTGAACAAAGCCAAAGTAAAGGGCGCAGAAATTGCAATCAGAGTTTATCCTACACTTGTATCAAATGCGGGAAACGAAGTAATTATGAGATCAAAGGTTTACATTGTTTCAAATCCGAACGGATTGGGACTTGGCGAAATCATTGGCAAGTGCGATATGGCAAATGATGTTACCGCCCGTGAAAACGGAACATACATTGTTGATATCTCAACCAACGGACCGCTTGATGATATGTATATAAACCCTGCAAACGCAAGTTTAAGACGCGTTATCTGGAACGACTAAGTTAAACATATTCTTGAGGAAAGGAAACATATACAATGGAAGAAAGAGAAATTGATATATTTGAACTTATACAAGCGGTCTTTAAAAGATGGTGGCTGGTGCTTGTAATTACAATAGTAATGGGTAGCGTAGGTTTTGGGTATTCAAAATTTGCAATAACTCCTCTTTACTCTGCAAAGGGTACACTTTATATCACTATCGATAACACAGCAGCGGCTCAGGGCGGAACAAGTCTTGACTACAACTCGATTCTTGCAGCGCAGGAACTTACAAACACATATTCACTTATCTTGTCAAGTAACACATTTTATAAAATAGTTGCTGCCGAAAGCGGACTTGACTATTCATACAAAGATATTTCTAAAATGGTTACAATGGGTAACGAAAACGAAAGTGAAATTATGAGCATTGTTGCAAGTTGTCCAAACAGAGAACATGCGGCAATAATCGTTGAAACAATCTTAAACAACGCACAGGCAGAAATTTCCCGCGTTGTTGTTGGCGGAAGCGTAAGGATTATCGATCATCCTGAACTTCCAAACGGTCATTCTTATCCAAATGTTACTAAAAACACATTCCTTATGTTGATTTTAGGATTTATTTTAGGATGTGCTTTAGCAATTTTCATTGAATGGCTTGACGATACAATCAAAGACGGTGATGATGTCATGAAATTTGATATTCCTGTATTAGCGGAAATTCCACTTTTAGAAGTTAAAAGTGAATAAGATAGAAAGGATGAATTTGGATGAGGAAGTGTATTAGAGCGCTTATCAGCCTGGTGCTGGCGTTGGTGATGATTACGCCGGTTGCCTTGCCTGTTGCGGCGGACAGTTCTTATGGGTTTATTGATTTCCCAACGGGCTGGTCTGCTCCGGCAATGGCTCATGCCGTTGCAAACGGAATAATTTACGGAAAAACTGAAAATACTATCGCTCCGGGAGACAATCTTACAAGAGCGGAAATGGGCACGATTATCAATCGTGCTTTTGGTGCTACTATAGGAAAGGATATTTCAGCCTTTTCTGATGTGTCAGCATCTGCGTGGTATTACGAAGAAATCAAAAAATCTTATAATATGCAGACTATGTACGGTGATGAGGGCGGAACTATGCGTCCTGATGCGCCGATCATAAGAGAAGAAGCCATAGCTATCGTTGCAAGAGCTATGGTTTTAAGTGGTTATTCAGCATCTGAACTTAATAAGTTCAATGACAAGGCTGAAGTTGCAGGTTGGGCTGTTGATCCTGTTGCATCAATGGTAGCAAACGGTTATGTAAACGGCGATGACAAGTCAAACCTTAACCCTAAGGCATATATCACAAGAGAAGAATTTGCACAGCTTATTTACAACATCATTAAGCATTACTATAACAAAGACGCTAAAAGCGAAAGTTATCAGGGTAATTTAATGCTCAACAAACCTGATATTTCTCTTGAAAATATCACAGTTAACGGCGACCTTATTTTAGGCGACGGCGTTGGTACAAGCAAAATTACACTTACAAATATCGATATCAAAGGCAGACTTTTAGTAAGAGGTGCTGCTCAGATAACACTCAAAAATGTTACAACTGCAAAAGGCGTTGTTGTGAAAAATGTTAACGGAACAGTTCATTTTGACAACTATCGTGATGAAAAAGTTTTCGACGGAGTAGTTGAACATACAACCGTAACCTATAAACAGCGCGCTACCGGCGGTGGCGGCGGTGGAGGTGGTGGAGGTGGAACACCTCCTGCTCCTACAACCGCAGGTTACAAGGTTGAACACTATCAGGAAGCATTAGACGGCAGTTTTGTGATTTTTGAAACTGATGTTCTTTCAGGTACAGTAAATTCAAGCGTTACTGCTGTTGCTAAAGCATACGAAGGCTTTGCAGAAGATGCAACCAATGCATCAAGAGTACCAACAGGTATTGTTGCGACAGACGGCACACTTGTACTCAAACTTTACTACACAAGAAACAGTTATAATATCGTGTATAACTTGGGCGAAGCAGGCACAGATGTTGTGTTGAGCCTTAAATACGGTGCAAATGTAAGCCTTGAAGCACCAACAGTTACAGCCCCTGCTGGTAAATACTTTGCAGGTTGGTTTGACGCGCCCGTTGGCGGAAATCAGATTATATCATTAACAGTTCCTGCAAACGGAACAACAATTTATGCGCAGTGGTCAACAACTCCACCTGCAGTTGTGAATTTTACCGTTGAACACTACAAAGAAAATGTTGACGGTACGTATTCTTCACCTGCAGAGACTGAAACACTGTCAGCAACTGTGGCAACTGTTGTAAAAGCGCAGGATTATGATAAAACATACACAGATTTTGATGTAGATCTGACAGCAAGTGTGGACGTTGCAGTAGCAGCAGACGGAAGCACAGTTCTTAAAATTTACTATACAAGAAAAAGTTATAACATCGTATATAACTTTGGTGAAGCAGGTGGAAGCACTACAGTAAGCCTTAAATTTGAGGCTGATGTTGACCTTTCAACTCCTGCGGTTACAGCCCCTGCAGGCAAATACTTTGCAGGTTGGTTTGATGCACCTGTTGGCGGAAATCTTATTACAACATTAACAGTGCCATCAGGCGGAACAACAATTTACGCGCAGTGGTCAACAACTCCAACTACTATTGTAAACTTCACAGTTAAGCACCATCAGCAGAACATTTTGGATGATTTGTACCCTGCAAATCCATTTGAAACAGAGACAAAATCCATTGCGGCAGGCAGTACTGTAAAAGCACAGGATTATGCAAAGACTTACACAGGATTTACTGCTGATTTAGCAAACAGCCCTGATGTAACAGTTGCAGCAGATGGAAGCACAGTTCTTAACATTTACTATGTGAGAAATACTTATACTATCACATACAACTACGGTGAAGCAGGCGGAGAAGGTTCTGTAACACTTAAATACGGTGCGGCAGTAGATCTTTCAGCGCCACCGGTTGTTGCACCTTCAGGCAAAACCTTTGCAGGTTGGTTTGACGCGCCTGTTGGCGGAAACCAGATTACAGATTTAACTGTTCCTGAAAACGGAAAAACAATATACGCACAGTGGTCAGATATTTCACCTGTAAACTTTACTGTAAGACACTTCCAGCAGAATATTGAAGACGATTTGTATCCTTCAATAGCATTTGAAGAAGAAACAAAATCTGCAATTCCGGGTTTTGTTGCAAAGGCTCAGGATTATGCTAAGGCATACACAGACTTTACTGCTGTTTTAGCAAACAGCCCTGATGTAACAGTTGAGGCAAATGGAAGCACAATCCTTAATATTTACTATACAAGAAATACTTATACTATCACATACAACTATGGTGAAGCAGGCGGAGAAGGTTCAGTAACACTTAAATTCGGCGCAGATGTAGACCTTTCAGCACCGGCAGTTACTGCACCTGCAGGCAAATACTTTGCAGGTTGGTTTGACGCACCTGTTGGCGGAACACAGATTGGCTCATTGACAATGCCATCAGGCGGTGCAACAATCTATGCACAGTGGTCAGATATCCCACCTGTAAACTTTACTGTAAGACACTTCCAGCAGAATATTGAAGATGATTTGTATCCTTCAATAGCATTTGAAGAAGAAACAAAATCTGCAATTCCGGGCGCTACTGTATCAGCAGCTAGGTTTGATAAATCTTACGCAGGATTTACTGCAGATTTAATAAACAGTCCTGATGTAACAGTTGAGGCAAATGGAAGCACAATCCTTAACATTTACTACACAAGAAACACTTATACTATCACATACAACTATGGTGAAGCAGGCGGTGAAGGTTCAGTAACACTTAAATACGGTGCGGCAGTAGACCTTTCAGCACCGGCAGTTACTGCACCTGCAGACAAAACATTTGCAGGCTGGTTTGATGCACCTGTTGGTGGCAATCAGGTTTCATCTTTGACAGTTCCTGTAAACGGAAAAACAATATACGCACAGTGGTCAGACATTCCACCTGTAAACTTTACTGTAAGACACTTCCAGCAGAATATCGAAGACGATTTGTACCCTTCAGTAGCATTTGAAGAAGAAACAAAATCTGCAATTCCAGGTCATACAGTAAGAGCGATTGACTTTGCTAAAACATATGAAGGCTTTGCTACTGATTTAGCAAACAGTCCTGATGTAACAGTTGAGGCAAACGGAAATACAGTTCTTAACATTTATTATGTAAGAAACACTTATACTATCACATATAACTATGGTGAAGCAGGCGGAGAAGGTTCTGTAACACTTAAATACGGTGCGGCAATAGATCTTTCAGCACCGACAGTTACTGCACCTGCAGGCAAATACTTTGCAGGTTGGTATGATGCACCTGTTGGTGGAAATCAGGTTTCATCTTTGACAGTTCCTGTAAACGGCACAACAATTTATGCACAGTGGTCAGATAATCCTACATATATGGTTTACCACTATAAAGCAGATTTAGACGGAAATTATCCTGACAACTTGCTTGTTATTTCTACAATACCTGCAGAGTATGGTGCACAAATTACAGCAACTCCTGGCAATTTTGAAGGGTTCCATGAAAACACAACACATCCTGACAGAGTAACAAGCGGTATAAACGATGGTACACTTGTACTTAAACTTTTCTACGACAGAAACACATATACTGTTTCATTTGACGCAGGTCAGGGAACTGCTGTTTCAGATGTAGAGTACAAATACGAACAGCCATTTGGCAGTGTTGTATCAACAAGAGAGTACTACATTTTAGATGGTTGGTACAAAGACTTGAATGACCCTGCATCAAAGGTAGAAGACTACCATAAAGCAGGTAGAGAATTTACAGGCGGTACTTTGTACGCTAAATGGGAAATCGACAGAGCTGCAATCGGCGATGTTGTATTTACTGCAAGTGTTACAGATGAAGACCTTGATAACGACGAATTCTCAATTTTGGTTGATTTATCAAACAACTTAATTGGTATTTCTGAGTACGGACTTACTCTTAACTGGGATAACACCCAGGTTAAACCGATTTTGGTTGGCGGTAAAGTTGTTACTGACTTAAATGGTCTTGGCGGAAATGCTATTACAACATCAGCAGATTCTGTTACAACAGAAGATGGTGCGGCTGCGCTCAGTTCTGTTACAGTAAACTGGAACAGTGTTGCACCTGTAGCAGGAAATGCAAATCTTTTCAAAGTAAGATTTAAAATTACAAATACTTTGGCAGATAAAGACCACGAAACTCCATCTTTGAATATGTTCAGAATGATGAGAGCGGCGAATATTGATGGTCTTATGGACTTACCATTTACAATTACAAGCGTATCTGTTTCAATTATCTCTGAAACAGGGGAAGTAATTCCTCTTGATAATTCAACTAAAGATACAGGCCTTGCACCTTACAAAATTGAACATTACAAAGAAAACACAGAAGATACTGCATATTCTTTGGCATATACAGAGTATGGCCACGATATTGTAGGCAAAGTTGTGTTTATCAGTGAAGGTAAGGCTGAATATATAGCAGAAGGATTTATATACGAAGAAGGAAAGTCAGCAAACAAGATAGTTATTACAGAATCAGGTGCTGTAATTAAACTTTATTACGCAAGACCTCGTTTTGATGTAGAATTTGACTATCAGGGGGCTACAAGAGTTGAAGGTCCTGCATCTGTAAGCCTTAAACTTGGTGCAACAATTAAAAATCATTTTCCTGAAGAAAATTCATTTGCAAAAGATGACTATAACTTCGGCGGTTGGTTCACCCAGCCTGAAGGTAAAGGTCAGAACGCAGGAGATGGACTCGTTGTTCCTAAAGGCGGTATAAAACTTTATGCTAACTGGGTTCAGACACCATATAAAGTTGAACACTATCAGATGGCATTAGATGGCGTTAACGCTAAACTTGTTGCAACTGATACAGGTTACGCAAAAGCAGGAACAACAGTTACTGCAACTGCAAAAACTTATTTAGGTTTTGATGCTCCATCTGTAATGCCAAGTGAAAAAGTTGCAGCAGACGGTTCAACAGTTATCAAAGTTTACTACACAAGAAAAACATACACCATCAACTATAACTTTGACGGTGGTACAGCAGTAGGTGCTTATGAAACAACATTCAAGTATGGTCAGTCTATTCCTTTGGCAAAAGCCGAAAAAGAAGAAGACGATGTAGAATATCAGTTGATAGGATGGCGTGCAAATTCTGAAACCGGTCCTGTTGTAACCAATACTTCAAATATTGACCATATTTTAAGAACACTTACAGATGATGTTTTGAATCTTTACGCATGGTGGGTTCCGGTTACAGCAAGTACTTCAAAATATGTTGTAGAACACTATAAAGAAGAATTGGACGGAACTTATCCTGAAGCGGCAACAGAAACAACTGAAGTGCAGTCAATTCAGATTCCTGCTACACTTAAAGTTTCTGAACTTAAAAAACCATACGAAGGATTTACAGTAGACGAAGCAAAGAGCAAAGATTTACCAATCACAGAAGAAGGATTCTTTACTCTTAAGATTTATTACACAAGAAATGAATATACATTGAATTACGATTATTGCGATGCAGATGTATCAGGTGTTGCAAGTAACAAATTCAAGTATGGTCAGACAATTACACTTCCTGAAGAAGGAACATACAGCAAGGAAGGATTTATCCCGACAGGTTGGTATAAGACAGATGTTTACATACCATCAAGCCTTGTTGACGAATCAACAAAGATTGAAGAAATTGTTAACATTTCTACATCAGATGAGGCAACAATTTATGTTAAATGGGATCAGTTCTTTACTGTAATATTTAATGAACGTGGTAATTTAAGACATACAAGTAAGGTATATCCAAAAGTTTCAGATACAGTTCCGCAGGCAGATATCGATTATGCTTACGGCGAACTTATTAACCCTTATGTTTTAGGATATCGTAAGGATGCGTCAGTTTCATCTATTTACGCAGAAAATCCGTATGAACACAAACTCTACGGTAACTGGTATTATTACGAAGATGGTAAGTATATCTTATTTACCGATGAAACTGTTGTTAATAAAGATTTGACAGTAAGATATATGTTCAGAAAAGCAGGTCTGGAACTTAATATCGAAAAAATCAGTCAAATAATCGAGCCTATATTTGAAGTAACCTTTGAAGAAGACACAAGAATTCTTGACACATTAAAGGATGCTGCATTCTTGTTTGAAGAAAAACTTCTTGCGGCATATGGTGCGCTTGATGCAGGTGAAAAATTCAACAAGGTTAATGATAAACTTGTAGATTTGCTTACAGACAAGGGAATTGCCGTTGTTCCTGGCAGAATTTTTGCAGATGACGGTGAAATCCTGAAACAGCATGTTGCATTCAACGCATTTTCATATCTTGAAGAAGAACAACTCAAGAAATCACTTGTTGAAGTTGTTAAAAAGACTTTGAAGGACGATCCTTCAAAACTCATCGATATTATCGACGGAATGCTTAAAGAAAAAGACGAAAATGTTATCCAGATGATGGATGATATGCTTGTTTCAATGCTTTCAGGTTCTGATTCACAGAGAATTAAGGATATTATTGCTGAATCTGTTGAAAAAGCTGTTGCAAACGATACAACAGGCGAATTTAAAGAACAGATTAAAGGTATAATTATCGCACAACTTGATGCAGGTAACACAACTGTTGAATCAAGTGTTAAAGATGCCGTAACCGATTACTTTATGAATAAGGGTAACGACGAAGCAATCAGAAAAATCGTTGGCGACCTTATTAATCAGGCATTTGCAACACAAGATGAAAACGATCCTATCAGAAAATTCATCAAAACTTATATTACTGACTACTTAAATACAGAAGCAGGAAGCAAAGTTTTAGATGATATGATCAGAGATTTGGGCGAAAACCTCGATCCTGACAGTGATGAAGCAAAACCTGTTATCAAACTTATCCACGATGTATTGGCAGGAAATATTCAATATCTTGAAGAAATTGTTGACGGTGTGATTGCAGACCTTAATCATCTTGAAGGTACAGAAATTTACAATGTTATTACTGAAGCAATCACCGAAGAACTTATGAGCAACGAAGAAGAACTTAAGATGATGGTTGAAGCAATCGGTGATGTTGATGTTACTGACTTCTTAACAGAATTTATGGCAGACGATTATGCATTTAAAACTATCGTTGAAACAGTAGTTGCAGAACAGACAGTATTTGAAAGCATAATCAGCACATCACTTAATAATGATGAAGTGTTTGAAACACTTATCACTCAACTCAGCGGTGATGCAACCTTCTTTAATATGATGGTTGATGTTGCAATTTCAAACAATGCACTTATCAACAGTGTTAAAGGAACTATCATCAATGATGATGAAGCCCTTGTTAAAGTTATCAAGAGTGCTGCACAAAACGATCAGATCAAGCAGGAAATTATTGATAAACTCTTGTCTGATACAACAAGCGGTGGCACAATTGAAGAAATTCTTAAAGGCGGTATCGCAGGTACATCATATTATGATGAAGCATTGGCTACTGCAAAAACCAAAGTTGCCGGTATGATTAAAAACATTCTCGCAGGCGGTATTGACGAAAACAGCGAATACTGGACATATGTAGAAACAAAAGTTCAGGAACAGATTGATGCAGAAGTTGCAAAAATCAAGGCTGATCTTGCAGATGGTATTGACGAAACCAGCGAATACTGGCCATATGTAGAACAGACAGTTAAAGAACAGGTAGAAGCAAAGAAAGCAGAAATCAAAGCTGACCTTGCAAACGGTATTGACGAATTCAGCATCTACTGGCCATATGTAGAACAGACAGTTGAAGACCAGATTGCTGCAAAAGAAGCAGAAATCAAGGCTGAACTTGCAAACGGTATTGACGAAAACAGCCAGTATTGGAATTACATTTATCCGAATGTAAAAGAAAAAGCAGATGCTGAAATCGAAAATGTACTTACAGCAGGTATCGATGAAACTGATACATACTGGAATGCAGTATATCAGGCGGTTTTGGAACAGGCACAGGATTATATCACTGCAGGTATAATTGATGAAAATGATGTTAAAACTGCTCTTAACAACGGACTTAGTTCAGATCCTATGTTTGCAGATATGAGTGCTGAAATCATTGTTTCTGCAAAAGAAAAAGCAGATGAAGAAATCAAAGGAGTACTTCAGAACCCTATTGATGAAAACAGTGAATACTGGACATATGTAGAAACAAAGGTTCAGGAACAGATTGACGAAAAAGAAGCAGAAATCAAAGGTGTTCTTGCTAATGGTATTGATGAAACCAATACAGAATACTGGCCGCTTATCGAACCAAAAATCAACGAAAAGGTTGAAGAAGTAAAAGCGGATATTAAAGCCGATCTTGCAAATGGTATCGAAGAAGGCAGCGATTACTGGAACGAAATTTATCCAAAAGCCGTAGAAGAAGCAGAAAAAGAAGTTGAAAAAGTTCTTACATATGGTATGGCAAAAGATCATCCATACTGGAATCAGATTTATGATGCCGTTAAGGAATATATTGAAGATTCTGTTGTAACTGACTTTGATTCACAACTTGATAATGCTATGGCAGACCCTGTGCTTAAAGAAAAGATTAAGCAGTGGGCATCAGATGAAATTGCTGACGAAACTTCATCAATCAGAGGCTTCCTTGCAAATTACATCAAAGGTCTTGGTGCTGCAAATGCAACCAAGGAAGAAAAAGCACTTAAAGACACAATTATTGCATCTGTTGTAAATTATGTAAAAGATGATAAGACAACAGACGCTGAAATCAATTCACTTATTACATCAATTACTGCTCAGTTAAACGCAAATGCTGATCTTAAAGCATCTGTTGTTGACAAAACAATTGAAATTTTAAGCAAAAAAGATGAACAGACACAAAAAATCAAAGAAACTGTTATTTCTTCAGTTGTTGCAGAAATTTCAAAAGATAAAGATATCAAAGGCAGATTAATTGATAAACTTGTTGAAAAGATTACAGGCGAAAATGCAGATGCTACTTTGAAAAACAAAGTTATTGATGCTGCACTCTACACAGTCGTTCACCATGAAGCGGCAAACAATAAAGCAATTGAACTTATTAATGACTTTATTGAAACTGATGAAGAATTCAAAGAAGAAATCATCGGTCACGTTGTAGATTATGTTCTTACAAATGATGAAGTAAGAAAAGAAGCCATGGAAAAAGTGGTTGCAATGATTGAAGATCCGAATGACACAAGTCATAAGCAGGAAGCAATTGACTTTGCGTTTGAATATCTTGGAACAAATGAAACAAAACGCAACGAAGTTGTTGAAAGTTTCCTTTCTAACATTTTAAATGACAACGATCAGAGAAAAGATCTTGCAACTCAGGTTATTGACATTATGTTCGGCGACAAAACTTTGAGAAATCAGATTTTAGACATTGGCTTTGAACAGATGTTCTCAAATAAAGACACAATTAAAGAAATTGTGAAACTTGCTATTGATGAACTTATCAAAGATAACGATGTAAGACGCGAAATGATTCTCGCAGTTATTGAAACCGAAGACGGCAGAAAGAGCATTCTTGATATTCTTCGTGAAGAAATCGCAAGAGACGATACTTTCCTTGATAAGATTGTAGATCTTGCACTTGAAAGTCAGTATGGCGATATCGTTGACTTGTTCGTATACGATCTTGTAAACAACGGTAAAATCCAGATCAATCCTGACAACCGTCAGATTGTTGAAGAAATTGTTCTTCCAATGCTTGATGAAATCACACTTGATACTGTAATGAGCAAACTCCCTGCAAAGGTTACAGATGTGTTGCCACAGGGTAAGATTGAAGAAATCTTTAATAAGTTTAAATCAGAAGTAACAGGTCAGATTACAGAAGGTATTGAAGAAGCAAAACAAGGCAACTCAAAAGATATCAAAGTTATGATTGATAACGATTTTGATATCGTAAATACCATTTTAATACCTGCTTACAACAAGGTATTCCCAAGAGTTACTGACAAAGCAGAAGATTTCTACTATTATGGTGAAAATCAGTATATCAGAGCAATTGTTGATATGCTTGATCCTGAAGTTATCTTCGATCACTCACAGCCTGCATCTGAAATGGGCACAGGCTACAGAGTAAGAGATTCAAGATACTATTATGAAATGATCAGAAACACATTGGTTCTTGCAGATGATGCAGGTCAGTGGTATCTTGATAACATTTCAGATGAACAGATTGATAAAGTTATTGCTAAGTTTATGGACGCTTATACAAAGGTTATCACAAAAGTGAACAGCCTTGCAGGCGGAAGAATTCCTGAAGATAAACTTGCTACAATTATCAGTTATGTTGAAAAGGCTATCGATAAGAGACAGTCTGCTTATGATGTTGCAACTCACAAAGCCGTTGAAGGTGCTGAAAAAGTTGCAAACAAAGTTATAGCATTTGTTGAAGAAAAAATCGGAACAGCCCTTTCAGAAGACACTATTGTAGAGATTGTAATTAATGGCAGCGGACTTACATTAAATGACAACAAAGAATTCAATATTGATGACCACAAGATTGACATTAATGTTAAGGGTTACAGCTTCAAAGTGAATTCACAGTCTGTTACAGTGGCAGGAAAGACAGTTGATATCAGTAAATTTGTTAAGAAAATTGCAGATAAGTTTGGTGCAAATCCTGTAACAATCAGATTCTGCAAAAATGCTCCTTATGCGTATAGCGTAAGTGTTGGCAATAACAGCGTTAAGGTGTCAGCTTTCTACGAAGGTTAAGCAACGTGGAGGGTAAACTTTATCGGTTTGCCCTCCGGTTTTTACAAAAAGGAAGGATGAAAGAAAATGAAAAAGTTTTTATGCTTTGTACTGGCAGCGGGCTTATGCCTGGGATCGATGCCTGTATTTGCAGATATCGAAGGCACCGTGCAGGGCGATATAATGCTTACATCAGTTGAAGCCGAAGCAGAAGCAAAAGCACCTGCTTTTACTGATGTAGTGCCGGGTTCTGTTTTAGACGAAGCCGTTAATAAACTTGTTGAAAAAAAGATTTTAGCAGGTTATCCTGACGGTACATTCAGACCTGATGCAGGGCTTACCCGTGCAGAACTCAGCAAAATTATAAATTTAGTATTTAATCTTACTGAAAAAAGTTCAAGCGTACCATTTAAAGATGTAACAACAAACGAATGGTATTACGATTATGTATCAGTTGCAGTAAAAGCAGGATACATCAAAGGTTTTCAGGATAATACTTTCAGAGGGGACGATCCTGTTACAAGAGAACAGGTTTGTGCCATTATCAACAGAGTAACAAAAGAAAAAGGAATGGGTCTTTTTGACCTTCCGTTTACAGACAATATTATGGACAAAGTGTCTGATTGGGCGGTAGAAGATGTTAAAAAGATAATTGCAAACTATGTTATGCCGTTGGAGGCTGACGGAAGATTCAGAGCGACAGAAAATATCACAAGAGCAGAACTTGTTCTGGCAGTTGAGAATTTTGTAATTGAACTCCCAAAATATACCGTAACTTTTGAAGTAAACGGCGGAGATAAAATGGATGCCGTTCTTGTTGAACAGGGAAGCGCTTTAGTAAAGCCTGCAGATCCTGTTAAAAAGAACAACACTTTTAAAGGCTGGTTTACAGATAAGAATTTGAAAAAAGAGTATGATTTTGCTACACTTGTAACAGGAGATATCACTCTTTATGCAAAATGGACACCAAATTCAACAGCATCTGTTGGTACAGGCGGTGGCGGAGGCGGCGGTTCATACACACCCTCAAACCCGACTCCATCAAACCCAACACCTGATACACCACCTGCAGTTGTAAACTACAAAATAACATTTAATTCAAAAGATGGCAGTGAGGTTACAGAACAGTATGTTCCGTCAGGTGAATGTGCAGTTCAGCCTGAAGATCCTGTTAAAGAATTTTATATTTTTGCAGGCTGGTTTAAAGATTATGCTCTTACAGAAGAATATGATTTCTCTGCTCCTGTTACAAAGAATATGACTTTGTATGCTAAATGGGAAGAAGACCCTGTTGCAATGACTGCTCAGCGTGTTGCAGACCTTAATGTTATCAAAGAAGTAATGGGCACTGCAGGATATGAAAATCCACTTTTCATTATGGTTATGGATATGACACTTGCAACTATCGACCTTGTTATTGCCGATGGTGAAGGCGGTGCACATATTTCACAAAGTTATGTAAGTGATAATTACGGCGACAGAATTTTAGAGGCAAAAGCAATCTATGATGCAGGTATGACAGAAGAAGAAAAAGATGAGTTTAAAGCATCTGTTATAGATATGATTGGCGAATGTCAGTTAAGAGGTATTAAAATGACTCTTTCTGAGATTTATCAATATTTTGTAGGATTCTAAAAATAATACTTATTTTGCCGGGTGTCTTGTGGCATCCGGCAAAAGTGTGTTTTAAAGTAAAAGATTGTAAATTTTTATTGACTTTATCGGATAAATATTATATAATAGTTGTACATGTGGACAAAGTTTTAAGGAGGAAAAAAAGCATGGGTAAAAGTTTTGCAAAACTTTTGATTGCAGTGCTCTTGATTGCGATAATTATTTATGGCGCATTTTTTGACATTACAATCGGAAGTTGGAAGAAACCGGGTGTTTTCAGTGATGAAAGCGGTGTTGGCTCGGTAATTAAAGGTTTGGATTTAACAGGTGGTTCAGTTCTTACATTTGAAGCACAGGCAGATTCTGTTTCACCGGAACAGATGGCAACCGTTATCAATATTATGAGAACACGTCTTGACAGCCTTGGATACACAGAGGCTACAGTTAGAAGTCAGGGCGATAAGAAATTTGTTGTTGAAATGCCAGCAATCACAAATCCTGATGATGCAGAAGCCCTTTTGGGTAAAACTGCACAACTCAAATTTGTAGATGCAGACGGAAACGAAGTTTTAAGCGGAACAGATGTTAAAAAAGCTACAAAAATGTATGGACAGCTTTCACAGACATCAGCTTCTGAAAACTATGTTGAACTTCAACTTAACGAAGAAGGCGTTCCAAAGTTTGCAGCAGCAACAAAAGCTGCGGCTAACGCTCAGCCAGACGAAAATGGTAATGCTAAAAACTTCATCGCAATTATGCTTGATGATGAAGTAGTTTCAGCTCCTTCAGTAAGCCCTGAATATGCAGCAGAAGGTATCAATTCAGATACAGCAATCATTTCAGGCGGATTTACTGCTCAGGCTGCAGAAGAACTTGCAAGTATCATCAACGCAGGTCAGTTGCCATTTAACTTAA
This sequence comes from Clostridia bacterium, assembly GCA_045660065.1. Taxonomy (GTDB): domain Bacteria; phylum Bacillota; class Clostridia; order RGIG6154; family RGIG6154; genus RGIG2094. The sequence continues at coordinate 47,266 of JAZRDC010000030.1, forward strand.
AGACAGTTTCAAAATCATCAGTTGGTGCAACTCTTGGTGAAAGAGCATTGGAATCAAGTCTTTTTGGTGCTTTAATCGGTATCATCATTATCTTGATCTTTATGCTTATCGTATACAGAGCAATGGGCTTGGCTGCTGATATCGCACTTGCTTGCTACATCGGTATCTTAATGCTCATCATGGGTCTCTTCCAGGTTAACTTAACACTTCCTGGTATTGCAGGTCTTATCTTGTCAGTTGGTATGGCAGTTGATGCTAACGTTGTTATTTTCGAAAGAGTTAAAGAAGAACTTAAAAGCGGTAAAACAACTAAAGCTGCAGTTTCAGCAGGCTTTAAGAGAGCATTTGCCGCAATCGTTGACTCTAACGTTACAACACTCATCGCGGCTGTTGTATTGTATGTTGTAGGTGCAGGTCTTATCAAAGGCTTTGCAATCACATTGGGCTTGGGTATTATTGTAAGTATGTTCACAGCAATCTTTGTTACAAAATTCTTGCTTACTCAGATTGTTAACATCTTTGGCAAAAACCCAAAATTATACTGCGGAAGATAAGGAGGCTGAAAAATGTTTAATATTGTAAAAAATAAAAAGATTTTCTATATCGTTTCAGCAATCGTTATCCTTGCAGGTATTGCTTCAATGCTTATCCAGGGATTTAAAATGGACATTGATTTTGCAGGCGGTATTGAATGTACAGTTAATGTTGGTACTGTTGTAGACAGTGCTAAATCAAGCGAAATTGCAAAAATCGTTAAAGATTCTGCAGGCGTTAACGCAACTGTTCAGAAAACAGGCGATAACGGTACAGACGCTTTAATCAAAATTTCAGAAGAACTTACAATGGAAAAAGAAGTTGCTATGAAAGATGCTCTTGTTAAAGGCCTTTCAATTGAAAAAGAAGCAATCACAAACTTTGAAGTTGTATCACCTACAGTAGGTAAAGAAATGCAGACAAGCGCTATTTTAGCAGTAATCATCGCTGTTGCTTTGATGCTTGTTTACATCTCATTGAGATTTGAATTCTTATCAGGTTGTGCAGCAGTTGTTGCTCTTATCCACGACGTATTGGTTATGCTCGGAATTTACTCAATTTTCCAGCTTCCTGTTAACACAACATTTATTGCTGCGATTTTGACCATTCTTGGTTACTCAATCAACGCAACAATCGTTCTTTTTGACAGAGTAAGAGAAAATCAGAAAATTCAGAGAAAAGAAACATTTGTTAACACTGTAAACACAAGTGTATGGCAGACAATGCTTCGTTCACTCAACACATCACTTACAACTCTTGCAACACTTATCGTATTGTTCTTTGTTGGTGTTGATTCAATCAAAGAATTCGCACTTCCTATAACAGTTGGTGTTGTAGCAGGTTTCTATTCATCAGTATTTATCTCAGGTAACATCTGGGCTGAATTCAAAAAACTTGCTAAGCACAAAAATGTTGCGTAATTAAATATTGATTTTTAAATGAGTTCGGTAACAAACCGGACTCATTTTTTTTGCAGAAATTGTACTGATAGTATATAATTATTCATAATTTTGTTTACTTTTTGAATTTGTTGTGGTATACTATATTTGTAAAAATAGGTGGCGCAGTATTCTAGTCAGATTTTTTCATTCCCAGGACGGGCCTAAAAATCCGTTGAAGGGCACATCGATGAAGTTTCTGGTGCCGGCTTTCGACGCCCAGTCGAGGGTTGGTGCTGGGAGTTAAGGATTAAGGGCGGTCGGCAATGGCATGCAGAATTCGACCCTTCTTCCGTGGAGACCTATACTTGTGGTGTATCTGCTGCGTGCTCTGTGAAGGGCCGGCGGAAAAACTACGACTTAGGATTAAACCTGCTTTGCGGTTAAATTTTTAGCTGTGGGCAGAGTAGCCTGCCTTGAGCGGGTGTGGTGGATTGTAAGATCAGGCGTTTTTTGGTCGGCCAACTGAAAAACACTATTGCTTCATGAAACCTCATTTGCAAAAGAGGCTAAGATTGATTAAATCTGTAGAGGAAATCTCCTAGGCTGTTGGAAACAGATATGCAAAGGATTAGAGTGCGGACTAAGTGGCAATCGGGTACGAAACTGAGCGATCGTTTCGGCCGTGCTTTAAAGGGAAACCGCCCACATCGGCGACGAGTGAGCAGCATAGCGGGAAAACCAACCCGACCTAAGCCGTAAATTTTACTTTGTGTATTGCCCCTTTATTTACATTTTTTAGGAGTGTAGTAATTTGAAGAAAAAGATTAAATTTAAATCAGGAAAAAAGAAAATAAGTATAAAATATGTACTCACAATTTCTTTTACCACACTTGTAATTGCCATTTTAATGAAAACCATAAGCGATGCTTTGCTTGAAAATATTATAATGGCATACAGTTACTTTATATTGCTTGGAATAATATTGATAGGTATTATTTTCGATATTGTAGGCGTTGCGGTTACATCCTGCGATGAAACAAAGTTCCACGCAATGGCATCTGACAAGGTTTATGGTGCAAAAGAAAGCATTATGCTTATAAAAAATGCAGAAAAAGTTTCAAGCATCTGTAACGACGTTATAGGCGACGTGTGCGGAATTATAAGCGGTGCGGTGTCAAGTTGGATTGTGGTGCAACTTGCAGTTGGCGGGATAAGTGCGGGAGAAGATTTTCTTGCCCTTGGTATGACAGGGGTAGTTTCTGCTCTTACCGTTGGCGGAAAAGCACTGGGGAAATTTGCCGCAATTAATTTAAACAGTAATATTGTATATTTAGCAGGAAAAATTATAAGATTTTTCAAGTTTAAAAAATAGTAAGAGAGGGGCGAAAGGTATGGGCATTATTGATTCTATAAAATCACCCGAAGATGTAAAAAAACTGAATAATGCTGAACTTGCGCGCCTTTCAGGTGAGTTAAGAAAGATTGTAACAGAATCTGTTGCAAAAAATGGGGGGCATCTTGCTTCAAATCTTGGTATTGTTGAAATAACTCTTGCACTTTTTAAAGTGTTTAATCTGCCTGAAGATAAAATTGTGTACGACGTAGGGCATCAGTGCTACGTTCACAAGATTTTAACAGGCAGAAAAGATAAAATGGATACTTTAAGAACCTATGGCGGTGTGGCAGGATTTCCTAAAATTCAGGAAAGCGAATACGATGCTTTTAACACAGGTCATTCAGGTGATTCTGTTTCTGTTGCTATGGGAATTGCAGAAAGCAACAGACTTAATAAAAAGGACGCTTTTGCTATTGCAGTAATCGGTGATGGCTCTTTGTCAAACGGACTTGCTTTTGAAGGCCTCAATAATGCGGGTAGAGAAAAATCAAATTTAGTTGTTGTGTTAAACGACAACGAAATGAGTATTTCCAAAAATGTTGGAAGTTTAAGTAATTACTTAAGTATGTTAAGAACCCGCCCGAAATATTCTGATTTTAAAAGAAACATTCAAAACAGACTTGGCAAGTTAAACGGTGTGGGATCAAAACTTTCAAAGGCACTTTCTGTAACAAAAGACAGCCTTAAGCATCTTTTAATTCCTGATACTGTTTTTGAGGCTTTGGGATTTACTTATGTTGGACCAATCGACGGACACGATATAGAACTTTTAACAACGGTTTTTGAACAGATTAAACATATAAACAAACCTGTTTTGGTGCATACAATCACCAAAAAAGGCAAGGGTTATACTTTTGCAGAAAATAATCCTGCAGCATATCACGGAACAGGGGCTTTTGATGTTTCAAAGCCACTTAATGTAGTAGAAAAAAAGAACTCTTTTAACTATGTTTTAGACAAGGTTTTGTGTGAGCAGGCAGAAAAGAATGAAAATATAGTTGGAATTTGTGCGGCTATGGAACAGGCTGTTGGAATGAGTAAATTCCACAAAAGTTTCCCTGACAGATTTTACGATGCGGGAATTTGTGAGGGCCACGCAGTAACATTTGCGGCAGGTATGGCAATTTCGGGCAAAACTCCTGTTGTTGCAATTTATTCAACATTTATGCAAAGAGCCTATGACAATGTTATAAGCGATGTTGCTCTTACTAATCAGCATGTTGTTTTTTGTATGGACAGAGCAGGACTTTCCGGTGAAGACGGAGAAACCCATCACGGACTTTTTGATGTTTCTTATATGTTGTCAGTTCCTAATATGACGGTGCTGACACCAAGAAGTCCAGATGTTTTTGAAAAGGCTCTTGAGATTGCCATAAATGACATAGAAGGTCCTGTTTCAATAAGATATCCGAAATCGGGGGCATACAGCAATGGCAATATTCCTGAAGATATTTTTAAAGCAGAACTCTTGCGTGAAGGAAATAAAGTTACCGTAATTACAATGTCAAGAATGACAGAAGTGGTGGCTTCTATCGACTTTGACGGTGACCATATCAATTTAAACAGCATAAAACCTCTTGATAAAGAAGCGATAATTAAATCTGCGTCCAAAACTGGCAGAGTTATTACAGTTGAGGACAACCTTATATCAGGCGGTATGGGAGATAAGGTTGCAGAAATTTTAAAAGAATTAAAAATTCCTGTTACAAAACTTGGAATTTATGACAGATTTGTTACCCACGGAAGTGTGGACGAGTTATTAAAAGAATTAAAACTTGATAAAGACTCCATTTTAAAGGTGATTGAAGAATGAAAACAAGATTAGACGTATATCTTTTTGAAAATGGAATGGCAGAAAGCCGTGAAAAGGCAAGAAGCATAATAATGAGCGGAAGCGTTTATGTCAACAATCAGAAAGCCGATAAGGCGGGATATTCTGTAAACGACGGCGATAATGTGGAGGTGCGCGGAAAGCAGAATCCATATGTAAGTCGAGGCGGTTTGAAACTTGATAAAGCCATGAGCGTGTTTGATATTACACTAAATGGCAAGGTTTGTATGGATATTGGTGCTTCCACCGGCGGATTTACCGACTGTATGCTTCAAAATGGCGCCACAAAGGTTTTTTCTGTTGATGTTGGCTATGGTCAACTTGCCTGGAAATTAAGATGCGACGAAAGAGTCGTAAATATGGAAAGAACAAATATAAGAAATGTAACAGAAGAGCAAATCGGTGAAAAACTTGATTTTGCATCGGTTGATGTTTCTTTTATATCTTTAAAACACGTTTTGCCTGTTGCTAAAAAACTGCTTAAAGACGGCGGCGAAATGGTCTGTCTTATAAAACCGCAGTTTGAAGCAGGCAGAGAAAAGGTTGGCAAAAAAGGGGTAGTAAGAGATATTTCAGTTCACTACGAAGTGGTGGAAAACATAATTGCTCTTGCAAAAGAAGAAGGATTTTATCCATCAAATCTTGATTATTCGCCAATCAAAGGCCCTGAGGGCAATATTGAATATATAATTCATTTGAAAACAATTGAGACAGATTGTGAAATTGATGTTAAAAAAGTGGTGGATTTAAGCCACGAGAATTTAGCATCTGCTTAAAAGAGGAAGTTTTATGAAAAAAATTGCACTGATTACCAATTTAACAAGAGACAAAGATTTAATCCACACAAAAAATGTGGCAGAAAGTCTTTGTGATTTTGGTGTGCAGATTTTTACCAATGTTAAAGATATTGAAAACACCTGCTATGTTGAAAATATGGACGAAATATTTAAAAGCGTTGATATGGCAATAGTTTTAGGGGGAGACGGAACACTTCTTAACACTTCAAAATATGCCCATCTTAACTCTGTTCCGCTCCTTGGTTACAACATAGGAAATCTTGGATTTTTGGTAGAACTTGAAAAAGGTGAAAAAAGTGAATTTTCAAGACTTTTTTCAGGTGAATTTGAAATAGAAAACAGAATGATGCTTGAAGCAAAAGTTTTAAGAGGCGACAAAGAAGTTTTCGGCGGTATTGCCTTAAATGATGTGGTAGTGTCCCGCGGGGCAACACCTAAAATGGTTCACTTAAATCTTAGTGTAGATAAAAACGAAGTAAGCGACTATTATTCAGACGGAATTATAGTTGCAACGCCTACCGGGTCTACTGCATATTCTCTTTCAGCAGGCGGACCTGTGGTATCACCGGGGTTGGATGTGATTATAATAACTCCTGTCTGCCCACATACGGTTACTTCAAGACCTGTTGTGGTATCGGGTGAAAGCGAAGTTGCAATTACCGTTGATATTTACCACAATGAAGATGTGGTTGTTATGTGCGACGGTGAGCACGGCATCAAACTTCAGTCAGGGGACAGGGTTGTTGTATCCAAAGCAGAGAAGAGTACAAAACTTATAAGATTTGGCAAAAAGACATTTTTTGATGTATTGCAGCAAAAACTTTCAGAAAGAAAATAATTTGGAGGATTTTTAAATGTCAAAGAAAAAAAGACATGATGAGATAATAAGACTTATAAGCGAAAATGTGGTAGAAACTCAAGGCCAACTTACACAAATGCTTTTAGATGAAGGCTTTGATGTTACTCAGGCAACAGTTTCAAGAGATATAAAAGAACTGCGTCTGGTAAAGGTGTCAGACTTTGATGACAATTACAGATACGCAATGTCACGCTCTGAAAATCCTGTATCAATGCTCAGTCGTAACATTCAGTTGTTAAAACACGTTATTTTGTCAATTGAAAGTGCAAAAAACATTGTTGTTATAAAAACATTGGCAGGTTCTGCACAAGGTTGTGCAAGTGCCCTGGAGTCAATGAATTTTGAAAAAATTGTTGGTGTAATCGCAGGAGATGACACTATCTTTGCGGTTGTGCCTGATGATTCAGATGCCGATAAATTAATCAAGAAAATCCAAGAGGTAATTGAATAATGCTTGGTCATTTACACATTGAAAATATTGCAATAATGGATAATGTGAGTTTAGAACTTGAATCAGGCTTTCTTGCACTTACGGGTCAGACCGGTGCGGGAAAGTCTATTATCATTGACTCAATTAATCTTTTGACAGGTGAGAGAAGTTCAAGAGAACTTGTTAAATCAGGCAAAGACAAGGCGTTGGTTGAAGGTGCGGTGTATACTGACAACAAAGAGGTTTTTGAAATCCTTTCAGACAGCGGAATTCCTTGTTTTGACGGCGAGCCTTTGATTTTAAGCCGTGAAATCACCAAAGACGGAAGAAGCACAGTAAGAATTAACGGTAAACTTTCAACAACTGCCCTTTTAAGAGAAATTTGCGCGAAAATTATAAATATTCACGGTCAGAATGACAATCAGAGTATTTTAGATACAAAATTTCACGGCGAATTTTTAGATGATTTTGCATCTCTTAACGATAAACTTGAAGACTATAAAATTACATATGACAGTTATAAAGAAACACAAAATCTTTTAGATAATATTAATGATGATGAAACTCAAAAAGAGCAAAGAAAAGATTTTCTTGCCTTTCAGATTAACGAAATTGAAGAAGCAAAACTGACTATCGGTGAAGATGAGGAACTTTTAAGTCAGCGTCAGAAATATTTAAACTTTGAAAAATACCAGGAAAATGTAAACAGAAGTTATTATGCCCTTTCAGGGGGAGACGATTTTGAAGGAGCCTGCTCATTGGTGAAAAATGCGGTAAAAGGCTTGGAAGAACTATCGGTATTTTCTTCAGATGCAGGAGAAATTTTAGAAAGAATAAAAGATGCTGCATCAGAACTTGAAGACATAAAAGAACTTGTTTACGACCTTAAAAATGACGATGAATTTGCAGATATTGATATTAACTATGTAGAAAGTAGAATTGATACAATAAATCGTTTAAAACGCAAATACGGCGCAGAGATTGAGGATATCTTAAAACAAAAAGAAGAATTCCAAAATGAACTCGAATCTATCGAAAACAGTGATTTTAATAAAGAACAACTATTGAAAAAATTAAATGAACTGTCAGACGAAATTAATAAAAAAGCAGAAGAAATTGAAAGTCTTAGAATTTCTGCCGCAGAAAAAATGAAAAAACAGGTAATGGCTCAGCTTAAAGACCTTGAAATGGACAAAGTGTTGTTTGATACTGAAATTAAACGATGCGATATAAACCAAAAAGGCTTTAATGAAATTCAGTTCCTTATTTCAACAAATCCGGGTGAGCCTTTAAAGCCTCTTAACAAAATCGCATCAGGCGGTGAACTTTCAAGAATAATTCTTGCACTTAAAGTTGTGCTTTCTGAGCGCGACCAGGTGTCCACAATGATATTTGACGAAGTGGATGTTGGTGTTGGAGGAAGTGCAGCACAAAAAATTGCAGAAAAGTTAAAAACTATTTCAAAAAACCGTCAGGTTATAGTAATTACTCACTTAGCGCAGATTGCAAGTTTTGCGGACAATCACTATCTTATTTCAAAAAGCGTTACAGATGGCAGTACCCACTCTGAAATCACTTTGCTTGATGATAAACAAAGGGTTGATGAAATCGCAAGAATTATCAGCGGCAGCGTTATAACTGACAGCGCAAAGCAAACTGCAACTGAAATGATAAAAATGGCAAAAAGTTTTTAAGGAGACTTATGGAAAAAGCAATAGGAAAAGTTTTAAGCATAAAGGGCGATATGGCTGAAGTTTTAGTAATGCGTGGGTCTATGTGTGGCGACAGTTGCTCGAACTGCGGAATGTGTGAAAACAAAGGCACAAAAATCATAGCAGAAAATTTAGTGGGTGCACAAAAAGGCGACAGCGTTGAACTTGGAGTTTCAACATCAAAAGGACTAAAGGCGGCGGCTTTGGTGTATATGATACCCGTTGTGATTTTAATTGCATCGGTGGTGCTTTTCTTAAAAATAGGTTTTGGCGAAGGACAAGCGGTGCTTTTATCAATTCTTATAATGGCTTTTTGGTTTGCCTTGATATTTATTGCCGAAAAACTTGGAATTTTTAAAAATAAAATAAATGCAAAAATAATAAAAAAAGAGAATGTAAATTAATTTACATTCTCTTTTTTGCATACAATACAATAAGAAAGGCGGTAATAAAATGGCAAAAAAGTTAAAAAGATGGGAAGTAGCAGGGTTTATCTTTGTGGTTGCCCTTGGGTCTTTAGGGCATTTTTTGTATGACCTTACAGGTGGCAGTCCTCTGGTGGGGAAATTTTTTGCGGTAAATGAAAGCACCTGGGAGCATTTGAAACTTTTGTTTTTCCCTTATGTTTTGTTTTCAGCCATTGAGTGGTTTTATATTGGCAAAAACTATAAAAGTTTTGCTTTTTCAAAGGCTTTGGGCGTTTTGTCAGGTATGATTTTTATTGTGGCGGCATTTTACACATACACAGGAATTTTGGGAAGTTCGGTTGATTTTGTAAATATTGCAATTTTTGTAATTGGTGCGGCAGTTTCTTATTTTGTGAGTTTAAAGATTTTATCAGGCGGAGGCAAAATCACTCTTAAACTGCCGTCGGTTATTGCTTTGATTATAATTGCGGTTTTATTCGTTTTATTTACAACAAATCCGCCGCAAATCGGTTTGTTCAAAGACCCTGTAACAGGAAAGTTTGGAGTGCAGTCGGAAAATACTATGTAAAAACAATAGACAAAACTTTTTCTTTGTGATAAAATGAAAAAAACACTTTTGGAGAAAATTATGAAGAAAAAGATTACTATAATTTGTATTGCAGCAGTATTGGTGTTGGCAATTGTATCAGGCGGACTTTTAGTGGCAGTAAAAACATCCCCTGAATTTAAAAATAAAACAAAACTTTTATTGCAGAAAGTTTTTCCGCAGATTTCCGACGTGTGCTATTATTATGTGGACGGAAAACCCCAGCACGATATGACAAAGGTTGACCTTAAAAACTGCACATCTGACATAAAGGAAATTCAGAAAAACAGAGAAAAAACTTATGTGATAAATCACGCAAGAGGATATGCTTTGGAGTTTGGACCTGATGCTGAGTTTGACTTTACCACAGACGGCGAGTTTTTCACAGCAACCCAAAAAGATATGAAAATTGTTGTGTCAAAAGAGTATTCGCCATATGAAAGAGAGCAGTTAAAGGAAGAGTTTATTGACAAATCTTTAAACGAATATTTTATAAACAAGCAGTTTGCAGAGCATAACAGAATAACAATCCATAAAGACAATATGGAAAAAATCGGCGACTACTGGGTGCAGGTGTCGGCTCTCTCAAGACTGCCTGCTCCGGGAAGTGAAGTTGAGTTCAATACCTATGTTCAATGCATTATTTACAGAACGGACAGAATTTATTACAGAATTTTATTCAAAGCAAAGGATTATAACGATGAACTTTTAGATCAGGTTTACAAAACTTTGTATTCATTTACAGACAAGATGTATACCATTGGAACGTCTGGCGTGTTTACAGACTTTAAGCCTGTTGAAAATCCAAACTGGTCGGAAGAAACAAAAAAACTTTATGATGAAATCAAAAATTCTCCAAAAGTAAAGTGGGGCGTTTATGTTCCCTGGACAGTTATAAATAATGATTTTGAAAAATTAAACCAAACAGAACAAAAACTCGGGTTTAACTTTGAGGGCACAATTGAATATTTGTATTTAGGCCAGGAACTGCCGGTTGAGGGTATGAAAACTGCTTATAACGACGGCAAAATCATAGAACTTACTTTGCAGACTTCAACAGTTATGAATGAAGACCTTGACAGTTACAACATTATGTTTGATATTATTGATGGCAAAAAAGATGCAGAAATCAAAACTTTAGCAAAAAGCATAAAAGACTTCGGGCATCCTATTTTGTTCAGACTCAATAACGAAATGAATTCGGACTGGACCACATATGGTGGAAATATCACATTAAACGACCCTGAAATTTTTGTTCAGGTGTGGAGAAGATTTTATGATATTTTTGAAGCGGTGGGCGTAAACAACGCAATCTGGGTGTTTAATCCAAATGACAACAGTTTCCCGCCTTGCAGTTTCAATTCAAGTATCGCCTACTATCCGGGCAACGGATATGTTCATATGTTTGGCATAACAGGCTATAACACGGGAACATATTACGCGGAAAAATATATGGAAAGATGGCGTGAATTTGAAGAAATTTACGCAGACATCACCAAATCAAGCGAAAAGATTTACGGCAAGTTCCCGTGGGTAATCACAGAGTTTGCATCATCAAGCGTAGGCGGAAATAAGGGTGAGTGGATTAACAATATGTTTAATTCCCTTCACAAGTTCCCAAAGATTAAAATGGCATTCTGGTTCTCAAGTGCAGACTTTGATGCAGATAATAACAATGCGGTTGCCAGACCCTATTGGATTGATGAAAATGAGGACAGTATTGACGCCTTTAAAGAAAATTTGAAAAAATACTGAAATAAAAAGCCTTTTTTACGCAAGTTTCAATGATGAAATTTTTGTGAAAAGGCTTTTTTTCGTTGACTTTATTTTGGTAAAAGAGTATAATTTTATAAAATGTCTATAATATATTGAAAAAAGGAGTGCGCTATGATAAAAGAACTTTTAAAATGCGTTGGAAAATATAAATTGCCCTCAATTTTAGCACCGCTTTTTATAACAGGCGAGGTTGTTTTAGAGGTTTTAATTCCTCTTTTGATGGCAACTATAATTGATGACGGAATTGACAAAGGAAATATGAAAGTTGTGCTTATAACAGGCGGTCTGCTTGTGTTTTTAGCACTTATGTCTTTGCTTTGCGGTGCCCTTTCAGGAAAGTATGCGGCAATCGCATCAGCAGGCTTTGCAAAAAATATCAGAAAGAAAATGTTCTTTAGAATTCAGGACTATTCTTTTAAAAACATCGATAAATTCTCAACTGCAAGTTTAGTTACAAGAATGACAACAGATGTTACAAATATCCAGAACTCTTATCAGATGATTATAAGAATTGCAGTGCGCTCACCAATTATGATGGTTACATCTTTAGTAATGGCGTTTTCAGTTCACTCAAGACTCTCACTTGTGTTTGTTGCAATTTTGCCGATTTTAGGAATCGGTCTTTATCTTATTATGACACACGCACATCCGATTTTTGAAAGAGTTTTTAAGATTTATGATAAACTTAATACTATCGTTCAGGAAAATTTAAGAGGTATCAGAGTAGTTAAGGCGTATGTAAGAGAAGAACACGAAAAAGAAAAGTTTTTTGAGGCATCAGAAGGTATGTATAAAGGCTTTTCACAGGCAGATATTCTTTTAGCATACAACGCACCTTTGATGCAGTTTTGCGTGTATAGCGCAATGCTTTTAATATCCTGGTTTGGCGCACACTTAATCGTTGGCGGAACATTCACAACAGGTAAACTTGTAACACTTATTTCTTATGTAATGCAAATCCTTCACAGTCTTATGATGCTTTCTATGATTTTCGTTATGATTACAATGTCAAAAGCATCAATGAAGAGAGTTGTTGAGGTAATAACAGAAGAGCCTGACATTAAAAATCCTGAAAATCCTGTAACAGAAGTAAAATCAGGGGATATTTTGTTTGAAAATGTGTCTTTCGGGTACTCAGCCAACAAAAACTGCTTAAAAGATATAAATATTTCAATTAAAAGCGGAGAAACTGTTGGAATTTTAGGCGAAACAGGAAGCGGAAAGTCAAGCCTTGTTCAACTTATTTCAAGACTTTATGATGTAACTGAGGGTAGTGTGAAAGTTGGTGGGATTGATGTAAGAGATTACGATATCACCGCTCTTCGTGATGCAGTTTCAGTTGTTTTGCAAAAAAATGTACTTTTCTCGGGAACTATAAAAGAAAATTTGAGATGGGGTAACAAAGAAGCAACCGACGAAGAAATGATAAAAGCGTGCAAGCTTGCTCAGGCAGACGAGTTTATACAAAGTTTCCCCGATAAATACGACACATTTATAGAACAGGGCGGAAGCAATGTATCAGGCGGACAAAAGCAAAGACTTTGTATTGCCCGTGCACTTTTGAAAAATCCTAAAATTCTTATTTTGGACGATTCTACAAGTGCGGTTGATACTAAAACAGATGCAGCGCTCCAGAGAGCATTTAAAGAAGAAATACCAAACACAACAAAATTAATTATTGCACAGAGAATTTCATCTGTTAAAGATGTAGACAAAATTATTGTAATCAAAGGCGGCAGTATTTCGGGAATAGGCACACACGATGAACTTATTGAAAGCAACGAAATTTACAAAGAAGTGTACTATTCTCAGGTAAAAGGGGGTAAGGAATAATGGGACCAATGCCAAGAGGCCCAAGAGGCAGAATGATGCACGGTAAAAAAGCCAAAAACCCCAAAAAGACTTTAGCAAGACTTTTGAAAATCATTTTAAAAGACAACAAGTTCAGATTTGTTGGCGTAATGATAAGTATTGTAATAGGTTCACTTACTGGTGTTGCAGGTTCAATGTTTACAGGCGTTTTGATTGATGATTACATCACACCACTTATTGGAATGAAAAACCCTGTGTTCGGTGGACTTTTAAAAGCAATTCTTTGTATGGCGGGGATTTATTTTACAGGACTTTGCGCTGTTTACATTCAGAACAGATTTATGGTAAATATCACCCAGGGTACTTTAAAAAGAGTAAGAGACGATTTGTTTTCTCATATGCAGACACTTCCCGTTAAGTATTTTGACTCACACACCCACGGCGATATAATGAGCCATTATACAAACGATGCAGACACCCTTCGACAACTTATCGCACAGAGTATTCCGCAGATGTTTTCGTCAATTATAACCATTGTTTCAGTTTTCTGCGCAATGGTTTCAAGAAGTATATATCTTACTTTGTTTGTACTTGCCTTTATTTTCCTGATGACCAAAATTGCAGGGAAAGTCGGGGCAAACAGCGGTAAATATTTTGGTGCACAACAAAAAACATTAGGCGCACTTAATGGTTATATTGAAGAAACTATTCACGGTCAGAAAGTTGTTAAAGTTTTTTGCCACGAAGATGAGTCAAAGCAGAAAATGGACGAACTTAACGATCTTTTGTGTGAAAATGCCACAAAGGCGAACACATATGCCAATATTTTGATGCCTATCATGGGAAATTTAGGGCATCTTCAATATGTTTTGATTGCAGTTGTGGGCGGATTTTTTGCCATTTCAGGTGTTGGAGGAGTAACTGTTGGTGTTATTGCAACATTTTTGCAACTTTCCAAAAACTTCTCAATGACAGTAACTCAGATTTCACAGCAGATAAACTCAGTTGTTATGGCACATCCTGGTGCGGAAAGAATTTTTGAACTTATGGACGAAAAACCTGAAGCAGATGAAGGCTATGTAACACTTGTAAACGCCAAAGAAGAAAACGGAGTTCTTACAGAAACCAATGAAAGCACAGGAATGTGGGCATGGAAGCACCCTCATGGCGACGGAAGTGTTACCTACACAAAATTAAAAGGTGATGTAAGAATTTTTGATGTGGACTTCGGCTACACTGATGAAAAAATCGTACTCCACAATGTTTCGCTTTATGCAGAGCCGGGACAAATGGTGGCGTTTGTTGGCGCAACAGGTGCAGGTAAAACCACAATTACAAATCTTATTAACAGATTTTATGATATTGCCGACGGTAAAATAAGATACGACGGCATAAACATCAACAAAATCAAAAAGAGTGATTTAAGACGCTCTCTTGGTATAGTTTTACAGGATACAAACCTGTTTACAGGAACTGTTATGGAAAATATCAGATATGGCAAACTTGATGCAACTGACGAAGAAGTGTACGCAGCAGCACGCCTTGCCAATGCAGACGGATTCATTCAGATGCTTCCTGATGGCTATAACACACACCTGTCAGGAGACGGTTCAGGACTTTCGCAGGGTCAGCGACAACTTCTTGCAATCGCAAGAGCGGCGGTTGCAAATGCTCCCGTTATGATTTTGGACGAAGCAACATCAAGCATTGACACAAGAACCGAGTTGATCGTTCAGAATGGTATGAACAAACTTATGGACGGCAGAACCGTGTTTGTTATTGCTCACCGCCTGTCAACAGTCCAGAACGCAGATGTGATTATGGTTTTAGAACAAGGAAGAATTATCGAACGCGGAAATCACGAAGAACTGATTGCCGAAAAAGGAAAGTATTATCAGCTCTACACTGGAGCCTTTGAGCTAGAGTAGGGAATGCAGAGCATTCCCTCAATGCGAAATTACCATTTCGCATTGGCTTTGCAAATTTGTCCGCTCGCGCATATTTTGTTGCGGGCAACAAAATATCAAATTTATAAGAATAAAAAGTCAGGCACATGTCCTGACTTTTTATGATTTAAGCAATTTTGTATGATGAGAGTTTTTGGGGCTTGGTTTGCCCATTCTAAAAAATTTTTCCGATTCCTTGGATTGTGTAAAATGAATAATGAATAATTGCGGTAAAAAAGCACCCCTATGGGGTGCTTTTGTTTTATAAGGCGGGTTTTATGAACCGTTTTTAATATTGCTAATATATTCAGCAGGCGATATTCCTACCTTCTGCAAAAAGTTTCTGTAAAAGACGGTGTAATCTTTAAATCCTGCGATGCTGGCCGCTTCTTTTGCAGACCCACCGGCATTCAGTACGGATTGTGCTTTTATAATGCGTCGTTCTTTTACATAATCGCCCAAAGTAAATCCGGTTTCTTTTTTAAAAAGCTTATATAAGTATTTTTCAGTTACAAAAAATCGTTTTGAAAGTGCTTCGTAATTTATGTCTTCTGCAATGTGATCATCAATATATTTTACTATATCGGTTACTTTTTTACTGTTTGAATACAAATGATATGCGTTGGTGTTTACACCGGACTTGTCTATTTTTATCAACATGGAAAAAAGATTGATTAGTGCACAAAAATCATCGTATGGTGTGTTCTTTGACAGGGATTGTTCGATTTGTTCAAACAAAAGGTTGAGTTCAAGACTTTTAACATATTTTTCTTCGATTATATAAAATCCCTTTTTTCGCAGAGAAACATAAAAATCAAAAGCCGATACATCAAAATTCGTGAAAATCTTTTTGTCAAATAAAATTCGCTTTCGTACATATCGGCAAGTGGATTTTATAATAGGCTTATGCAACATGCCGTCAGAAATCAATATGATTGTACCATTTTCTACGTTGTATCGTTTTCCGTCAAGTGCAAAGTAAAGGTTTCCTTCAAGAAAATAATATATTTCAAATTCGTTATAATGAGCGTGTACTTCAAATTCGCTGTTTGGCTGAGCAGAATCAGTAACAGAAGATATAAATTGTATACTTTTTTTGGGCATTTCTACATCTCCTTGGGGTGGAAAATTGCAATATTATTGGCATATACAGTAATTGATATTGCAAATGAATTGTGTTAGTATAATATCATAAATTAATTAATCAGTCAACAAGGAGTGTATTGAAATGTATAAAACTGAACCACATTTGCACACAGCGGAAATCAGCTCGTGCGCTAATATCAGGGCATCGGAAATGGTAAGGCTTCATTACGAGGCAGGCTTTAATACCATATTTATAACCGATCACCTCAGCTGGAGTTTTTGCGATTCTTTGGGAGATATTCCATGGCATGAAAAAACAGCTGTTTTTTTGTCAGGATATTACAAAGCAAAAGTGGCGGCTGAAAAATACGATATAACGGTGTTGATGGCAGCTGAAGTAACTTTCAGGAACAAACCGAACGACTATCTCGTTTATGGAATAACAAAAGAATTCTTAGATGCTTATCCTGATTTGTGTGAAATGGGGATTGATGAGTTTTATAAAATCGCACAAAAACATAATATTTTTGTGGTTCAGGCTCACCCTAACAGAGATGGTCATTGTTTCCCCACACCCAAAAGCGTTGACGGATTTGAAATATATAACCCAAATCCAAGACACGACGATGCCAGTGAAAAAACCGAGCAATGTGCTGATGAATACGGACTGTTTAAAACTGCAGGTTCTGATTCGCACAGAACTGAGGACATAGGCAGAACCGGAATTTTAACAAGCAGCAAAATAAATAGTGCAGAAGATTATATAAACCATATCAAAAATGGAAGTTTTGAAATTTATAAGGAGTGTTAAGGTGATTTATTTTGTAAGCGACTTACATGGAGACAGGCATTTTAAAGGGTTTGAACAATATCTTTCTATAGCCAAAGAGGACGATTTGCTTATAATTCTTGGAGACGTTGGACTTAAATTTGAAAAAACAAAAGAAAACGAGGAGTTTACTGAATATTTTTTATCTGCGGGGAAAAATATTGCCTTTATTGATGGTAATCACGAAAACTTTGAATACTTAAACAGTTTCCCTGAAGAGGATTGGAATGGCGGTAAAGTGCGCAG
>JAZRDC010000031.1:0-2836 GCA_045660065.1 Clostridia bacterium
CCCAAATAACACTTCTAATTGTTCCATATTGACACCTCCTTTAAAGGCATAATTCCTACCTCGTTTTTGCAGCAAATGTATTTTTATAGTATAAATGATTGCTGAAAATTTTCTGTCTACACATCAAAAGAAAACGGAACACCGTGAATGCAGAATGGAACTGTTACACTTTTTTCTGCTGCTTCAACCTCTTCAACATTCTTATCAACTGAAATCAGAATCAATTCTTCTGATACAAGAGTTACACCAACACATCTGTCACGGACAACACTGTATTTGACAGTAACCTTATCGTCTTTCACGGAAACTGATTCAACGAAAACTTTGCATACTGAATTGGGAACTGTAACAGGAATCGCAACAAGATTTGACTCCTCAAAAAACTTTTCGTTGAGTTCTCCGTTTTCTTCAAAATCAAAATGTTTTAATGCAGTTTCGTGGTCAGTAATAACCATAGGTTCTTTGATATCCGTGAAGCAAATCTCGGATGATACCAACACATCGGAACTGTTCGGATCAATATATTCTTTTCCACCAAAAAGTGCTGGAAACCAGCCTGAAAGCATAACAACAACAGACATTATTCCGGCGAATATTTTTGATAAAATTATTGCCATTTCTTTTATCTACTTTAAAAATTATCGGATTATTAATTTTGCTAAGCTAAAAACGGTTGCCCTCATTGTTTTGCGTTTTCAATTTCATCGCTGTTTTTATTAGCCAAAAGTATGATCGGAATATTCCGGTTCGCTAAACAGCGATCCAAAGAAGTCTATTATACTTGTTAAGCCGTCCCAAACGATAGCAGGACCGGCAATCCAACCAAATACAGGAGCAAAGAAAAAGCCAACTATTCCGAAAACAACTTCAAGCGGACTGAGCAGTAAATGTGTTCCTGTATAAGTTACTCTGTCGAAATATGCAGTTTCTTTACTGTTGACATTAAACTTTACAGTATCTTTGAATTTATCGTTGATATCTATCTGAACAATGTATTCACCGGTTTCTTCGGGAACAAATTCATTTGATTTAATTTCAGTTGTTTTACCGTTAACCGTATATGTTAACTTTGCTTTTTTTAGCCATATATCAGCATAGTCGCCTTTTAAAGTAGTCACAACTTTAACAGGCATTCCAACAATTGCATAATGATAGGTATCCATTCTAAACAAATCGAATTCATAATATGACTTGCATTCACACTCGAGTTTTAAACTGCAGTCTATTAATCTGGAATTAGGCACTTCAACCTTAGCACTTTTTTCACCGTTTTCCGTTACAAATGCACCTGCACCTACTTCAACAGCGAGCACCTTCCAGCAAAAGTCAGCGTCAATAAAAAGCTGAGGATATCTTTCGCCGTTATGCTCAAAAATCTCCATATGAACTCTGTCGCTACTGACTTCTGTTACATTAACTTTCTCTGAATCAAATTCCCGTGAATAGATAATAACCGACGGAACTTCGCCGATTTGGGTATACTTTTCGTTGTAGGTTACTACAACTGTATCAACGCTATAATAGTTGTGACATACAAAGTCTTTTTCGAGCACTTCTTCCGTATTTTGCTCTGTCGCAAAGGCTACGCTTGCGGTTGAGAAAAGTAAAACCGCACAAAGAATGATTGCTGTTAATTTTTTAAATCCTTTCATTTTGTCCTCCCTGATTTGTGAGTATTTAAAAGCACACCATTTACATTTACGGTTTATTAGGATTTAAAAATTTTATCGAACAAAGCTATTGGCAACTCGGCAATGCCCTGGAAAATTCCAAGACCGATAAACAAAGACCAAAATCCTGTTAAAAATGAATATGCCAGACCGAATTTGAAAAACTCTGCGATTCCTTCGAATGTTTTTTCAAATAAATTTCTTTCGTCAATAACCGTAATTTCTATTTCATCTTTGGCTACAAGCTCTTTGTCTTCATTAAACATTCTCGCAATAACAGTTATTGTGCCGTGCGTTGTAGGAGTTACTTTTATACCCGGTCTGCCTTCCCATGGAGAGGCACTTTCATATCGATAGCCTGTTCCGGCTCCTTCTACAAACCAATCAAACTTACACTGCTTATTGCTTCCTTTTTCATAATCAAGATAAAGTTCAACCGATTCATTCGGTAGAATATCCTTGTCTTCGTAGTCTTTGAACACAATTTTTATATAAGGCTCAAGAGTTTCATCGGGTTCCTGCGCAAACGCCGCCATTGGAATTGCAGTTATAATCATTGCGATACACATTATTATTGCTGTTATTTTTTTAAATCCTTTCATTTTGTCCTCCTTGATTTAAACTTATATTTTCTCAGCTGAACATTGCTTGTAATGCCGCGCCGATTATGTAGGCTATAATTTCGGTTGTTTCTATAGTATCCGTTACTATATAACAAATCTTATCCCACATTTCCAGAAACATAATTGGCATCTCCTTTTGTAATGTTGTATTTTGTATTCAAAACTTGTTAACGTCTTATCTCGACAAACAATTTTACCGTGTTGTTAATTTTAGATAATATTACGGTTATTACTTAACTAAATCCGATATCATCACCAGAAACTCCAAAGGTGCTTCCACCAACGGCTTCAAGAATGGGAAAATTTCCAAAAGATATGCCAAAGGTATCATTGCCAAATGCATTAATGCGAATGTTAACATTTTTTACCTCATTTCAAAATATTATTAATAGTTGTTAATTCAAAGCTCCCTGTAATGCCGCCCAAATTATATAGCCTAACATATAAAGCTCCTGAAATATCAGTTCTATATACTGAACAATCATTATTTCTTTTCTCCTTTCTTTGGATTACAGTTTTATTGTATAAAAACAATTTCTAAAA
>JAZRDC010000032.1:0-5933 GCA_045660065.1 Clostridia bacterium
GAGCGGAGACACCTTCGGCGTCTTGACCAACCAGATTTAGTAGATTTTCAATACCAAATACACCTCAAAACGGTCTCATTTATTTTTACAATTTTGAACACCCTACCTACGGGGGCATTTCGGATGGTTAAATCCTCTGACGTAAGTTTTTTAAACTATATTTGGGTCAACTGCTATATTATTGCCTAAAGAATTTCACTCGCTCAATGACGCTGAAAGCGTCACCGCTCGGTAACACTAAGTTTGTCCCACAATTGGCGAAGCCAATAAAAGACAAACAAAAAACTCTAACAAGAGGATAAGCCGAGATTGTTTTTTACTTTTGTTGTAGTAAAGAAAAAACAATCGTCCTACCAGGTAAAATATTTCAGTAACAGGTTCAAAGAAACCAAGCCCGGTTAAATACCTGGTAGGGTACGGCTGCACTTAAGACGAGATAGATTGTCAGTCCAATTTGCTAGAGACTATTTAGTGTTTCAGTCCAGTGCTGCTATCGGTTGTTAGAGTTTAACAAAAACAACACAAAGCTATGAAAAAAATCTTTATCGGAATCGACTTTTCCAAAAAAACGTTTGATGCAACAGTTCTAAAGGCAAATCTTCTCCATGAGAAAGGAGAACATATGCAATTCTCAAACAATAAGAATGGGGCACTTAAACTTATCAAATGGGTGGAAAAAATTGGCGCAAGAGAGGAATGTTTGTTCTGTGGAGAAGATACTGGCCTTTATAGTAAAATTGTTTCCGAAACAATCGTAAACGAGGGTTGTTTTATGTGGCTTGATAGTGCGCTTCGTATCAAGAGAAGTCTTGGTATCTCTCGAGAAAAGAACGATAAGAAAGACTCTCGAGACATCGCTCTCTATGCCGCTCGTTTTAATGACCGAGCAGAATGTTATATTCCTTTGGATCAGGCGACTGAAGCACTAAAGAAGATCTTTACAATGCGTAAGCAATTGATGAAGATCTATGATAAGTTACGGGTTAATTATTATGAAAGTAAGAGGTATTTAGACAACGAGATGTTATCTAATGCATTTGCTCTTCAAGAAGAACTCATCTCACAGGTAAAAGAGAAAATTAAGGAACTTGAGAAACAGATAAAGAAAATCATCGAGTCCAATCCTGAACTAAATAAAACCTTTGAAATTCTCACTTCAATGCCAGGCATAGCGCTCATCAATGCAACAGCATTTATTGTCTATACCAACAATTTTAAAAAATTCAATTACGACGCTCGTAAGATTGCTTCATTCTGGGGAGTTGCACCATTTGGACATACATCTGGAACAAGCATCAAGGGAACCCCTCATGTATCCCATTATGCCGATTCATATTTAAAATCTCTTTTGTCTGAGGCTGCATTATGCGCTTCACGATATTGTCCCATAATAAACAGATATGTAGTCAAATTGAAAAAAGCAGGCAAGCACAAGAATATTGTTTTAAACAATGCAAAGAACAAAATGATACACATACTTGTCGCAATGGTTAGAAACAACGAAAATTATAGAAAAGCTGCATAAATTTCTTCAAAATCGTTTGGCAGTTAACATAGATTGCACTAAATAGTCTCTAGCAAATTGGACTGACAATCTATCTCGTCTTAAGTGCAGCCGTACCCTACCAGGTATTTAACCGGGCTTGGTTTCTTTGAACCTGTTACTGAGATATTTTACCTGGTAGGACGATTGTTTTTTCTTTACTACAACAAAAGTAAAAAACAATCTCGGCTTATCCTCTTGTTAGAGTTTTTTTGTTTGTCTTTTATTGGCTTCGCCAATTGTGGGACAAACTTAGTGTTACTGAGCGGAGACGCCTTCAGCGTCTTTTCTACCATGCGGATGGTGCGAGCAAGGCTCGCGAAAGTCTGTGTAAGTCTGAGAAGTGTGAGAATAAACAAAACTTTTGGTAATAATATAGCAGTTACCCCAAGAACTTTAACAGACCCCCTCCGCAGCTAAAGTTGCTCGACCCCCTTCACTTCCCCCGTTATCGGGGACAGAAATCCCTAACTTCGGGGGACAATTTTAGTTAGTCTATCTCGTTTAGGTATCCAATTGGGAATAACAAGCGAACGGAAGTATATAAAATTCCTCCCCGAAGTTAGGGGAGGTGCCCAAAGGGCGGAGGGGTCTGTGATAATGGATATCATTTCCTTTTTTTATCCCTGATTTTTACGAAGTTCCACGAAGGCTATGCAGCATAAATTTATGCCGTACAGTCTTCGTGGAACTTTTGTTATTTTTGTTGCTTAAAATAGTGTTTTGTAAACTCTGCATAGCAATTGCCCCCCCTAAAAGTAAATTGTTAGTTTTTGTAACATAATTTTTCTTGTTTTTTGCAAAGAATGTAATTTTGTCACACTCTTGGTGTTAACTATCTAAAAAACAAGAACAATAATTATCAATCAAAAATTAATTTAACTTATGAGAAAAATTACTCTATTTTTAGTATCGTTGTTTTGTGCAGTCGGTGCAATGGCGCAAGAGGTGAACTACACGCCCAATCATACCGCCGCTAAAACTACAACAGGTAGAATGGTGGGTAGTATTTCTGTTAACGGAGATACTCATACTATGTCTGGTGATACAAGAAACAGTTATACAGATCTTACTGCAACAAAAACATTTACAGTAGAAGCTGGTTCAACTGTAACTCTCGGAATGACGCAGTCTGCAGGTTCGTGGATGAATGCGTTTGTGTACGTAGATATGGACAATAATGGTTTTACAGCGGGGATAGATTCCGACAATTATACTCCAACAGGTGACCTCGTAAGTTATTCTTTCTATAATAATGGTTCTGATAATGATGCGAATGGTTATAATAGTGCAGGCACTTCAATTTCTGGCAATAGCAGAAGCACTCTAACGCTTCCTAATTGGACCGTTCCTGCCGATCTTCCTGCTGGCGAATACCGTATTCGTTTCAAGTATGACTGGTGTAATATTGATCCTGCTGGTAGTACAGGTGAATATTTTGGCAATACATTCATGGGACATGGTGCCGAAATCATTGATGCGAAGCTTGTAGTTGTTGCTGATATTCCGGAATATGACGTTGTGTACAATTATAGTGTAAACGATGAACTCTTAACCAGTGTTACTTACAAGGTTTTGGAGGGTCGTGAATATCCAGACCCCACTGCGTATGGTGTGACTATTAACAGTGGTGAAAAACCTGCAGGAAATGTAAGCGCTAACACTGAAGTTAATTTTGATGTAACTATCGATTTGCCCTTTGAATTTGCTAAGACATACGGCGAAATTGGTAGAAATTGGTATTACCTCTCAATTGGTGATGCTGCAAAATTGCTTTATCATGTAGATGATGCTTCATACATCGCTTTGGATAGAACTGAAGTCGATGCAGCGAATAAAGATGCCTATATGTGGGCATTCGTCGGAAATCCCTTTGATGGTTATAAACTTGTGAACAAAGCCAAAGGAGAAGGTTTCATTCTTTCATCTTCTACAGATACTTTTGATGGAAATACTGGTGGTAATACATACCCTGTTTTGACAGATGAGAATGCTTTGGAAGGCAAAAATACATATTGGATACCAACTGCAAGTGCACAACGCGGTGGTAAAGGAACATTCTATTTGGCTCAGAAAGATGTTAATGAGGGTAAGAATAAAATGAACAATCGTGATAATATTCTTGCTTATTGGAATGGTGATGCAGACGCTGGTTCAACATTCGCGGTAGAATTGGTTCTTACAGATGCAGAGAAAGTTGAGAAATTAAAGGGTGATTATGCAGAATGGAAAGAACTTCATGTAGTAGGTAACGGTTTGGGACAATATACTTATGATGAAGCTGCTTTAGCAACAGCTGAAGAAGCTCTTAATAGTGCAACAACCGTTGATGGCGTAAATACAGTAATTGCAGCCTGCAAGGCACTTTTCAACTTGAATCTTCCTCAAACAGGTAAATTCTATCGTATCAAGAGCATGAATGCTAATGATGCTGCAAAGAAGGGTAAGTACTGGCAAGTGGCGGAAAATGGAAGCAGTATGGAACTTCAGAGCAACTATAACAAATTGACAAGTATTGTGTTCTATACAACCGATAATATGTTTGTTAGCTATGCAAAGGGAACGTATATTAACAAATATCAAACTCTTGAGACTCAAGTCGCAGAACCTTTGGCGTGGACTATTGAGGCAAATGAATCTGTAGCGGGTACTTATGCGTTGTATCGTACCAAAGATGACACGAAACAAAAGGATGGATATTGTTTGTCTGATTGGAATGGACTTACATATGGTCAAGAAGATGCTAACGCAGCATGGATGTTTGAAGAAGTAACTTGGTTGCCTATCCCCGTTAATGAAGAAGCTGGTTATACTTCACTCTATTCACCCGTAGAATTGGCACTTTCATTCAATCGCTTCAAGGCATATACAGTATCTGAAACTTCAGCAACTTATGCAAAATTGGAAGAACAAACAGTTGTTCCTGCAGGTGTAGGTGTTGTATTGGAACTCCAAGAAGGTGCTCAAATAGAAAATGGTTGTGTATTCTTGGAAGTGAAGGCTACAGAAACTACAGGCGTAGAATCAGCTCTCCTTGGTACTTATGCTGACGAATATAAGACAGAAGATGCTTATGTTCTTGGTTACATCAACGTAGCAGAAGAAGGGCAACCTGAAAACAAGCAAGTAGGTTTTTACACTGCAGAAAAGAACCAACAGGACGGTACTTCTTGGTTGAACAACGGTTTCAAGGCATACCTTCCCAAAACTAATGCTGCTAAGACGCTCCGCTTCAACTTCGGTGGCAACACAACTGCAATCGAATCTGTAGTTGCTCCTTCATTCGACGCTAACGCTCCTATCTACGACCTCAGCGGTCGCCGCGTAGTGAACGCAGTGAAGGGTGGTCTCTACATCCAGAACGGTAAGAAGTTTATCGTTAAGTAAGTTTATAAGGTTTTGAGGTTATAAGGTTGTAAGGTTTTAAGGTGCCTTCGGAATCTTAACCCTAAGTTTAAAGTTTTGAAAATCTTAAGACTTTACAATCTCAGAACCCGACCAAACCGAAGTTTGAATAAGAATAACAATTAAACAATATTTGAATTTATGAAGAAGGCATATACAAAGCCCACTACTGTCGAAGTAAAGTTCGAAGCACAAGGCATGATCGCAGCATCACTCCAGATGAGTGACAAGACAATTGATACATCAGTAGAAGGCGCTCAGCTTACTAACAAGGGCGGCTGGGACTCTTCTAACTGGGAATAATTTGTAAGGTTATGAGGTTATAAGGTCGCTTCGCTTGTCAGGTTTTTAGGCTATCCAGCGTGCACAAGCGATAGAGTCTGTAACCCCTCATACCGAAAATGCTTAGACTCGTGAAACTCGAGTCGGAAGTAAATAATGAAAACGGAGAAATGCCACTCGGCATTTCTCCGTTTCGTTTTACAACAATATAGGAATGTCCCGGCGTAGAGACGTCCCATTGGGGCGTCTCTATATCAATAACATCTTTCGGGGTATTTATGTGTGGGTATGTGCACCCTGAATGGGTGCCCTAACACGTTGCTATTCAATCCTCGTTGCTGGGGCACCTCTTCAAGGTGCACATACCTACATGATTGTGCCGGGGGTATTCGCTTCGCTCAAACCCCTCGGTTACTGAGCGGAGACGCCTTCAGCGTCTTTTCTGCCATCCGGATGTTTTTTATTGTCAACGTGATTACACAGATTAAACAGTTTTGCTTTGCAGGACAAGTAATCTGTTGAGGTTTTATTATTAACGTGATTATCCGGATGGTGCGAGCATGCTCGCGAAAGTCTGTGTAAGTCCTTTAGATTTGCAAATGAAAAAAATAAGCGATTAAGTGCTTATCTTTGTAAAAAAGTTAACCAAAGGAGAGAGGTGAACTATTGTGTAATCTAGTTATAGAACTATACTCAGAAACAG
>JAZRDC010000033.1:0-13694 GCA_045660065.1 Clostridia bacterium
CCTGCAGGGTCAGTAACAAGAACTACAATGCCGTAAGATGCAATAATTCTGGCGGCTCTTTGATATGCTTTGGAAGCCTTGCCATTTGCAGAATGACCGCATTGCAGCAGCACGGCGGCACATTTTTTGCCATCTGTTTCGGGAATGTAGAGATTTGCAGTTACAAATACATTTTCTCTTGCGGAAAAAATAACATTTTTTATTGTAAGTCCGTCTTCTTTTATAACATTTGCAGTTTTTGCATCAAGGGGGAAAGACTTGTCATAAGGCAGATTTCCCATTGTGTCTTTGAATGCTTTTATAACATTTTTTTGATAATGGTCAAATTTTTCTTTGTCTGTTACAGAGTTTCTTTTAGCGTCAATTCTGTCATAACTTTCAAAAACTCTTTGACAAACATGGAAAAAAGCCTTGTCTTTTAAACTGTAAAATGATGTTCCTGACGGAATACTTTCAAACTTTTCAAAACTCATAAAGTTACTCCTCAAATACAATAGTTACCAAAGTTTTGTGATTTTTAATTTCAATTGTGGCAGTTTCGTTTTCAATTTTAACATTTATATCTGAATTATCAGGGGATAAAACCTTAAACTTTGTGCATTTCCCCAAAAATCCATCGGTAAATGTGGCTTTTGTGGTTAAATTTTCTCTGTCAGGGTCTGCGTTTAAAATATTGAAAACAAGTTTTTTATCTTTTGTTGTTCTTGTTTCAAGCAAGATGTCATCAGTCTTGCAATCAACGCTTTTTTCAATGTGATTTGCCAAATCTTTAAGACTTGTAACAATGCTTCCATTTATACCCTGAAGATTGTAAATTTCATTTTTTTCACTTCTGCCTTTGGTATTTTCATTATAATGCCCGAAGCCGTCAATTGCAATGATTTTTACACCTTTTTGTGAAATTTCTTTTAAATCTTCGTAAAGTTTGCTTTCGCAGTAAATTATGTTAGGAAGAATGATTGTATCGCCATAGTTTAATGACAAAATATCGGAAGGAATAACAACAGAATAAGGTATTTTGTTTTCTGTCAGGTATTCCCCTGCGATGTAACAGGATTCAAATCCATCTTTTGCACAGAAGTAGTTGTCAGGGTGGTGAAGAAGTTTAACTTTGTTGTAAGACTTTGTGTCATAAACAGAGTAGTTTTCTTTGAAAAAACCAAGTCCTTCTTTTAAACCTTGTGCAAGATATGGTGTGTCGATTGCAACCTCGTCTCCGTTTTTCATTGAGCGTACAGACCAGGGAACGCCTGCAATACCGCCAAAAACTGCAGATTGCATTAAAAATCCCATAATCTGATTTCTATCTTTCGGGAAAGAATATTTGCCCATATTGCCTTTTGCCCAGGATGTGTCAAATACCTTGTATCCAAAACGCTCGCCGCACTTGAAAGCAAATGTCTGCCCTGTAATTCTTCCGCCCGGTTTTCCAAAATATCCGCCAGAATTTTCAACAAAAACATAGTCGCAACTTTCAGGGGATAGTGATGGCTCATAGCCTTTGGTTCTTATTCTTATGTCTTTTCGTGGGAATCCCGGGTTGTGAAGTACTTTTGCTTTTCCACCTGAAACTTCTTTTACATAATTAAAACACTCTGTGTGGAATTTAGTAACTGTATGTCTTAAAAACTTCATATACCACATCATTAAGCAATCGTGAAGGTTGCCTTTGGGGGTGATTTCGTGTAAATCCCATGGGTCGTCTGTGTAGTTAAGGTGAGGAATTTCCACATAATCAAAATCTTTTATGCCCATAACTTCGTGTGGATTTTTAAAGTTTTCTCTTAAATATTCTTTGAATTTTCTTTGGCAGTTGTCGCAATAGCAGAATGTGAAAGTTGAGTTGTCAAAATGAAATCCGTCAAGCCCCACTTCTTCAATTCCGTACTTAATTACACTTTTTAAAAGGCTTAAATATTGGTCGTTGTTATAGCAGGGTCTTGGTCTGTAATACTGGTCAAAAAGGGTAGGGTGATATTTGCCGTGATGGTCAATTACCAGCATATCTTTTACATTTGGAATTTCTTTAGTGATGTTTTCTGTATAGATAGACCCCATTGACATATATCCCAAAACATTAATTCCGTGCTTGTGAGCGATTTTTGTAAGTTCTTTTGTTCTGTTCATTTCGTCTTTTTCAAACAAAATTCCTGAACCTTTGTAAAAGTGAGTGTAAATGGTGTTAATTCCAAGGTCTGCGCCTTTTTTTATAAGTTCTTCCGAGTGAATTCTGTCATACCACTCATCAACCCACTCACCAAGGCTGAACACAGTTCCGCCATCATTGCCCATTCTTTTTAAATGATAAATCGGTTCGTGATTCCAATAAGACCAAAGTATTGGTGCGCTCATAAAAAATCCTCCTAAAATTGCTTTAAGTCAATGATATGAACTGATGGTGTAAATCCGTCTGTTTCACCTAAGTACAGTTTATTGTTGTGGTATGCCGATGAATGAAAATAGCAACGGTAGTTTTTGTCGTTAACAGGACCTAAATCAATCATTTTGTCTTTTGTTGCTGTAGGGTCAAATCTTACTAAGTGCATATTAGGATATCCTGCACCAATCCAGATAATTCCGTTGTCATCTTCTTCCATTGTGGCAACTCTTCCGCTTACGGTTGCCTGACCGATACATTCAAATCTTTCTTCTTCCCAATGGAATTTAAACATTAGTGAGTTTGCAACCATACCTACATAGATCTCACCTGATTTTGTTACAATCCACTGGTCTATGCCCTGATTACCTGCAATTTTTGAGCCAATATCTCTTAAAATAACGGTATCCATATGGTAAAATCTGTCCTCGTGGGGAACATATTTTGCTAAGCGAAGAGTTTTACTATAATAGTCAACCCAACCAAGATAGCAAATGCCATTGGGAGCAATTACCATATTGTGGTGTCCATATTCTGAAATTCTTCCGTGATCGGTAACATTTCCTGTGGCGATATCTACCACCAAAAAGTGATTGTCGGGGATTGTGTTGATGTATGCCTTATTTCTTACAGGGTCAACCTGCATTGACTGTGAGTACATAAACTGAGGCATATCGGCAACAACTTTGCTTGAATCGGTTTTAGGGTCGTAAACTACTACTTTACCGCCTTTATCGTCACGAACTCTGTTCCATTGTTCTAAGTTGTCAAGGGCAAACTCACTGTATGAAATATCTTTGTAGCCTTGCTGTCTTTTTCTTTCAAGCATTACTTCGGGAAGTTCACTTTTTAAGTATGAGTTAAATACAGGAAGTCCGTCCCATGTGAAATGACTGCATTCGCCCATAATCAGTTTGCCGTCTGAAAGTGCGCCTAATGAGTTGTGGATTTTTACATTGTAATTTCTGTTTTTAACCCAGGGGAAAACATCGGCACATAAAGATACCTCGTCTGTTTTTGTGTCGAGTTTTGCCAATGTATCGCTTCCGCCTGTAAGACCTAAGTAAATTATATCATCAACTTTTTTCATAGATGTTACTGCGGTTGCTCGTCTGCTTTTTACATAAACTTCTTTGATATTCAAAATAATCACTCCTTATTATCTTAATTTTATCATTTTGGTAGACACTTGTAAATGCACATATATGACTTTTGAAATACAAAATTGCACTTTGTAGCGTTGATGTAATATTAAATATTTCAATGCTTTTTGTGGCGTGGTAGCACAATTTTGCACTTGACACAAGTGATTTTGTGTGGTATTATCAAACAAAGGGGTGGTGTTTTTGGAAAATAAAGTGAACAGATGTGAAAAAATAACGGTAAACCCTGTAAGAATTCAGTTTTATGTTCCGCCTGTGGTGTGGAAAGGGGACCCTGTGGGGCACATCGGTGAAAATGATGTTTTTTTCTGGCTTTTAGAGGGGGAAATGGCACTTTTTATTGAACAAGAATGTTATATTATGAAAAAAGGTCAACTTGCCTTTTTGCCTAAAGATAAATTCAGAAGATATATCGCTCTTTCAAAGGAATTTACTTTGTATACTATGAGTTTTGTTGCAGAATCCGAAGGTGTAAATCTTTTGGAAGGGCTTGGACTTGCTGAAAATAATCATGTTGTAAATGTGGATGAGCCGGACGAACTTACAAAGTATTTTGAAACATCTTCTTATGTTGGAATGCACAAAGACCCCGTTAATAATGTTATATGGAATGCTAATATTTTAAATATAATAAGAACTTTCTGCCAACATGTAAAAGCGCAGACTGACTTAAAAGATGAAAGATTGACTTCTGCTATCCAACATATGAAGAATAATTTAGATAAAAACGTAACTATCGAAGAACTTGCTTCTATTTCATATATGCAGCCTACTTATTTTATCAGGCGATTTAAAAAAATATATAATTCATCACCTATGGCATATTTTAAAACATTAAAGATAAACAAGGCAATGGAACTTTTGCTGACAACAGATTTAGAAATTGAAAGCATAGCAAAAACTTTGGGAATAGAAGATGCTTCGTATTTTTCAAGATGGTTTAAAAAAAGTTGCTCAGTTTCACCTGCAGAGTGCAGAAAAAGTTTTTTAAAGCAAGAAATTTAGCGGAATTTGTCTTGACATAAAGCCATAGCGGGAATATACTGTATTGGCGATGTAAAACTTTGATTTTTGAAAGAAAGTGCGTATGTTTATGTTTACAAAAAAAGACCTGATAAAGTTAATAATACCTTTGGTTATAGAACAGTTGTTTGCTATTACTATCGGAATGGCAGACTCTGTTATGGTATCAACTGCAGGGGAAGCGGCAATTTCGGGAGTATCTTTGGTAGATACAGTAAATTTGCTTGTTGTATACATTTTCAGCGCTCTTGCAGCAGGGGGAGCGGTAGTAGTTTCGCAACTTATCGGGAAAGATGATAAAATAGCTGCCCGCCACGCATCAAAACAACTTTTGTGGGTGGTTGCCGCTTTGGCATTACTGTTGTCTTTGATTGTCATAACTTTCAGAAAACCGATACTCAGTCTTATTTTCGGAAGCATTGAGAAAAATGTAATGGAAAATGCGTTGATATATTTCCTGATTACCGCTATGTCTTATCCGTTCCTTGGCTTATACAATGCTTGTGCGGCAATATTCCGTTCAATGGGGAACTCAAAAATATCTATGTCGGCATCTCTTATAATGAACTGCATAAATGTTTCGGGTAATGCCATTTTGATTTTTGGATTTAATATGGGTGCGGCAGGTGCGGCTACTGCAACACTTATTGCACGTATTGTTGGGGCGGTTATAATACTTTCGCTTCTTTATAACAAAAAGAATATTATTTACATAGAAAAAATCTTTGACTATAAACCTGATTTTAAAGTGATTAAAAGAATCTGTGCTATCGGAATTCCTACAGGTTTTGAAAATGGAATGTTCCAGTTTGGTAAGGTTTTGACTCAGAGTGTTGTGGCAGTTTTCGGAACTGCACAGATTGCGGCAAACGCAGTTGGTAATACACTGGCGGCATTTCAGTATATGCCGGGAATGGCAATTGGTCTTGCTTTGGTTACGGTGGTAGGCCAATGCATTGGTGCAGGAAAACCAGGGGAAGCAAAAAAATATGCAAAAATACTTCTTGGTATTGCCTATGGGTTAATTGCCGTAGTAACAGTAATTCTTATTTTGTTGCTTGAGCCTATTATTAAATTCTATGGATTAAGCCCAGAATCGGCAACCCTTGCAAAACAACTTGTAATTTCGCACTCTATTGCAACTTGCCTGATACATCCGAGTGCTTTTGCAATAACTCATTCATTCAGAGCGGCAAACGATGTGAAATATCCAATGATGATGTCAATTACATCAATGTGGATATTCCGTGTAGGATTCAGTTATTTGCTTGGATTGTATTTAGGCTGGGGGGCTTTTGGTGTGTGGTGCGCGATGTACTGCGACTGGATTTTCAGAGCCTGCGTTTATGTAACTCATTTTATAAGAGGCAAATGGCTCACCAAATACCATCCCGAAATTAAATAATTTTAATTGCAAAAAATATAAAATTATGTTAAAATGTATATAAATAACAGGAGGGGAAGTTATGAAAAAAGTAATATCAATAATTTTGGCTTTTTCAATGATTTTAAGTGTGGGGGTTACTGCCTTTGCAGAAATGATTTCAGCAGATGCACCACTTGCAGGCGGAAAAATCTCAAAAGAGGCAAGTGATCAGGTGAATAAAACCGCAACTGAAAAATTCGGAGATATTTACAGAACAAATTTCGCTGTTCTTTCTTATGACGAAAACGGGAAATTAAATGGCGTAAAGGTTACAGATAACAGAATTTACAGTTATCTTACTTTGGGAAAAGAACAGAAAGTTGATTTTTCAACAATAAGTTTGCCTGAAGGAACAAAAAATGCTAAAGTGTTTACTTGGACAGATGGTTTTGAAAAACCTGAATTTTCAAATATGCCTGAGAAAATCACAGTACATATTATAGGCGCATCAACAACAACTGATGCATATGGTGAAGCAAGTTATCCTCAGCAGGGTTGGGGATACCAGTTTGACAGATTTTTCGGCGATAATGTTACAATCAGCAATGTTGCAAAGGGCGGTTGGAGTTTAAAAGCACTTCAGGAAGCCTCTGTTGAAGATTACAAAATAACTGATGCTACAAACAGTGTTTACAGCAATATGATGGCAAAAGTTGAAAAAGGCGATTTTGTTATTATAAATTCAACAGGTATTAACGAGAAGCATCAGACAAAAGGCGACAGATATGAAGATGGTAAACTTGTGTATACATGGAAGGAAGGTCCGGAAGATTTTCAGAGACGCCTTAAAAACATAATAAGAGAAATTAAGGCAAAAGGTGCAACTCCTATTGTTTTAAATGCAACAGGAAGCAACGATTCATCTTCTTTTATGTATCCTGATTCAACTGAATCAGAGTATGCAATAGCCGTACAGGAACTTGCAGAAGAAATGGGATTTGTATTAATAAATTACAGAACTGCATTTTATGAGTATATAAAATCAAGAGGTTTCGGTTACAGAGATTTCAGAAAATATTTTATAATGACCAAAGATGCAAAACAGTGGTATAAAGAAAATGACCGTGTAGGCACAAGAAATATGGAAGAAGACGATATCGTGCATTACACAACAATCGGCGCATGGACAGCTGCAGATGTTATTGTAAGTGAATTGAAAAAGACAAATTGTAAGTTGCTTCATTACATCAACTATTAATAAAAAGCGGTGTGAATTTCACACCGCTTTTTTAATTATTTTTAAAGTACCTTTCGAATTTTGCTAACTGCTTTGCACAAATCATCAAATTGTTCGGGGGTAAGTGATTGTGCCCCGTCGCAAAGTGCTTTTTGAGGATTGTTGTGAACCTCTATCATAAGTCCGTCTGCACCTGCAGCAACTGCTGCCAATGATAAAGATTTTACATATCTTGAAACCCCGCAGGCGTGGCTTGGGTCAACTACCACAGGCAGGTGAGTGAGTTCTTTCAAAACAGGAATTGCGGACAAATCAAGAGTGTTTCTTGTTGTTGGTTCAAATGTTCTTATCCCACGTTCGCAGAGAATTACATTTTCATTTCCGCCTGACATTATATATTCTGCACTCATTAAAAATTCCTGAATTGTACTTGCAAGACCTCTTTTTAAAAGAATTGTTTTATTTGTTTTTCCGAGTTCTTTTAAAAGTTCAAAGTTTTGCATATTTCTTGCACCAACCTGAATGATGTCCACATTTTCAAATAAAGGAAGGTGCGTAGTGTTCATAATTTCTGTGATTATAGGAAGTCCTGTTTCTTTTTTTGCGTGTTCTAAAAGTTCAATACCGCCTGCACGCAGCCCCTGAAATGCATATGGCGAAGTTCTTGGCTTGAAAGCGCCTCCACGCAGAATTCCTGCACCGCTTTTTGCAATTGCTTTTGCGATTTGGGTTATTTGCTCAGGTGTTTCTATTGAACACGGTCCTGCAATAATCTGAAAATGTCCGCCACCTATTTTAACTCCGCCTGCGTTGATTACGCAGTCATCGGGGTGGAATTTTCTGTTTGCATTCTTAAAGGGTTCACTTATTCTTTTTACTGAAGAAATAATGTCAAGACTTTCTAAGAATTGCTCATCTATACCTACGGTGTTACCGATTAATCCCAATACCGTCTGATAATGTCCTTGTGAAATGTGAACGCTTAAATTTTGTTCTTCAAGCCAGGAAATAAGATTGTCAACACTGGCTTTGGGTGCGTTTTCCTTTAATACTACTATCATCGGCAACTCCTCCTTAAAATCAGTTTTTAAATATTATACTACCTGAAAAAAACATTGTCAAGGACTATGCTTAAATGGCGGGTTTTCAAATCCTGCGCGCCGAGCAATTCCGGTTATGTTTTCTTCTTTGGATATATCGGGAGGGATAAGGATTGATAAGTTAATATTTTGTGCTCGTCCCGAACCCGAGATGTGCATATATCTTGCATATCTTATGTACGGATGAACCTGCTATAATGTGAGTTCTTTTTCCATTTTAATCATCCCTTTTGCTTTAATATAACTTATAATCAAACAAAAACAAAAAGCCTTTTTCGAGGCTTTTTGTTTTTATTTGTATATTTTACTTACAAAACTACATCGGCGATTTTCTTTTTGATTTTTCCTACAGGCACTCCCATGCAGGTGCAACCGTATTTTATTTCGTCCTGCACATATTCTGTGCTGCCTAATACAATGTGAGCAAGACCGTATCCTACGAGTCCTGCACCCAAAAGGGGGAGTTTGTGTTTTATTGTGCATCCGCCTAATAAAACAGTAGAGCCTAAAACTATGGGAAGTACACCTTTGTGCATAAATATACACCTCCTATACATTTTCGGGTTTTGAGAAAAACAGTAAAAATGGCATTAAATAGAATAAATTTATTTTAATTTTAACCGTTTTAAACAAAATTCAATAGTATTTTTTCAAAAAATATTTAAAAATATTCAATTTAGGTATTGCTATTTTTTAGAATTTATTGTAGAATGGTAGCATATGATTTTAGATTTAGTGTTATGCACAATAAACTTTGTGTTTATATATATGGAAGGAATGTAATAAAATGTCAGAAATTAAAAAAATTGCAATTTTAACCGGTGGCGGAGATTGCCCCGGACTTAATCCTGTAATCAGAGCAGTTGTTAAAACTGCAGTTGAAAAATATGGTTTGGAAGTTGTTGGTATCAGAAACGGTTATCACGGTCTTTACCACAAAGACTTTATCAAACTTGATTTGCCAGCAGTTCAGGAAATCATTACAGTTGGTGGAACAATACTCGGAAGTTCAAACAAGGATAATCTTTTCAAATATCCTGTGAGAGATGAAAACAACAAGATTGTAAGAAATGAAGACGGTTCTATCAAATATCACGATGTGTCAGATGTTGCAGTTGCAAATCTCAAAGAAGCGGGAGTTGACGCTCTCTTTATTTTAGGCGGCGACGGTACACTTACATCAGGAAGAGACTTTGCAAGAAAAGGCGTAAATGTTATTGGTATTCCAAAAACAATCGATAACGACCTTGCTTGCACAGATTACACATTTGGTTTTGATACAGCAATCAGCGTTGTAACAGACGCATTGGACAGAATAAGAACAACAGGTATTTCTCACCACAGAGTTATGGTTGCAGAAATTATGGGCAGAGGTGCAGGATGGCTTACACTTCACGGTGGTATCGCAGGTGCGGCTGATGTTATCCTTATTCCTGAAATCCCTTATGATATCAATAAAGTTATTGCAAAAATTGAAAATGATATCAAAAACGGAAAAGACTTTACAATTATTGCAGCAGCTGAAGGTGCTACACCAATTGGTGGCGGTCAGTTTGTAAGCGATATTGTTGAAACAAGTCCTGATGCTATAAGACTCGGAGGCATCGCAAAAGCAGTTGCAAAACAGATTGAAGTTGCTCTTGAAGATTATGAAATTGAAGCCCGCGCTTCAGTTTTGGGTCATATTCAGCGTGGTGGTTCACCAACAGGACACGACAGAGTTTTATCAACAAGATACGGTTATGCTGCTGTTGAACTTGCAATGCAGGGTAAATTCGGTAACATGGTAACATTAAGCGGTGATAAAATTGTTTGTGCGGCATTGGAAGATGTTATCGGTCAGAAAACCAAAAATGTTAACCCTGATTCAGAACTTATCGAAGTTGCAAAAGCAATGGGTATCTGCTTCGGTGATTAATTTGTAGCAAAATAAAAGCTCCTTCATAATATAATAGTGGGTTTGTAAAAACCGTCTATTATGTTAAAGAGGGAGCATTTTTTATGAATGATAACAGATTAGGTTCAAGATGCTGCAGCAGTTTGTGCTGTCTTGATATCGTAATTGCACTTCTGGCGGCATTATTCCTTTTTGCATTAGGTTTAGTATTGGGTGTTGCTTTTGTAACAACATTTGTTGGAGCACTCCCGGTTATTATTGCAGCAGGCGCAATGCTTTTACTGCTTCTGGTAATATTCCTTATCTTGAAGTGGTGCAGTTGCAGAGATTAAATGAAAAAGCCGAGTTTAAAACTCGGCTTTAATTATTTGATTATATAGGTGTTTTCTCCTGATTTTAAATCACAGACTTGTTTACCATTTTCAAATTCATATCCGTATGGAAGTTTAATTTTTCCGTGAATATGTTCAGGAACAGAGGTTACAAGTATAATTTTCCCATTTTCTCGGTTCCAGTTAACTGATAGATTTTCGCCTTTTGTTTCAAATGATGCATTTGCAAAATCAATATTTTCAAGGAAGTCAGGGGAAATTTCAACTTCGTTTATGTCTTTTGCAGTTGGGTTTGGATTAAGCCCTGCAATTTTTTCAATAAACCAGGCGGAAATATCACCAAGGAAATGGTGGTTACAGGAAAATAGCGATGATTCGGAATATGAAAGTTGCTCACCAAGGGAAGTAAATCCGCATTTTATAAATCTGTAATATGATGGAACACCCTTCTGCATTATCAGTTTGTAGGCAAGGTCGCCTCTGCCATATTTTGAAAGTGTTCTGAAAATGTACCGAAGTCCGAACATTCCGCAGTCAAGGAATGGAATTTCCATACTTTCGATGATTTCAACAAGACGGTCAAATGCCTTCGGAATTTCGTTTTCTTCAAAGATACCAAACCATATAGCAGTACATTGAGATGTGATGCAGTTTCCTATGGCTGTCATTGTATCAAAATCAATAAGGTGTTTTCTGATATCGCTTTTTAATTCTTCTTTAAGTTTTGTTGCAAAGATTTTTCCTTCATCAAATCCAATTAAATCAAACATAAACTCACTTTTTTTGCACATATCAAAAATTGTGGCACTGTCTGTATATTCAAGTGGAGATGAAAGGGGATCATCCCATTTACGGGCAGGTTGCATCCAGTCGCCAAGACCAACATGGATAAGTCCTTTTTCGTCCCGTCTGCCTGCTATGTATTTTAAATAAGTAAGAATTGAATCTTTATTATCTTTAATTATTTCGATATTACCCTCATAGCGGTATGTATAATAGCAAAGATTTGTTATAACGCTGTCCCAGATAGGTCCGTTGCCCCAGTCAAATCCCCAACCGCCTGTTGGAACAATTCCCGGGTATGCACCAACGCTATTTTGTGCTTTTCTTACATTATTAAGCCATTCTTTGAAACTGTTTCCGCAATAGTAATTTAAAAGCATATGAGGAGCAGATACAGAAGCATCTCCCGTCCAGCCATTTTTTTCACGATGAGGACAATCAGTCGGGAAATAGTAAAAGTTTGCCAAATCCGAACGGACGCACATTTCGTAAAGTTTGTTGATATTTTCGTCAGAACAGGAAAAGGCTGCTCTTGGCTTCAAGTCAGAGTTCATAACAACATATGTAAGCAAATCTTCTGTTGCCTGTTCTTTTTCTAAGCCTTCAACCATAACATACCTGAATCCGTGGTAGGTGAATTTAGGTGTAAGAATTTCTTCTCCGCCTTTTAAAATATATTCGTCGGTCTGCTTGTATTCATATTCATCAATTCTGGAATCAGGTCGTTGAAAGTAAATTGAATTCATATTGAATTTACCATCAATCAATGTTTCACCGTGTTTCAGGCGGATTTTCTGCCCCTTTTTGCCATTGATTTTAATCTGGCAAACTCCTGCAGCATTGACTCCAAAATCATACACATAAACATCAGTTACTTTTGATTCAGGCTGATGTGCACTGGTTTCTTTTTCATAAGCCTTGTAGGTGGGGTCGATTTTTAAAGCAAAATAAAGTTCGTCGTGATGTGTGATAGCAACAGGTTTGATTTTTTTGATTACCTTTATTGGCTCTGCCTCGCATAGTTTCGGTTCACCTTTCGGAGTATCTGCGATAAGTGCGTTTGCCCACAAACTGTCATCAAAGCCTGGCAAATTCCAACTGTCAATTTCAAGATTTGAATTGTAGCGGTATCCACTGCGTAGTCCGTCCATTAAAATGGGGGAAGAGTGAGTTTTAAAACTTTCATCTGCTTCAAATGAAAGACAATTATTTTTGTCAGTTGCCTCAAACTGAAGTGAAACGCAAGGTGCATTTCGCCAGGGAACTTTATCAAATTCCCAACCTTCATAGTTGTCAAAAGGATTTATAAATCCGTTTCCTAAAATTATTCCGATAACATTTTCACCTTTTGAAAGATGACTTTTGATGTCGTATCTGTCATAATAAACCAAATCGTCAGGGCTTGAAATGTAGGGTGCTAAATGCCCCTTTGTGATATTTATCCCATTTATATAAAGTTCATAAAAACCAAGGCCGCAAATGGTTATTTGTGCGTTTTCGGGCACAAAATCAAGCATAAAACTTTTTCTTAAATAAGGTGCGGGAATATGATTTTCAAAAGTTGTAAACTCGTTTGTTCCTTTAATGAATTTTTGCGAAAACATTAAAATCACTGCTTTGATTTCAGTATACATTTCGGTTGCATTAAAGTCAATAAGATATTGCTTATTTTTCTTTTATAAGTTCCAAAAACGCCTTGGCAGGAAGTGATAGCGGGTTTGACTGCAGATATGCACAACCGATGCTTCTTGCGGGCAGAGGGGGATTTAGAGGCATTTCTTTTACAATGCCTTTTTTTAGTTCAATTTCTGAAAATTCCTTTACAACGCAGGAAGTGCCTAAATGAATTGATGCAAAACGCAAAAGCAAATCGTGGGCGGCAATTTCAATCTGTGGGTCTAATTCTATATGTTTTTCTTTGAATTTTGAATTTAAAAATTTTCTTGATGTGGAATTTGTTTCAAGTAAAATCAAAGGTTCCTGAGCAATCTCTGACCAGGTGTAACTTTTTTTGGTTTCCTTGTTTGCACCGCACACAAAAATATCGTGAATTTCAAGGCAGGGCTCTATGCAAAGTTCATCGTCAGATACAGGGAGATTAACAAATGCAAGTTCGGCTTTGCCGTCTTTTACAAGTTGTATCATATGCTGTGAATATGAGTTTGCCATTTCGATGCGGATATTGGGATATTTAATGTGAAATTTTTCAAGATATGGCAAAAGATAATGACTTGTTATAGTATCGGCGGCAGCAATTACCAAAGAACCGCTATCCAAATGATGAAGCCGTGCAAGCAGGGTTTCGCCCTGTTCGATTGCTTGCATTGCACTTTCTACTCTTTGAAAAAGTAGCTTGCCTTCGTTTGTGAGAGTTACCCCCCTGCGAGAACGTACAAAAAGCTGTGTGCTTAAATCC
>JAZRDC010000034.1:0-17039 GCA_045660065.1 Clostridia bacterium
AACTGCGGTGCAACAGCCGCTCCCAAATCTCCGCCTGATGCCATAAGGGCATACACCGCAACGCCTACATTTACAAATTTTTCTTCAACATAAATAAGTGTTCCCGGCCACAGCATAGATGTAAAAATACCGGTCAGCGCACAGGCTACAACCCCTACCACAGGGCTTAATGATAACCCGGCAACAAAATAGCATATACTCGCCCCAAGCATACCATAAAGCAAAATATTGATTATTTTTTTGCCATATTTTGAATATAGTGTTCTTCCTGTTCCAAGCAGTGCTGCAAACACAGCAACACCTAAAACATCGCCGTATACTTTAGAAATTC
The DNA here is from genome assembly GCA_045660065.1 of Clostridia bacterium. Lineage (GTDB taxonomy): Bacteria > Bacillota > Clostridia > RGIG6154 > RGIG6154 > RGIG2094. Next base: position 332 of record JAZRDC010000034.1, read on the forward strand.
CGATTGCGTTTTCAATAAACCCTGACGCCCACTGGTTCATAGTACACTCTGCCGCTCCGCCAAAGAAAATACACAAAACGCACAACAAAATTCCCTTGTCAAATATTTTGGTTTCTTTTGTTCCTTCTGAAAAATTATTCATTTCAGGAAGTTTTGCTTTAACAAACATTGAAAATGCCACAAAAGGTATTATTGACCAAAGCAGGGCAAGATACATCCAGTTATCGCTTCCGAAAACTGACAAAAACAATGTGCTGATTATTACAACACCAACCACTCCCCAAGCATACATTGAGTGAAGTTTGCTCATTTCGCCTTCAGGATTTTCACTTGGAATTGCAGCAATCACAGGACTGATTAAAACCTCTGCCAACCCTGCTCCAACAGAACAAATTATTGTTCCTGCCGAAATCCATAAAAACGCCGTTTCAGGAAAAATTCGTGGCAAAACTGAATATATTACCAAGCCTGAAAATATAACAAAAGGCGTGATTTTCACCGATTTATGTATGTTGAAATATTTAGTGAAAAATGTGAAAATTAAATCAACTGATAATTGTGTTACAAAATTAAACACTACCAGAAGTCCCATCAAAGTAAAGGTCAAGCCATACATATCTCTGAATGTCAAAAACAAAAGCGGTGATAAATTAGATGCTATCGCCATTGTGATACCTGTCAGATAACACGCTTTCTTTGTAAGTTTGTATTGTTCCATATTTTGTTCCTGCTTTCTTACAAAATCCTTTACTATTATAACAAAACATTTCTTTAAAATCAATACAATCCTAAATAAAAAAAGATGTTACGAACAAATTTCACAACATCTTTTTAATTTAAGTATTACATACAAAACTGGAATATGCAAAATGCGGCATATATCAAAAGCAAAAGTATACCCTGAACTCTTGAAAGTTTGCCTCTGATAAGAGCAGGAATTACCAATAATGACATCACAACAAACATTACAGGAATATCAATTGCAAGTGATGCGTTAACACCAAACACCTGTGAACTGTTTGGAACAGGGAACGGTGAAAGCACAGTTGACACACCGCTTACAAGCACAAGATTGAAAAGGTTTGCACCGATAACATTACCAAGTGATAATGCACCGTGGCCTTTAATAAGTGATGTGATTGCTGTAACAAACTCAGGAAGTGATGTTCCGAGTGCTACAAATGTAAGTGCAATTACAGATTCAGGAACGCCAAGTGTTTCAGCAATAATTGTTCCGTTGTCAACAAGCAAATCAGCACCTACTGCGATAACTGCCGCACCAATAACAAGCAAAATAATTTCTTTCCATAAAGAACCTTCAATTTCTGCTTCTTTATCTTCTTTTTTCTCTGCAAGACTTTTCTTTGCCTGTAAAACAGAAATTACCATATAAACCACAAAAACTGAAAGTAAAACAATACCTACTGTTCTTGAGAAGTTTCCTGTTGTATAAGCAACTGCTGAATAAAACAGTGCTGCTATAAAGAAGAAAACTACTGACAAAACAAGTGGCTTACGATTAATAGGTGCAGGACGGATTGCAACTGTGATTGCCGCAATAAGTGATGTGTTACAAATGATTGAGCCGATAGCATTACCATACGCAATTTCGCCATGTCCGCTAAGAGCCGCACCTGCAGACACCATAACTTCAGGCAAGGTTGTGCCGATAGAAACAACTGTTGCACCAATTAAGAGTTCAGGAATGTGAAATCTGTGTGCAATACCTGTTGCGCCGTCAACAAACCAGTCGCCGCCTTTGATAAGCAGGATTAAACCTACTACAAACAATAAAACCGGAATTAACATAAAATCTCTCCTTTTTGAATTGGGATTGCGTCAAATTTCCACAAAAAAAGACTTTCATTGTGCAAAAGCACAACAAAAGTCTCATTACACTTAAATCAAAGTGCTGTGCTGCGATTTCAATAGAAATGTTCTGACGCAACCACAGACGGAAAATCCGCAAATTACTCCCTTTTATTTGTATGCATTATAGCATATTTAGTAAGGTTTGTCAATATTCTTTTTATATCAGAATTTACATCTGATTGTAACAAGTTCAACTTTTGGTTTTTTATCAAAGTCTGCCACTACTTTAACAATAGACGGTGTGCCAATAAGTCTTAAAGTGATTTCCAGATCTTTTTTTGTGTTCCATACTGCAGTTGCAACTGTTTCTGAATTATCTGACTGCTCAAGGGTTGAAAAATGTGTGCCCACAGTTTTTCCCCATACAGGTTTTGTAAATCCCGCCGTAAACTGAAAATCCTTTTCATCTGACAATAGTGTAACTTCAACCTGGTCTTTGTCAAAATCAAATTTAACTGCTTTGTATACGCCTTTTTCTGGGATTTTATAAGTGTTTCCGTTCACAATTTCAGCCATTGGTGACATTTCGGAAAACTTGAATGTTATTTTTAGATTTTCAAGAACTTTTTCTAATTTTTCAAAATTTTCTTTATCTTCTTCAAGTGGTTTATGTTTCATATTGAGCATAATATTTTCATAAAAAGCCTCTAAAACATTCTTGATTTTAGGGTTGTCATATCCTGAATTTACAACAAAAATCGCATCGTAATCAGGCATAATTACACACATCTGTCCATTAGCGCCACACAAACGAGTGGTGTTGTATCTTCCCTTCCAGAGTTGATAGCAATATCCCTGTTGCCAGTCCTCACCGGTAGGACTGTTTGTATCAATGTGTTTTTTGGTTGCAATATCAATCCATTCTTTGGATATTAACTGCTCACCTTCCCATTTCCCGCCATTTAAGTAAACATAGCCTACTTTAGCAAGATCACGCAAAGTCATGCGCATACCTGTATAGCCAACATTAATGCCAATACTATCTTTTAAATAATAAGGCTGATTTATGCCAAGAGGATTAAATAATTTCGGCATAAGGTATTCAGGCACATTCATTCCCGTTAGTTTTTTCACAAGAGCCGAAAGCATATATGTTCCGTAGGAATCATAGCGGAATTCTGTTCCACATTCGATATCTTTGTTTCTGTAGAAAAAATCATAGAGCATAGCATCTGAACGTTTCTGACCTTCGTGCACCGCTCCACCCTGCTGACCAAAAGACATAGAAAGCAAATCGTGGATTTTAATTTTGAGGTTTTCTTTGTTTATATCTTCGTTAATTAATTCAGGAAAATATGTGTGTATGTAATCGTCAACACTTATCTTGCCCTCATCAACCAAAAATCCGATAGCCATACTTGTAAAAGATTTGCTTACAGAAAATAACGAATGCTGAGTATCTTTATTATATGGTGCAAAATATCCTTCGCAAACTAATTTGCCATGCCTTATAATCAAAAAGGAATGTGTTTCAAGATCACCTTGTGCCTGACAAAGAGCCTCAGTAAAATCAATAATATTTTTTGAACTTATTCCGCAAGACTCAGGGGTTGCTTTTTCAAAAAATTCCATTTCCAATTCCTCCGAAACAATATTATTTCTTTGTGCATCCTATTGCTATAAGTGAACTTACACACAAAAGATACGGATAAAATAATTTTGGTATAATTTCAATAGCAGAAATCTGCGCACCTAATGCAGAAACTGCAGAAATTGCCACAAGCATCTGCGCGCCATATGGCAGAATTGCCTGAAATACGCAAGAAAAAGTGTCTAAAATTGATGCTGCTTTTTTAGAACTGATTTCATAATCTTTTGCAATTTCGTTAGCAATCGGATTTGCCATAACTATCGCTACTGTATTATTTGCAGTTGCAATATCCAAAACGCCTACAAGAACGCCCATACCTACCTGTCCTGCTTTTTTGCCGCGGAAAACTTTTTTAATTCCAAAAAGCAACGCATCAAACCCGCCATACTCGCGAATTAAAGCGCATATTGCAGAAACTAAAATGGTAACTACAATTGTTTCAAACATTCCCGACGCACCTGTTCCCATATTAGCAAGTAGTGCTGTAAACTCTGTACTTCCTGTAAGAAGCATTATTATTGAGCCTGACACAATACCGATTAAAAGAACCAAAAATACATTTGTACCAAGAATACCGCCGATTAAAACAAGAATATAAGGAATTATCTGAATAAGGTTATAATCATTTTCAACAGTTCCTGCAATTTCAGTCTTCAAGGACATAACAAGTATTAAAACCAATGAAACAATCGCTGCAGGCAATGCAATAAAGAAGTTTGCTTTAAATTTATCTTTCATTTTACATCCCTGCCCGTTACAAGCGGCAATAGTTGTATCAGAAATAAATGACAGATTATCGCCAAACATAGAGCCACCGATTATTGTCGCCACGCAAAGAGGCATATCAAATCCTGATGCCTTTGAAACTGCAACCCCGATAGGTGTTAAAAGAGTGATTGTGCCAACTGATGTTCCCATAGCAAGTGATACAAAACAACTCACTACAAAAAGCACAGCCACTGCATATTGAGCAGGAATAATCGAGAGCATAAAATATGCCACGCTTTCTGCACTTTCTCTGCCAACAACACCAACAAAAATACCTGCTTCTAAAAATATAAGTATCATGGTGAAAATGTTTTTATCACCAACACCATGGCCCATAATTTCAAGTTTTTTGTCTAAATTAAGTTTTCTGTTCTGCAAGCAGGCTACCAAAAGTGCTACCAAAAATGCCACAACTATTGGAATATTATAAAATCCCATTGGAATTTTCAAAACATACTCAAACAAAATTCCAAGTCCTAAATACAGCACTAAAAATACACCTATTGGCAAAAGTGCCTTTACATTTCCTTTTTTCATTCATTTTTCTCCTTTGTGTTTAAAATATTACACTTCCTTACAATTATACCAAATTGTATCATAAAAAGCAACAAAATACACAAAAAAGACCTTGCAAATGCAAGGTCTTTAGTTGTTAAAATAAGTTAATCTTATTTATTGTCGTTGATTGCAGCCTGAGCAGCAGCAAGACGAGCGATCGGTACTCTGAATGGTGAGCATGATACATATGTCAAACCAATCTTGTGGCAGAATTCAACTGAAACAGGGTCGCCGCCGTGTTCACCGCAGATACCGCAGTGCATTTCAGGACGAACTTTTTTACCCAATTCAACAGCCATTTCCATAAGTTTACCAACACCAGTCTGGTCGAGTTTAGCAAATGGATCGTTTTCAAAGATTTTTGCATCATAGTATGCATCTAAGAACTTACCAGCATCGTCTCTTGAGAAACCGTATGTCATCTGTGTAAGGTCGTTTGTACCGAAGCAGAAGAATTCAGCTTCTTTAGCAATGTCATCAGCTGTAAGACATGCTCTTGGGATTTCGATCATTGTACCAACTTCGTACTTAAGATCTGCACCTGCAGCTGCGATTTCTTCGTCAGCTGTAGCAACTACAACTTCTTTAACATATTTAAGTTCTTTAATATCGCCAACCAATGGGATCATGATTTCAGGAACCAAGTTCCAGTCAGCGTGAGCTTTCTTAATGTTGATAGCAGCTCTGATTACTGCTCTTGTCTGCATCTTAGCAATTTCAGGATATGTTACTGCAAGACGGCAACCACGGTGACCCATCATTGGGTTGAATTCGTGGAGTGAAGAAATAATTGCTTTGATATCTTCAACTGTCTTACCCTGTGATTTAGCAAGAGCTGCAATGTCAGCTTCTTCAGTTGGAACGAATTCATGAAGCGGTGGATCTAAGAATCTGATTGTAACTGGGTTGCCTTCTAATGCTTCATAAAGTTTTTCGAAGTCGCCCTGCTGATATGGGAGAATCTTTTCAAGTGCTGCTTCTCTTTCTTCAACTGTGTCTGAGCAGATCATTTCTCTGAATGCAGCAATTCTGTCTGCTTCAAAGAACATATGTTCTGTACGGCAGAGACCGATACCTTCAGCACCGAGTTCACGAGCTTTCTTAGCATCTGCAGGAGTATCTGCATTTGTTCTTACCTGAAGTGTTCTGAATTCATCAGCCCATTCCATGATTCTACCGAATTCACCAGCGATTTCAGCATCTACTGTAGGAATGATACCATCGTAGATGTTACCTGTTGAACCGTCGATTGAGATGCAATCGCCTTCAACAAATGTTTTGCCAGCCAATGTGAATTTCTTGTTTTCTTCATCCATATTGATGTCGCCGCAACCTGATACGCAGCATGTACCCATACCACGAGCAACAACGGCAGCGTGTGATGTCATACCACCACGAACTGTTAAGATACCCTGTGATGCTTTCATACCTGTGATATCTTCAGGTGATGTTTCAAGACGAACAAGGATAACTTTTTCGCCTTTAGCGTTCCAGATTTCAGCATCTTCTGCTGTAAATACAACTTTACCGCAAGCAGCACCAGGAGATGCACCAAGACCTCTACCCATAGGAGTTGCTGCTTTTAATGCTTTAGCATCAAACTGTGGGTGTAAGAGTGTGTCAAGGTTTCTTGGGTCGATCATAGCAACTGCTTTTTTCTTATCGATCATGCCTTCCTCAACAAGGTCACAAGCAATTTTAAGAGCAGCTTTTGCTGTTCTCTTACCGTTTCTTGTCTGGAGCATGTAGAGTTTTCTGTTTTCAATGGTAAATTCCATATCCTGCATATCTCTGTAGTGATCTTCCAAAATTCCGCAAACTTTGTTGAATTCTTCAAATGCTTCTGGGAATTTTTCAGCCATCTGAGCGATTGGCATTGGAGTACGAACGCCGGCAACAACGTCTTCACCCTGAGCGTTTACAAGGAATTCACCCATAAGGCCTGGTTCACCTGTAGCAGGGTCACGAGTAAATGCAACACCTGTACCGCAATCGTCACCCATGTTACCGAATGCCATCATCTGTACGTTAACAGCAGTACCCCATGAATAAGGGATATCGTTGTCTCTTCTGTATACGTTTGCTCTTGGGTTGTCCCATGAACGGAATACGGCTTCAACTGCACCCATAAGCTGTTCTTTAGGATCAGCTGGGAAGTCTTTACCAATTTTATTTTTATATTCTGCTTTGAACTGTGAAGCAAGTTCTTTAAGATCGTTAGCATCAAGTTCGATATCCTGTGTAACGCCTTTTGCTTCTTTCATTTCGTCGATAAGCTGTTCGAAATATTTCTTACCAACTTCCATAACAACGTCTGAATACATCTGAATAAATCTTCTGTAGCAGTCCCATGCCCAACGAGCATTTCCTGTTTTTGCAGCCATTGTTTCAACAACGTCTTCATTAAGACCGAGGTTTAAGATTGTATCCATCATACCAGGCATAGATGCTCTAGCACCTGAACGAACTGATACTAAAAGTGCATTTTCTTTATCACCGAATTTTTTACCGCAGATTGCTTCCATCTTAACGATGTTTTCCATAATTTCTGCCTGAATGTCAGCATTGATTGTACGGCCATCTTCATAGTACTGAGTACAAGCTTCTGTTGAAACTGTGAAGCCCTGTGGAACAGGGAGACCGATTTTTGTCATCTCAGCAAGGTTGGCGCCTTTACCACCGAGGAGTTCACGCATTGATGCGTCGCCTTCTGAGAATAAGTAAACGAATTTTTTACTCATTAGTTACCCTCCTAATAATTTATCAGAACTATTATACTCCAATTTTTTCGTTTTGTAAAGGGGTGAATTCAAAAAATGTTTTTATATTCCATTTTTATTATGTTTTCTATATTAAGCCAACAAAAAAATCCGCATTGCTGCGGATTAAATTTTATTATGGTTTGCATTTCTGACAAGGTGTTTTACCGTCGCTCACCGCCTGGCTTCTTGAAACAGGTGTAGAATTTTTGGCAGATGAACAAGTGCTTAAATGAAATTTACTTCCCGATTTGGTTACATAGACTGTATCGGTTGCATTTTCTTCAGTGAGTATCGGAAGTTCAAAAGACTCAGGCACTTTTTCGATTGTAGTTTCTGTAATATCTGTTGCCTTTTTAGGGCTTACTTCCACATTTTTTAGATGTTCTTTATCTTCTGCGGTTATAAGTTTTGAATTTTCACCGGTTTCTTTTGAAACCGCTTTATTCAGCCCGTCATTTGCCACCATTATTATTTTTGCCGCAACATCAAATATTCCGTTACTGACAATGATTTTGACTTTATTACTTTGGGTTTTGCCATCTTTTGACTCTGCATACACAAAGGTTTCGCCTTCATTTACGGCACTTACCTGATTTTTGTCACACACTGCAACAAACTCATTTTCGCTTACAAGCCTGTAATTCTTTGAGTCTGTATCTTCAGGATATGTTTCTATGCTCAATCTTTTTGACATATCGCTTTCAAGACGCACCGTTTCAGAATTAATATGAATTGATGAAATGTTTTTTGTTGAGTGGCAAGGCAGATTGCATACAATTACAATTGCAGCTACCAATACAGCACATATTCCGATGATGATATTTCTTTTCATAATTTTATTTATAGTAAATTGTAACTTCGCCCTGTTCTTCATTCCAGGAAACCATTGCGCCAAGGCCCTCTGCCACAAATCGTACAGGCACAAAAACCATTTCGTCTTTTTTTATAGGATGAACACTGAGTTTTGAAAATTTTTCATTAATAATGGCATTTGTGTCCATTACCCAGATGGAAATTTTATCGCTGCCTAATGCTATGTCTGCTCTGCCATATCCGTCTGTTTCGTCAAAAGAAACTTTTCCGCCCATTTTCCCAACAATATAATCTGCCGAAATCATAATGGTTTCATTTTCTTCCAGCAAGGCAGGTGCTTCTTCCTGAGTGCCGTTTACATCAGCGGTGGTGCTTTCAAGTTTCATAACAAGTTTGTTTTTATATTTTTCAACACCTTTTGTGTGAAAAGAAATTGCTTCTTCTTTTTCAACTGCATAATCATAGAAATAAACTTCGTCTATCATACCGAGCATATTTCCCCACGCACCTCTGCCAACTTCAAAGCATTTATTGTTATTGGCAATAGTTGCGTATTCAAAAAGTTCAACAGGAAGAATTTCTGCGCTTGACAGAACACCGTCAAAATAATAGTAAAGAATATTTTTGTCAAAAACCACAGTTACATTATGCCATTCATTTTTGATTGTATCGTGGTTAAAAAGTTCTTTTGAACAAAAAGAATAACTTCCGTATTCTGAATTTGTAAGTTTAAAAGTAAGATCAGTTCTGAAATAAGTATAATTATCCGAAAAATGGATTGAAACAGGACCTTCTGCTACATCACCCGATGATGATTCTCTTGATAAAAGCATAGGGTCTGTTGGTGTTGTATCTGATATGTTAAACCATATTGAAAAAGTGAATTCATCACGAAGTTTGGTCTGCTCAGAGCCATAAAGGGTAAGATGTCCATTGTTTAGTTTTACACCTTTTCCTAATATACTTTTGCTTCCCATTGCAAGATTGCCATACTCAAGCAAAGTTACATCATTATTTAAAGTATTTACAAGTCCGCCTTCAAAATCTGACACTAAAATCTTGCTGTCAGGCAACTCAAAAGTGCTTTCAAGTTTGAACGCACCAAAAACTACAAGACAGGAAAACAATGCCAGTATCGAAAATATTATAATCTCTTTTATTCTCATTAAAAACATCCTTTCGGAACTATTATAAAGGCAATGCAGTATTTTGTCAAACTTATGTGTTGATTTAAAAGGGTTTTTGTTGTAAAATTAAAAAGAGGTGATTATTTTGGTACTTAACATTTCCCCTTTTGATTTAAAAGACACTTTTGAATGCGGTCAGTGTTTCAGATGGAACGAAAATCCTGACGGAAGTTACACAGGTGTTGCTTTCGGCAAAGTATTAAATGTAAAAAAAGAACAGGATAATATTGTTTTATCTGACGATTTACCCATCTGGCACGACTATTTTGATATAAACACCGATTATAACATTATAATGAAAGATTTAAGTGTTGATGACATTATGATTGAGGCAATCAGCAAATCTTCGGGAATAAGGATTTTAAAGCAGGAATTTTCCGAAACTGTTATTTCTTTCATAATATCGCAAAACAATAATATTCCAAGAATAAAATCAATAATAGAAAAACTTTGCGCCAAATTTGGAAAAGAATTGAAAAAGGGATATTTTTCTTTTCCTCAAATGGATATACTCGCATCTTTATCACCTGAAAATCTGAAATTTTTAAAGGCAGGATACAGGGACAGTTATATTATAGATGCTGCACAAAAAATCAGTCAAAATGCACTTGATATGGATATAATAAAAAATGCCCCGATTGCTGAAGCAAGAGCAGAAATATCAAAAATAAAAGGGGTTGGTCCCAAAGTTGCAGACTGCATACTTTTGTTTGGTGCATCACGCACCGAGGTGTTCCCTACCGATGTATGGATGAAGAAGGTTTTAACAACATTTTACGGCTTTGAAACTTTAAGCCCCAAAGAAATTAACAACTTTGCAGAACAAAAATTCGGTCCATTGGCAGGATATGCTCAACAATACCTGTTCAATCTTGCAAGAATAAACAAAATTTAATTATATTTTTGTTGACTTAATAAAAAATTGGGTGTATAATATTACATTAATAATATAATTCGAAAGGATGTTAAACAATGGAAAGAGTGTACAATTTCTCAGCAGGCCCATCAATGTTGCCTGAAAAAGTATTAAAAATCGCATCAGAACAGATGCTTAATTACGAAGGCTCAGGTCAGAGCGTTATGGAGATGAGTCATCGTTCCAAAGTTTACGATGAAATCATCAAAACTGCTGAACAGGATTTAAGAGATCTTATGAAAATTCCTGATAACTACAAAGTTTTATTCTTACAGGGCGGTGCTTCAACACAGTTTGCTATGGTTCCATTGAACCTTATGACAAAGAATAAAAAGGCTGACTATGTAATCACAGGTCAGTGGTCAAAGAAGGCTTTCCAGGAAGCTAATATTTACGGCACAGCAAGAAAAGTTGCTTCAAGTGAAGATCAGGTGTTCAACTACATTCCAAAACTTGACAAGAGCATGTTTGACCCTGAAGCAGACTATGTTCATACAACAACAAACAACACAATTTATGGTACTAAATTCCACACTATCCCTGATACAGGAAATGTACCTTTGGTAACAGATATGTCATCTTGCATTTTGTCAGAACCTGTTGACGTTGCAAAATATGGTCTTATCTATGCAGGCGCACAGAAAAACGTTGGTCCTGCAGGTGTTACAATTGCAATTATCAGAGATGATTTGATTGGCGATGCTATGGACATCACTCCTACAATGCTCAAATACAGCATCCACGCTGACAATGATTCACTTTACAACACACCACCTTGCTACGGCATTTATGTTTGTGGTCTTGTGTTCAAGTACTTAAAAGAACTTGGTGGTCTTGAAAAAATGGAACAGATCAACATCGAAAAGGCTAAAATCCTTTACGATTTCCTTGATGAATCTTCAATGTTCAAAGGCACTGTTGTTAAAGAAGACCGTTCACTTATGAACGTTCCGTTTATCACAGGTGATGATGAACTCAACGCTAAATTTATCAAAGAAGCAACTGCTAATGGCTTTGTTAACCTTAAAGGCCACAGATCAGTTGGCGGTATGAGAGCAAGTATTTACAATGCTATGCCAACAGAAGGCGTTGTTGCTCTTGTTGACTTTATGAAGAAATTTGAAACAGAAAACAAATAATCAGAAGGTGAATTAAAATGTATGATATTTTAACATTAAATAAAATTGCCAAAGTAGGTCTTGAAAAATTAGGCGATAATTACGCAGTTTCAGACGACCGTACAAATCCTGACGGTATTTTGGTAAGAAGTGCTGCTATGCACGATATGGAATTCGGCGATAACTTAAAGGCTATCGCAAGAGCAGGTGCGGGCACAAACAACATTCCTGTTGAAAAATGTGCTGAAAGTGGTATTGTTGTTTTTAACACTCCGGGTGCTAACGCAAACGCAGTTAAAGAATTGGTTATCTGCGGTCTTTTCCTTGCATCACGCGATATCACAGAAGGTGTTAAATGGACTTCTACTCTCAAAAACGAGGGCGATGCTGCTGCAAAATTAGTTGAAAAAGGAAAGGGTCAGTTTGCAGGACACGAAATCATCGGTAAAAAACTCGGTGTTATCGGCCTTGGTGCTATCGGTGTTATGGTGGCAAATGCTGCAGAAGGTCTTGGTATGGAAGTTTTGGGTTATGACCCATATATTTCAGTAGACGCTGCATGGGGATTGTCCCGTTCTATCGTTCATGTTAATAACATCAACGATATTTTCACAGAATGTGATTACATCACAATTCACGTTCCTCTCAATCCTAACACAAAATACACAATCAACAAAGACTCTCTTGCTCTTTGCAAAGATGGTGTTAGAATTCTTAACTTCTCAAGAAATGAACTTGTTAATAACGAAGATTTAATGGCGGCTTTGGAAAGTGGAAAAGTTGCAAGATATGTAACTGACTTCCCAAGTGCAGATTTAATCGATGTTAAAAACATTGTTTGCATCCCTCACCTTGGTGCTTCAACAGAAGAAGCTGAGGACAACTGCGCAATTATGGCTGCAAAACAACTCAAAGAATTCCTTGAAAATGGTAACATTGTAAATTCAGTTAATTATCCTAACTGCTCATCACCAAGAGAAGGCGCTATGAGAATTTGTGTTATGCATAAAAACATTCCTGCAATGATTACTCAGATTACAAGTGCAACAGCTTCTGTTAATGTTAACAATATGATTAACAAGAGCAAAGGCGACTTTGCATACACAATTCTTGATTTGTCAGAAGATCATCCTGAAGCTGCAGATGCAATCAAAGCAATTGATGGTGTTATCCGCGTAATTGTTATTAAATAAGGGAATTTGATTATGGATTTGATTAAATATTTAAGAGTTGTTCCGGGATTTCCGAAAGAAGGCATTGAATTTTACGATATTACCACAATTCTGCAAAATCCAGATGCCTATAAATATGTTATTGACACAATGGCAGATGCAATCAAAGACATTCCTTGCGATGTTATTGTAAGTTTAGAGTCAAGAGGATTTTTGTTTGCCTCTACCCTTGCTTATAAACTTGGCAAAAGCCATGCTTTGGTAAGAAAACCCGGAAAACTTCCATACAAAACCATTTCTGAAACCTATTCTCTTGAGTATGGCACTGATACAATTGAAATTCACGAAGATGCGGTACAACCGGGACAGAATGTTATTGTTATAGATGACCTTCTTGCTACCGGCGGAACTGTTGAGGCTGCAATTAAACTTATCGAAAGACTCGGTGGTAAAGTTACTGCAACCTCTTTCTTAATTGAACTCATTGGTTTAGGCGGCAGAGAAAAACTTTCAGGATATGATATTTATTCTATACTGCAATTAGAAGAAAAATAAAATTTTAAAGAGAAAAACTCCCAAAAAGAGTTTTTCTCTTTTCTTTTCTGTTCGTGCAAAAATATATGTCAAAAATTAAAATAAATATAATATATAAAATGGCTTAAAAAATATGAAAATATACGATAAAATTCGCAGATAATTGTTGATTTTTGACCTCATTTATGATACAATAGAAATTACAATTGGGGATATTACGGATACTTATAAATTTATCCTCTTTTTATGAAAGGATTGAATATAAAATGAAAGTAACAGTTTGTATTGGAAGTTCATGTCATATCAAAGGTTCACGCGATGTAGTTGAACAGTTGCAGAGACTTATTGACGAAAACAATCTTGGTGACAAAGTAGACCTCGGCGGTACATTTTGCCTCGGCAAATGTCAGCAGGGTGTGTGCGTAAATGTTGATGAAGACTTCCACTCTGTTACACCTGAAAATGTTTGCGAGTTTTTCAAAAATGAAATTTTAGCAAAGGTGTGAAATTATGGTAGTTCAGATATGCGTAGGAAGTTCATGCCACATTAAAGGCTCTCCTGAAATAGTTGAACTTTTCACAAAAGCCATTGAAGAAAATAATCTTCAGGATAAAATCACTCTTGCAGGCAGTTTTTGTATTGGACAATGTAATCGCCTTGGAGTTACCGTTCAGGTAGACGACGCAGTACACACGGGAGTTAACCGTGATAATTTTAAAGAATTTTTTGAACAAAAAGTATTATCAGTAATTAAAAATGAAAGGGTGTGACGGATATGCCAAATTGTCTTACACTAAAAAAATCGAACTGCAAAAACTGTTACAAATGTATTCGTCATTGTCCCGTTAAATCTATCCGTTTTTCAGGAAATCAGGCACACATTATCGGAAACGAATGTATTTTGTGCGGTCAGTGCTTTGTTGTATGTCCCCAGAATGCAAAGCAGATTGTTGACGAAACTGAAAAAGTAAAAGTCTTATTACAAGGCGGTGAACCGGTGGTTGTTAGCTTGGCGCCGTCTTTTGTTGCGAATTACGACGATGTTGGAATTGAGTCTATGAGAGATGCTCTTAAAAAACTGGGCTTTTTCGATGTTGAAGAAACCGCCATCGGCGCAACAATTGTTAAAAACGAATACGAAAGAATGCTCAAGGAAGAAGAAAGAGATATTGTTATTTCTTCCTGCTGTCATTCTATTAACTTGCTTATACAAAAATATTTCCCGTCAGCCCTTGAATATTTAGCAGATGTTATTTCACCTATGCAGGCACATTGTCAGGATATCAAGAAAAGATATCCAAATGCAAAGACAGTTTTTATCGGCCCTTGTGTTGCTAAAAAAGACGAGGCTGAACATTATGAAGGCATCGTTGATGCAGTTTTAACATTTGAAGAACTTTCAAACTGGCTTAAAGAAGAAAACATTGAATTAAAACAGGAAATGGATTCAACTGCTAAAAGCCGTGCCCGCTTCTTCCCTACAACCGGCGGAATTTTAAAAACAATGGCACAAGATGCTCCGGGCTTTAACTACATTGCTTTAGATGGTGTGCAGAATTGTATTGACGCACTTAAAGATATCGAAAATGGCAAAATCCACAAGTGCTTTATTGAAATGTCTGCTTGTGTTGGAAGTTGCATCGGCGGCCCTGTTATGGAAAAGTATCACAAAGCCGAGCCAATCAGAGATTATATAACAATTGCAAATTATGCAGGAAATGATGATTTTGATGTATCTGTGCCAACATATGTAGAACTCAGAAAACAGTTTGAATTTATAGAGCACAAACTCCCGATGCCAAGTGAATCGGAAATTTTCGCAGTTTTAAGAGAAATGGGCAAATTCAAACCCTCTGATGAATTAAACTGCGGATCATGCGGATATAACACCTGCCGTGAAAAGGCGATTGCCATTTGTCAGGGCAAGGCAGAAATTTCTATGTGTCTGCCGTTTTTGAAAGACAAAGCGGAAAGTTTTTCTGATACCATTATCAAAAACACTCCGAACGGTCTTATTGCACTTAATGAAAAATTAGAAGTTCAGCAGATAAACGAAGCCGCAAGAAGAATGATGAACATTCGTTCAAGTTCTGATGTCCTTGGCGAAAGTCTTGTAAGAATTCTTGACCCCAAACTTTTTGCAGAAGTATTAAGAACAGGAAAAGATATTCGCGGTGAAAGAGTTTATCTTGCAGAATACAGACGCTATGTTGAACAGTCTGTAGTATATGATAAAGAATCCAGAATGTTAGTTGGAATTATGCGTGATGTTACCGATGAGGAAACAGAGCGCGAAAAGAAAGAAAAAATCACTCAGCAGACTATTGAGGTCGCGGACAAAGTTGTTGACAAGCAGATGAGAATTGTGCAGGAAATTGCCTCTCTCTTAGGTGAAACTGCTGCTGAAACAAAAATTGCCCTTGCCAAGTTAAAGGAGTCCATACAAGATGAATGATTTATGTGCAGATATCGGTTTCAAAAGTATTAACCATTATGGTGAAGAACTTTGCGGAGACCATGTGGACATCGTTGAACAAAATGAAAATTCAACTGTAATCGTTCTGGCTGATGGACTTGGAAGCGGAGTTAAAGCAAGTATATTGTCAACACTTACTTCAAAAATCATTTCAACTATGATGGCAGAAGGCCTTCCCATTGAAGAATGTGTTGAAACAATTGCCGCAACACTTCCCGTTTGTTCGGTAAGAGGCGTTGCATATTCCACATTTACCATTATGCAGATTATAGACAACGAAACTGTTGAAATTATCCAGTATGACAACCCGCAGGTAATAATCCTGCGTGATAACAAAAATTACGATTATCCAAAAACTGAAGTTACTATCGGCGGAAAAAAGATATTCAAAAGTGAAATCCGCATTCAGGAAAATGACATCTTTATCGCCATGAGCGATGGCTGTCCTCACGCAGGAATAGGCCTTGCGTACAATTTCGGTTGGAAGCGTGAAGAAATCATACAGTTTATGGAAGATATGTCAATGTCAGGCCTTACTGCAAAAAACCTGTCCACACTTTTAGTTGATGAATGTGATAGACTTTACGGTAGCAAACCCGGCGATGATGCAACAGCCTGCATTGTAAAAATAAGAAAAAGAGAACCAATGAATATTCTTTTTGGTCCTCCTTCAAACCGAGATGACTGCGACAGAATGATGTCCCTTTTCTTCTCAAAAGAAGGTAAGCATATTATCTGCGGCGGAACAACATCTTCCATCGCAGCAAAATATTTAAGAAAGCCTCTTCAGGCAACACTAAATTTTGAAAAATCAGATGTCCCCCCTATTGCAAAAATCGAGGGCGTTGATTTGGTAACAGAAGGTGTTATAACAATTAACAGAGTTTTGGAGTACGCTCAGGATTATCTTGGCGAAAACGAAATGTATGAGCATTGGAAC
>JAZRDC010000035.1:0-2994 GCA_045660065.1 Clostridia bacterium
ATATGTATCAGGGAGGTGTGTTTAAGGAGATATCCGAAATGGAGGCGCAACGCCTTGTTCAGGAGAAGATGATACCTCGTGAAATGAAGATGAATCAGATTGTGGATGCAACACAGCAATGGAAACTCCGTATTCAGAAAGACATCCGTGAGCTTAACCCAAACCCATATATCTTAAACCTTAAAAACGGCTTATACAATGTTTTAGAGGATACAATTCTTCCCCATAACCCTGAATATTACTCAACTGTGCGACTTGGTGTTACATACGACAAAAAGGCAGATTGTCCTATGTTTAAAAAGTTCCTTCAAGAGTCTATGGGTGGAGAAATGGAACAGGTGGCACTCATACAGGAGATGCTGGGCTACTTTTTAATTCCTGTCAATTCGGCACAGAAATGCTTTGTAATCGTGGGAGTTGGAGGTGCAGGAAAATCTGTACTGCTTCGCGTGTTAAATGATATATTACTCGGCAAGCAGAATGTGTCAAATGTGTCATGGCAATCCCTCAACGAAAGATTCAAGACGGCAGAGCTTTTTGGGAAACTGGCGAATATTTTCGCTGACCTGCCTACAAAAAACATTGATGACAACGGCATCTTCAAAGCTCTGGTAGGTGAGGACTATATCACGGTGGAGAAGAAAAACAAAAACCCCTTCTCATTTCAGTCAAGTGCAAGGATGCTCTTCTCCTGTAACAGTATTCCTAAAAACTATGGCGACCGTTCTGAAGGCTTTTACAGAAGACTTATTATCATGCGTTTTAACAACGCTGTCCCTGCAGATAAGCGTGACCCTGAACTGATTAACAAGTTCCGTATGGAAGCAGACGGCATCTTCCGCTTTGCTCTTGAGGGGCTTAAACGCTTAATGAAAAACAACTATGTATTCTCTGAAACCGATGTCAACCGTGCAGAGCTTCAGCAATACCGTGAGGACAGCGATTCTGTACTCTCATTCATCAAAGAAAACTGTGAAATTAATGCGAAATACCATGTAAGCAGTACAGAACTGTTCAATGCATACAAAAACTACTGTGAGGAATGCGGACTTAAACCATATTCACAAAAAATGTTTGTTCAGCAAATCATATCAAGCTATCCCGAAGTTACCAGAGGCAAAGACTCGGTTGCCAACAGAAGACTTCTCAAAGGAATACAGCTTTGCGAAGAGGTATCTTAAATCGAATTTACCAGGACACAAGGACACGTAGGACACCAAAATCCTATATTATATTATTATATATATTATATATATACTATTATTTTACATATACATATATTTTTTAATAAAATATAGATTAAAATGCAATTTAAGTGTCCTATGTGTCCGAAGGCTTGGTAATACAAGATTTTTAACGGACACATTAAGGAGGGCATTTGACAAATGTTGGAAAAAGATATAGTAAATGCAATTATGAAGTACATAAAAGCTCTGCCGGATTGTTTTGCCTGGAAGGAGCATGGCGGTATGTACGGCACAGCCGGAATACCCGACATAATATGTTGCTACCGTGGAAAGTTCATAGCCTTTGAAGTTAAAACACCCAAAGGCAAAACAACTGCTCTGCAGGATGCAACTATAAAGAAAATCATAGGCTGTGGCGGACAAGCCTTTGTGGTTCGCTCGGTTGATGAAGTAAAAAATGTAATAAAAGAAATGGAGGCATTATCATGACCATAAAAGAAACAAAGGAATATTTAACTAAAGCTTATCGTATAGACCAGAGAATAAATTCAAAGCTTGAGCAGGTTGAAACATTGCGTGCTTTAGCTACAAAAGTAACAAGCACATACTCCTGTATGCCAAAAGGTCAGGGAGATGTCCAGTCAAGAGAAAATATAATTGTTAAGGTACTTGATTTGGAACACTTAATAAATGCAGATATAGATTCTCTTGTTGATTTCAAAACTGAATTGATTGAGAAAATAAAAACAATTCCAAGCATTGAACACCAGATGCTATTGGAACTTCGTTACATATGCTTCAAACCTTGGGAGAAAATAGCGGAGGAGATGGGGTTTAGCCTTCAGCACATATTCAGGCTTCACAGTAGCGCATTACAGGAATTTTCAAAAATTTTAAAAGATGAGAGTAAATGTGATTGAATGAGAGTTTTAAGGTGTGGTATTATTATACTGGGAAATAAAAAATTACAAAATTACAAAAGATGAGAGTAAATGTGATTGAATGAGAGTTTAAAAGTGTGATATTATATACTCGGAAGATTAAAAAGTAAACATTCCAATTTCTACTATTCTTTTGAACAAGAGGTGATGGCGATGCCGATGAAACCACAAAAACCTTGTCGGCATCCCGGATGTCCCAACTTAACAGATGATAGCTACTGTACACAGCACGCTCCCCTGTACCAAAGGGAGTCAGCGAACAGTCGTGGGTACACAAGTAAGTGGCGGAAACTCTCCAAGCTGTACTTAAATAAACATCCTCTCTGCGTGGAGTGTAAACGAAAAGGGAAACTAACCCCGGCAACGGTGGTTGACCACATCATTCCCCATAGAGGAAACGAGGAACTTATGTGGAGCGAGAGTAACTGGCAGAGCCTGTGTAAAAAATGTCATGATAGAAAGACAGGCAGGTTTGACAGTACACCAAAATATGAATATATTTTCTGACGGGTAGGGGGGGTAAAAATCTCTGTGAGCTTACTGCCACAAGACCGCCGCCCAAATTCGTGCGAATTTTCGCAAAAATAACAATAGGGGATACCCCAAAAATATATGAAAACCTTGCAGACATTGTGTTTGTGAGGTTTTTCTATGCGAAAAAGTGTAAGGAGCAAAAATGCCGATAAAGCCTATGGTTGAGCGGTTTCTCAAGGGGGTAAATCAAAAAGTTGATTTCTCAAAATTCAATGTTTTTTAGGTGTTTTTAATAGTTTTTTATATGTTTTTTGCAGTTTTTACACCTAAAAAAGCTGTAAAATAACCGTTTGGCAAATAAAAAAGGGAGAAAATGCTATGAATGAATATCA
>JAZRDC010000036.1:0-9446 GCA_045660065.1 Clostridia bacterium
AGAAAAATTATGGGCATTGAATCAAGAGGTATGATACTTTCAGCAGTTGATGATAATGAAGATATCCTTTCAGTTACAACAACATTAGACGCAAACTTCAAACCTGGCACAATTGTTTGCTAAATAAAGAATAAATCTCCTTTTTTGGTTAATAATACTAAAAAAGGAGGTTTTTTTATGGAACTTAAAGGCTCAAAAACAGAAAAGAATTTAATGGCGGCATTTGCAGGGGAAACTCAGGCAAGAACTAAATATCACTATTATGCGTCAAAGGCAAAAGAAGACGGATACTGCCATATTGCGAAGATTTTTGAAGAAACTGCCGCAAATGAAATGGCACACGCAAAAGTTTGGTTCAAACTTTTGAAAGGCGGTATGCCGGGGACTCTTGAAAATTTAAAAGATGGTGCGTCAGGTGAGGACTACGAATGGTCAGAAATGTATAAAGAGTTTGAACAAACCGCCAAAGAAGAAGGTTTTGACAATATTGCAAGACTTTTTAAAGAAGTTGGTGAAATTGAAAAATCCCACCTTGACCGCTACAACAGACTTATAAAAGAAGTTGAAAATAACGAGGTGTTTACTAAGCAAACAGAGGTTAAGTGGCGATGTCAAAATTGTGGATACATCCATTCTGGCACTTCAGCCCCTGATGTCTGCCCCGTATGTGCACATCCTAAAGCGTACTTTGAGGTAAAAGCGGAATGTTAAAAATGCCCAGAGCACAAAAATGGCTTAAAATTAATTTTAAAAGTAATAATAAAATTTTAAAATTTTATACAGAATGTAGAAAATCCTGATTTTATCAGGATTTTCTTTTTAATAAAAGCCATTTTTGTTACGAAAAAACTTCGCCATTCGCTGTATCTATATACAGCTTCAGGTGTCCAAACGCCAAAGGAAGCCTTTGGTGTTTGCTCAGTTTTTCCGTTCTGAACATTTTTCCCTATTCCTTAAAAGTAAAAAATCAAAAAACTTGAAAAATTATATATGTTGTGATATACTGTAATTTGAAAAAATGTTTGGTTATATTTTACGAAAAGAAAGGAAGATATCAATGATTAAATTGATAGAAAACGGTGTATTTTTAACATCTGACGGCATTTTGGAAAACAATGCCGCAACAAGCGAAATTGAAGCAAAAAAGAATACAATGGCTTATAGTATTTTGGAGGCGCATAACACCTCTGGAAATATGGAAAAACTTAAAATAAAATTTGATGCTATGGCATCTCACGATATTACATATGTTGGAATTATTCAGACTGCAAGAGCAAGTGGCTTGGAGAAGTTTCCTATTCCTTATGTTCTTACAAACTGCCATAACAGTTTGTGTGCAGTAGGTGGAACAATCAACGAAGACGACCACGTTTTCGGACTTTCTGCGGCAGTTAAATACGGCGGAATTTATGTTCCTGCACATCAGGCGGTAATTCACCAGTATATGCGTGAAATGATGTCAGGTGGCGGAAAAATGATTCTAGGTTCAGACAGCCATACAAGATATGGTGCTCTCGGTACAATGGCAATCGGTGAAGGCGGTCCTGAACTTGTAAAACAACTCCTTTGCAAAACTTACGATATTGATATGCCTGATGTTGTGGCAATTTATTTAGAAGGCGATGTTGCCCCGGGAGTAGGTCCTCAGGACGTGGCTTTGGCAATAATCGGCGCAACCTTTAAAAACGGATTTGTTAAAAACTCTGTTATGGAATTTGTAGGCCCGGGTGTTAAAAATCTGCCGATGGAATTCAGAATCGGCATTGATGTTATGACAACAGAAACAACCTGTCTTTCATCAATCTGGGTAACTGACGATAAAACAAAAGAATATTTTGAAAAACGCGGAAGAATTGAAGCATACAAAGAAGTTAAACCTGAAGGAGTGGCATATTACGACAGAGCGGTGGTTGTTAATCTTTCTAAGGTTAAGCCAATGATTGCAATGCCTTTCCACCCAAGTAATGTTTACACAATTGAAGATGTTGTAAACAATCCTTACGACATTCTGAAAAAGGTTGAAGATGAAGCAAAAATTCAACTTGAAGGCACAAATGTGGACTTTAAACTTACAGATAAAATTATTGACGGTAAAGTTAAGGTTGAACAGGGTATTATTGCAGGTTGTGCAGGCGGTACTTTTGACAATCTTTGTGCTGCAGCAGACATCTTAAAGGGCAAATCAATCGGTAACGGTGAATTTGCAATGAGTGTTTATCCTGCAAGTCAGCCTGTATTTATCGGTCTTACTCAGAATCAGGTTATAACAGAACTTATGACAGCAGGTGTTACAGTTAAAACTGCATTTTGCGGACCTTGCTTTGGTGCAGGTGATGTTCCTTCAAACAATGGTCTTTCTGTAAGACATTCAACAAGAAACTTCCCTAACAGAGAAGGTTCAAAACCATCAGGCGGTCAGATTGCATCTGTTGCTCTTATGGATGCCCGTTCAATTGCGGCAACTGCGGCAAATAAAGGCTTCCTTACCTCTGCTGCTGACCTTGATATTAATTACAGAAAAGCAGATTTTGATTTTGATGATACAGTTTACAAAAACAGAGTTTACAACGGTTTTGGAAATGCAAAACCTGAAGAAGAATTAAAGTTTGGTCCAAACATCGCAGACTGGCCTGAAATGAGTGCGTTAACTGATAATCTTCTTTTGAAAGTTGCTTGTGTGATTAACGATCCTGTTACCACAACAGACGAACTTATTCCATCAGGTGAAACATCTTCATATCGTTCAAATCCGTTAAAACTCGCTGAATTTGCACTTTCAAGAAAAGCACCTGATTATGTGGCAAATGCAAAAGCGGTTCAGGTAGCAGAAAAAGCAAGACTTTCAGGCAAATGCCCAATAGAGGCTCTTCCTGAATTAAAAGAAGTATTTGAAAAGGCAGAAAAATATACAGATAACATTAAAAATACAGGTATCGGAAGCGTGATTTTTGCAGTAAAACCCGGCGATGGTTCTGCAAGAGAACAGGCTGCATCTTGCCAGAAAGTTTTAGGCGGTTGGGCAAATATCGCAAACGAGTACGCAACAAAGAGATACAGAAGCAATCTTATTAACTGGGGTATGCTTCCACTCATTATCAAACAGGAACTTAATTTTGAAAAAGATGATTATATCTTTATTCCTGACATCAGAAAAGCAGTAGAAGACAAAATTGAAAGCATTAAGGCTTATGTTATCGGCAAAGATGTGAAAGAACTTGATTTAGAACTTTCAAATCTTACAGATGACGAAAGACAGATAATTTTATCAGGCTGTCTTATTAATTATTACAGAGATACAAAATAGGTTGGTGCAAATATGGATTACTATGCAGTAACAGTCCAGAAATTAATAGAAGAATTCAGAAAAATGCCGGGTGTAGGCTCAAAGTCTGCCCAGCGTATGGCATTTTATGTGTTAGGTCTTTCAGAAGAAAAGGCGACAAATCTTATTTCAGCCATTGCCGATGCAAAGCAAAAGGTTGGATATTGCAGTATTTGTTGCAATTTAACTGACGAAGAACCTTGCAGAATATGCAAAGAAGAAAAGCGTGATAAATCTGTTATCTGCGTGGTAGAATCCCCTGCAGATGTTGTTGCTATGGAAAAAACAGGTGAGTTTAAAGGTCTTTACCATGTGCTTCACGGTGTTATTTCCCCAATGGACGGCGTAAAACCTGACGATATTAAAATAAAAGAACTTGTAACCCGCCTTGCAGACGGGGTGGTTAAAGAAGTAATAATTGCAACAAATCCTACTATTGAGGGTGAAGCAACGGGGTCATACATCGCAAGACTTATTCTGCCTTTTGAAATCAAGGTTACAAGAATTGCCAAAGGAATTCCAATCGGTGGAGATATTGAGTATGCCGACGAGGTAACGCTTACAAAAGCCTTGGAAAACAGAACTGAAATTAAGGGGTAAAAAATATGCTTTTTGAAAAAATCACTATAATTGATGAAAATTTAAAAGTAAAAGAAAATATGTATGTGGGTGTAGAGGGTGATAAAATCCACTACATTTCAGATGAAGCGCCTTCAAAAGATTACGGCGATAAAATCTGCGGTAAAAATAAACTTTTGACCAATGGTTGGTTTAACTGCCATACACATCTTCCAATGACTCTTTTGAGAGGTTATGCGGAAAACTTGAAACTTCAGGACTGGCTTCATACCAAGGTTTTTCCATTTGAAGCAAAAATGAACGAAGAAGATGTTTATTATGGCGCACTCCTTGGAATTGCGGAAATGTTTCGATATGGAACAGTGTCTGCAACAGAAATGTATTTCCACCCCATCTCTATTTTAGAGGCGGCAAAAAAATCAGGAATTAAATTAAATCTTTGCACAGGTACAACCGAGTTTGGTGACGGAAGCCTTAAAGACAACAAAAACTTTAACGAAGAACTTGATTTGCACGAAAGATGTGCAAAAATGGAAGATGGCAGAATCAAAGCGGACTTTAGTTTGCATTCTGAATACATTACCACAGAGAAAATAGTAAAAGAACTTGGTGAGTTTTTAAAAGGCAAAAACGAAAGAGTGCACGTTCATCTTTCAGAAACCAAAACTGAAACTGATGAATGTATCAAAAGACACGGTCTTACACCTGCCCAATATTTTGAAAAATGCGGAATTATGAATGCAAAAGTTAATGCGGCACATTCAGTATGGCTTACAGACCAAGACCTTGAAATTTATAAAAAATATGGTGTTACTGCAGTTCACAATCCAATGAGTAATTTAAAACTTGGAAGCGGATTTGCAAGAATCGAAAAAATGATTTCTATGGGAATTAATGTTGCAGTTGGTACAGACGGCGTTGCAAGTAACAACAATTTCAACTTGCTTGAAGATTTGAGATTTGCATCAATAATGCACAATCCTACAAATGAGTTCCCTGATGTTATAAGTCCTGAAAATCTTATAAAAATGGGAACAGTTAATGGCGCAAAAGCACAGGACAGAGCCGATTGCGGTCTTATAAAAGTTGGAAACAAAGCAGATTTTGCTATCTATGATTTAAACGAGGTTTCAATGAAACCTGCCCACAATCTTTTGAATAATCTTATTTATTCAATGCCGGGCGGCGGATGTTTAATGACAGTTGTTGACGGCAAAATTGTATATGATAACGGAAAATTCACAACAATTGATATTGATGAAGTTTGCGACAAAGTTGAAAAGTCAAGACAAAGAATTTTATCTGAAATTTAAAACAAAAAATCGCACCGCTTTGGCGGTGCGATAAAGAAAATTATTCAACTGCTTCAAATTCATCTTTCCCTGCTCCACACAAAGGACAAGTAAAGTCCTCAGGCAGTTCGTCAAAAGAAATCCCCGGCTCAATGCCAAGTTCAGCATCTCCAACTTCAGGGTCGTAAACATACCCACACAATACGCATTCATATTTGTCCATAATAAAATCCTCCTTGGTGTTAAAAATATAAAATAATTGTTGGGGCGTTTGCTAATATACAATGAAAGGAAAATGTGTTTTGGATAAAACTATTATAAAAACTCATCCCAAAATAAATATTTCGCTCGATGTTCTTTCAAAAAGACCTGACGGATATCACGAGGTTAAAATGATTATGCAAAGCCTTGCGATATACGACCAAGTCAGCGTGGAACTTACAAATGACGGAAAAATTTCTGTTGGAACAAATGTAAGTTTTTTGCCAAATGACAAGTCCAATATTGCATATAAGGCAGCTGCCTTGTTTATAGAATATTTTAACATAAAAAACGCCGGTGTCAAGATATTTATTGAAAAAAATATTCCTGTTGCCGCAGGAATGGCAGGAGGAAGTACCAATGCGGCAGGGGTTTTAAAGGCATTAAATGCACTTACAGGTATAAATTGCGACGAAAAAACTTTAATGGAAATTGGTGTTGAAGTTGGGGCAGATGTTCCTTATTGCATATATGGCAAAACTGCTTTAGCAGAGGGATTAGGAGAAATATTAACTCCTATAAAACAGTTCCCTGAAACTGTTGTGTGTCTTGCAAAACCTGATTTTTCGGTAAGTACAGCAGAGATATTTAAAAGTCTTAATGCCAAGAAAATTGAAGCACATCCTGATACAAAAGGGATTATTTCAGCCGTTGAGGCAGGAGATGTTTATTCGGTAAGCAAAAGAATGTATAATGTGTTAGAGTCTGTTACTGCAAAAAAACTTCCCATAATCAACGAACTGAAAAGCGTTATGCTTGATTTCGGGGCAATGGGTACGATTATGACAGGTAGTGGTCCTACAGTTTTTGGCTTGTTTGAAGATGAAAAACAGGCAGAAAAAGCAAGGCAGGAACTTTCAAAATATGTATCATACACAATGGTTACAAAAACCATTTAGTATAAAATACAAATTTTTTGTCTATAATCACTTCAGAGGTGATTGTGATGAAAAAATTTACAGTTGTGTTTTTTATTGCGGCACTTTTTTTAAGTGCCGCTTTTAATTTTGGGGTGGTGCAGGGAGAAAATATTTCAGACTCAGTATTAAGGCTTCACATTCCTGCTAACAGCAACTCGGCAATTGACCAGAGCATCAAACTGAAAATCAGGGATAAGGTTTTGGAAAAATATTCGCCACTTTTACAAAATGTCAATGGCAGGGAAGAGTCAGAAGAAATAATAAAGAAAAATCTGTCTGCAATAGAAAAAGATGTTAATTTGTGGCTTGAAAATGAGGGGGCGGATTATAAAAGCCGGGTGTATCTTTCATACTCTGATTTTCCTTCCAAAAATTACGGTAAACTGAAATTCCCAGCAGGAAATTACAAGGCTCTTAAAATTGTGCTTGGCAAGGGGACAGGGAAAAACTGGTGGTGCGTGATGTTTCCGCCACTTTGCTTTGTTGAGGGGAGCGTAAAAAAGGTTGATGAAAAAGAGTATGAAAAAATTAAAAATGAACTTGGGAAAACCGCATTTGAAATTGTAACAGGGGACGGAAAACAAGTGTTTTTGAAATTTAAAATTGTTGAGATTGTAAATAACATCATAGGTTGACTTTTTTCGCAAAAAGTGATACAATAATTCCAATAATGTATATTTTGCGGAAAGGAAGATTTTAATGAACTATTCTGATGAACTCAGCGTATTAAGACATACTGCCTCTCACGTTATGGCGCAGGCTGTTTTAAGACTTTATCCTGGTACTAAACTTGCCATCGGTCCTGCTATTGATGACGGGTTTTATTATGACTTCGATACAACCGCTCCTCTTACAAACGAAGATTTGGAAAAAATCGAAGCAGAAATGAAAAAAATTGCAAAGGAAAACTTAAAAATCGAAAGATTTGAACTTCCTAAAAACGAAGCGTTGGAACTTATGAAAGACCAGCCTTACAAAATTGAACTTATCAACGATTTGCCTGAAGGAGAAGTAATTTCTTTCTACAAACAGGGCGAATTTACAGACCTTTGTGCAGGTCCTCATCTTGCATACACTTCAAAAGTTAAAGCATTTAAACTTTTGAGCGTTACAGGTGCATACTGGAGAGGTAACGAGAAAAACAAAATGCTCCAGAGAATTTATGCAACTGCTTTTGCTAATAAAGATGATCTGGCTGCTCATTTAGAAAAACTTGAAGAAGCAAAAAAACGCGACCATAATAAACTCGGTCGTGAACTTGGAATTTTCACAACTTGCGACCTTATCGGTCAGGGACTTCCGATTATGCTTCCGAAAGGAACAAAACTTTTGCAGATTTTGCAGAGATTTGTTGAAGATACAGAAGAAAGACACGGTTGGCTCAGAACAAAAACACCACTTATGGCAAAGAGCGACCTTTATAAAGTTTCAGGACACTGGGATCACTATCAGGACGGAATGTTTGTTATGGGTGATGAAGAAGTTGACAAGGAAGTATTTGCACTTCGTCCTATGACTTGTCCGTTCCAGTATCAGGCATATCTTCATGAAATGAGATCATACAGAGATTTGCCACTTCGTTATGGCGAAACTTCAACACTTTTCAGAAATGAAGCATCAGGTGAAATGCACGGTCTTATCAGAGTAAGACAGTTTACTATTTCAGAAGGACATTTAATGTGCAGACCTGACCAGTTGGAACAGGAATTCAAAAACTGCCTTGAAATGGCAATCTATATGCTCAAAACTCTTGGCCTTTACGAAGATGTATCATACAGATTTTCACAGTGGGATCCTGAAGATACTGAAAAATATATCGGTACAACAGAGCAGTGGGAAGAAGCACAGGGTACAATGAAAAATATCCTTGACAAACTTGGTATCGATTACAAAATCGGTGTCGGGGAAGCGGCTTTCTATGGTCCTAAACTTGATATTCAGATTAAAAACGTATTTGGTAAAGAAGATACTTTAATTACAATCCAGATTGACCAGATGCTTGCTGAAAAATTCGGTATGGAATATGTAGACTCTGACGGATCAAAGAAAAATCCTTATATCATCCACAGAACTTCAATTGGTTGCTATGAAAGAACATTGGCACTCTTAATTGAAAAATACGCAGGTGCTTTCCCTGCATGGCTTGCACCAACTCAGGTTAAACTTATTCCTATTTCTGAAAAACAGGCAGATTATATTGCGGCGGTTAAAGATATTCTCGCAAAAGCAGGATTCAGAGTTGAAGCCGATTACAGAAATGAAAAAATGGGTTACAAAATCAGACAGGCTCAGCTTGAAAAAATCCCATATATGCTTATCGCAGGTGATAAGGAAATTGAAGATGGTAAAGTTGCAGTTCGTTCAAGAGAAGGCGGCGACCTTGGTACAATGACAGTTGAAGAATTTATCGCAAAACTCACAGAAGAAACAACTATCGAAGACTTCCAGCCAACAGAACTCTAATAAACACAAAAAGTCAGTAATTTTTTAATTAAAGTTATTGACTTTTTTATTTGCATATGATACAATGTAAACGATTACAAGAAAGGGGTAATAATTATGGCAGGAAATATGGAAAAAAGCCTTGATTTCAACGTTGAAGCAGAAGCTAAAGCAGTTGATGCAAGCAAAAAAATAAGAGTTGGTATTGTTGGTACAGGTTGGATTGCAGAAACACACGTTAACTATTACAAAAAGTTTGAAGATGTGGAAATCGTTGCAGGTGCAGACCTTGTTCCGGGGAAAGCAGAAGCATTTTTCAAAAAATTCGGCGTTGAAGGTGCTAAATGCTATGGTAGCCATAAAGAAATGCTCGCTGATAAAGATTTAAAACTTGACGGCGTAAGCATTTGTACATATAACACACAGCACGCTCCCTGTGCTATTCACGCACTCGAAGCAGGCGTAAACGTAATGCTTGAAAAACCCTTTACAGTAACACTCGACGAAGCAATTGCTGTAATGAAGGCTGAAAAGAAGAGCGGAAAGATTCTTACAATCGGCTTCCAGCCAAGACTTGATGCCAATATGAAGCAGATTAAGAAGATTGTTGAATCGGGCGAGCTCGGTAAG
>JAZRDC010000037.1:0-5569 GCA_045660065.1 Clostridia bacterium
CAGACTCATCAGACGCTTCCTTCCTAAAGGTACAAATCTTTCTTCCTTGACTCAAAAAGATTTAGATCACCTTGCTATGTGGATGAATAAATACCCCAGAAAGTTGCATGATGGTAGCTCCGCATGGCAACTTTCCAAGGTTTATTCTTACCATTTTAACAGAATCTCCTCTTAACTACGACTTTTTTCCTTCTATGTCGCTTTTAACCTTGCAATTCACAATTTAATCTAATGAACCACATGTGTCCCAAAGAGTGCTGATAAACTGATAAACGAATGCCGATTCATCTGAAGGCTCTCCTGGTAGTAACAAATGTGCGATAAATTGGAATCTATACAAATATTGAGATAGATTCCAATTTATCGAGACACGAAATCTTTGTGACTCATGAGCCCATCATACGGAGCTCAAAATATCAGCACATAAATCTCCGGTTACTGTTACATAATCTGCAGTCCAGGAGTAGCCAGATGCATTTATAAGTCCCGGATTTAATCCTAAAATAACGTGAGACTGAATTTCTCCTGCTTGCACCGATGTGGCATTAACATCATGCCCATTGAGTAAGTTAATAGTTTGTGCAACCATTTCCATATGGCCAAGTTCTTCGGCAGCTATATCCAGGAATAAATCTTTGATTTCGGGGTCTTTTATACGAAAACTCTGTGACATATACTGCATAGCCGCTTTAAGTTCGCCATTTCCACCACCAAGTTGTTCCTGAAGTAATACAGCGTATTGAGGGTTGGGTTTTTCTACTTCTACAGGATGAAAAAGCATTTTTTCATGTTTAAACATTTTGTCTGCCTCCAATATTTATAGTTTTATTTATTTTTAGCAGTTTACAGATTTATTATTTGTGGTGCTAAAAATATATTTTATGAATCTATTATGAGCGTAAAAGGCATAAAAAATGCATTGATTATTTGACACCCCAAATTAATTAAATGAATAATAAAAACTGTTGTCATTTAAACCAGCAGTTTTTCAAACACAATGCTGTTGCGCATCATTCTGACTTGTGTTATAATTGTAAAAGATGTTGGCTTTTATCGGTCTTTGACCGCGGTGCCGATTGATTGTGTCATAAAATTGGCATATGAAATTTTGTTGATTCTACAATATATGTGCCAAAACTCTTGCATCGCACCTTAGGGGGCGGTGTATAATTAAAGTGTTATATAAAAATTACGGAGTGTATTTTATGAAAAAAATTGTCGCGATTTTGTTGGCGGTGATGGTACTTTTGACCAATACAACATTTGCATTTGCCAATGAAACCAAAAATGTTGTGAAAGAAAATTCGATTATAATTGCAATAAATGAGAAAATTACTGTTGTAAATGGAACTCAGAGAGAAACCACTGCACCTGTGATGGTGCTTGACAAAACATATGTGGATTTGTATGAAGTGGCTCCACTTCTGGGTATGAAAATACAGTGGATTGAAGCATATATTGGCTTTTTCAGGGTAAATGTCAGCGGAACTGATGTTGATTTTACACTTATCTCTGACTGGCAGGAACTTGCAAATCAAAAACACAAGTTTTTTGTAAAAGACTCAAAGATTTTTGTTTCTTTGCGTGAACTTTGTGATCATGCAGGTAAAAGCATTGCCTATGATGACGGAATTATAACTATCGGAAATCATGATGAATTTGACAAAGAAATATTCGGCGAGGTAAATACATACGATTTTGATGATTATATTTATAAAACATATCCCAAGCGTGCAGAATATGTTGTAAATCCTTATCAGGAATATGGCTATGAAAATATGCTTTCTGATGTGGAAAAGTTGAAAAACATGTATCCTGATCTTATAAAAACATCTTCAATCGGAAAATCCGTAGAAGGCAGAGATTTGCTTTTACTCAAATTCGGCAGAGGAGATAAAAAGATTTTTGTATGCGCAGCTCATCACGCAAGAGAATACATCACAACTACATATATTATGTACGCAATTGACAGATATTCCTATGCATACAGAAATGGCAATATATGGGGCAATTACAATCCCAAAGAAATTCTTGATAACATAACATTTTGCATTGTGCCTATGGTAAATCCTGACGGAATTAATTTGGTGCAAAACGGAATAGGAGCAACAAAAAATCCTGATGAAGTTGCGGCTTTGCCAATTTACGAAGGTAAACAGTACGGAATTCGTGCGTGGAAAGCAAATATCCGCGGCGTGGATTTGAACTGGAATTATGATAAAGACTGGTCTGTGGAGAAAAATAAAAATTCAAGAGGTTCATCGGGCTTTACAGGAGACGGTCCTGCAACCGAGCCTGAGTCAATAGCGGTTGCAAATTATGTTGACAAAAATCCCTTTGAGGCATATGTATCTTTCCATACTCAGGGAGAAATTTTCTACTGGGCAGAGGACTTTTCAAATCCTACCAATATCAACAAAATAATTAAAAAAGATACGGGTTTTGATGAGTACAGAGACAACGGAAAAGGTATTGGCGGATCGTTTTTTGATTATGTTTATCGTAAATACAACAAACCTACATTGACTGTTGAGTTGTGTCCATATATAGGCAATTATCCATATCCTAACGAGGATTTTGATACCGTATGGAATCCTGCAAAGAATGTGTTACTTATAGTGGGTAATGAGATTATGTATAAAGGCAAATAATAAAAAAGGATACCATCAGGGTATCCTTTTTTTGTGTTTAAAAGAGAAAAGAAGCATAGAGTGTTTTGTTTGGTGGAAAATTTATATTATCATACGGAATTTTTCTATATACATTTGGAAAATTAAGTGATATAATTTGTAAAAAGGAGGTAATTGTTATGGATAAATTTGCTTTACAAGCATTAGAAGAATATAATAGCGATGCAAAAACTGTGCGACGCGGCGGATGTGGCAAACCGTTCTGGAATATACATTCTTCACAGTTTACATTTGTTCCGGAATTGTTGTTCCCGATTATTCCCGGAGCAAAAGAGTATGTTTATACTGCTGTGGACAGTAAAGGAAAAATTCATTCGTTTACGTCAGAATCGTCTTCTTCGGCATTAACACCAATCTGGAAGGATATGGCGCCCGGAATGGTAGAACTTAAGGTTGAGGCTATAAATAAATTTGATGGACAGAAATACCTTGCAGGGGCAAGAACATTTTGTAAGATGGAACCATTTCCGGGACGTGAGGATTTACCGGCAAGAACTTGTTCATATAAGGATTGTGCAATAAAGGCATTCAGATTTGTATTTAATGACGAAACAAACAGATATTGGCTCGAAAAAGGAATGCCAAAGCCTGATTACTATCATAATGTTTATCCTTCAAAAACATATTCAAGTGTTATCAAAGCAATGATTTCTTATGCAGAACTTGAACCTGAAAATGCAGAAGACGCTTTAAAGATTGCAACTAACATAGCAGATTATCTTATTTCAATTACTTATGATAAAGACTCTCCTCTTGCAGGACTTCCTCCTACATATTCTTTTAAAGATATTGACGAAGAACTTGCTACCAGCATAGCACCATCTGCGGCAAAACGCAGAGATATGCTTATGATGATATATCCTGCATCTGTTGGAAGTGCATACTTGGAACTTGAAAAGGCAACAGGAAACAAAAAGTATTTTGATGCAGCGATGCTAATTGCAAACTATTACAAAGAAAATGTTCTTGATAATGGCAGTTGGTACCTGATGGTTTCTGAGAAAACAGGAAAGCCTGAGGCACAAAACTGTTGCGGCGAGTTTGAAATTGTTGATTTCCTTTCGCGTGTTTATACAAGAACTGAAGATAAGTGCTGGCAGGAACTTGAAAAAAATTATTTTTCATATATTGAAAAAACACGCCTTGACAGTTACAATTGGGAAGGTCAGTTTGAGGACACCAGACTTGCTGCAAACTACAATAATCTGAATCATTTTGCGGCAGGAAGAATGGCCACATATTTTGCAAATAATTATAAAGATGATGCCGAAAAAATGGAAGAAGCGGCACAACTTACAAGATATATCGAAGACCAGTTTGTGGTTTGGGGTGAATTTGCTCCGTGGAGAAACTACAATACTCCTGGTGAGCACTGGTATTCTCCTGCAGGATTGGAGCAGTACGAATGGTATGTTCCCATTGACGGAAGCACTGCTTCTATTGCAAAAGTATTTCTTGCTATGTATAATGCTACTAAAGATGAACTTTATCTCGAAAAGGCTTATGCGCTCGGTGATTCTATTACAAGAATGCAAAATCCGGAAACAGGTATTATTCCTACTCATTGGTTTGATACTAATTGTAGTACCGAAATCAGACTTTTCTGGATGAATTGCCATATCGGTACCGCATTTGCGATGATGCTTTTAGCAAAGCAGAACGGAGAAATTAAATAATAATTAATTTTAATCAACACCTGATTAATATATGTGTTAATCGGGTGTTGATCTTTTTATTCCATCTGGTATGTTTTGGGTTAGATTGGGAATGATAGTTCAAGAGGTGAGTTTATGGTTATCTGGAATAATGTTGAAAAGCCTGAATTTAACAGACTTGAGGGTGATATTAAAACTAATGTTTTGATTATCGGTGGCGGAATGTGCGGGATTTTGTGCGCATATATGTTAAAAAACGCAGGGGTAGATTATACTTTGGTTGAAGCAGATAAGATTTGCGGCGGAGTAACTAATGGAACTACTGCGAAGGTTACCTTTCAGCACGGACTTATATATGATAAAATTGCCACAAAATATGGCATAGAAAATGCATATCTTTATCTTGAAAGTCAGAAAAAAGCCCTTGAGCAAATAAGAAATATCGCATCAGAAATTCAGTGTGATTTTGAAGTTACAAATTCTTTTGTATATTCGTTAAATGACAGAAAAATTATTGAAAAAGAAGTAGATGTTTTAAACAAAATCGGCTGCAATGCGGAGTTTTGCCATAAAACAGAACTGCCTTTTGATGTTGCGGGGGCAGTTAAAATGCCAAATCAAGGGCAGTTTAATCCGTTGAAATTTGCCTATGGATTGGCAAAAAATCTGAATATATATGAAAATACAAAAGTTATTCAGATAAAGCCTGATGCAGTTATCACAAACAACGGAAAGATTTTTGCAAAAAAGATAATTGTGGCAACCCATTTTCCTTTTATTAACAAGCACGGCGGATATTTTATTAAAATGTATCAGCATCGGTCTTATGTTCTTGCTCTGAAAAATGCTGAAAAAATCAAAGATATGTATGTTGATGCCTCAATGGACGGATTATCCTTCAGAAGTTACGGAGAATTGCTGTTGCTTGGTGGCGGAAGCCATCGCACGGGAATGGAGGGAGGTAACTGGAAAGAACTTGCCAGAACTGCAGAAAGATATTATCCTGAGTCGGAAGAAGTGTGCAGATGGGCAACTCAGGATTGTATGACATTAGACTCAGTTCCATATATCGGGCTTTATTCAAAATCAACTCCTGATTTTTATGTGGCAACAGGCTTTAACAAGTGGGGAATGACATCTTCTATGGTTTCTGCAATGTTGCTCACTGATATGATTTGCGGGAAGAAAAATCTTTATGAGCGAGTGTATTTGCCGTCAAGGTCG
>JAZRDC010000038.1:0-43523 GCA_045660065.1 Clostridia bacterium
ATCTTCTCGCATACTAACGCTGTATTTCTCATATTATTTCCTCCTTGGCATCCTTGATTTATTTTATCACATTTGCCAATATTTGGAAATAAAATCTCATCGCTAAAATTTTTCCTAAAATTACAAAAGAGCCTTTATTTCAAAGGCTCTTTTGATGGTTTACCCGCTTTGCGGGGATATTTTGTCGGTGTTGCACGAACTTTTTTTATCTTGATTATAGTATGATTTATGTCAGAATCAGGCAGGTTTTCGGTTTCTACCTCTAAAACCTGACCGCCCAATGTTCCGATAGCACTTCTTGCACTGTCGAGTTCTTCTTTCACATCAGGACCTTTCATAGAAACAAACATTCCGCCCTCTTTGATAAAAGGCAGACAGTACTCAGAAAGGGTTGACAGATTTGCCACCGCACGAGAAACGCAAAAATCAAATTTTTCTCTGTAATTTTTGTTCTGTGCGCCATCTTCTGCTCTTGAATGGAAAGTTTCAACATCTTTTAAACCAAGTTGTGATACAACTTCATTCAAAAAGTTTATTCTTTTATTTAAAGAGTCCAAAAGACATATTTTAATTTCAGGTTTTAATATTTTAAGCACCACTCCCGGGAATCCCGCACCTGTTCCCACATCAATAACACTTCCTGAAAGTTCAATGTGTTTTAAGCAAGTTGCACAGTCGATAAAATGCTTTAACGCAACTTCTTCTTTTTCAGTAATTGCAGTTAAGTTCATTTTTTCATTCCACTCAACCAAAAGTTCGTAGTATCTCTGAAACTGACAAAGCATTTCATCTGTATATGGAATTTCAAGGTCGGAAAAACCTTTTTTTAAAATCTCAATCATTTTCTGCTCCGTTTTTTCTTGAATTTTGTTCTAAGTATATAACCAAAACTGCAATATCTGCCGGTGATACACCTGTTATTCTTGATGCCTGACCTAAAGATACAGGGCGTATTGCATCAAGTTTTTGTCTTGCTTCAATGCGAAGTCCCTGAATTGACAAATAATCAATTCCTTCGGGAAGTTTTTTATTTTCAAGTTTTTTAAATGCTTCTACCTGTGCAAGTTGGCGTTTGATATAACCGTCATACTTTGCAGAAATTTCAACCTGTTCTTTCACGCTTTCAGGTAACTCAGGTCTTTTTTTATCAAAAGGACCAAGCATTTCATAAGTAATTTCAGGGCGCTTTAACAGTTCCATAAGTTTAAAGCCTGTTGAAATTATTGTGGTATTTACGCTCTCTAAAAGTTCATTTATTTCTTTTGTAGGCGGAACTGTAACTAACTGCAGTCTTTCTATTTCTGCTTCAATTAATTCTTTTTTGTGAAGCATTTTTTCATATCTTTCATCAGAAACAAGACCTATTTTATGCCCCACAGGCATTAATCTCTGGTCGGCATTGTCTTGTCTTAACAAAAGTCTGTATTCTGAGCGTGATGTCATCATTCTGTAAGGCTCTTTTGTGCCTTTTGTTACAAGGTCGTCTATGAGCGTTCCGATATAAGAAGTGTTTCTTTCTAAAATAAGTTCATCTTCGCCTTTGATTTTAAGTGCAGCATTTATACCTGCAATCAGGCCCTGACAAGCCGCTTCTTCATATCCTGAACTTCCGTTAAACTGACCTGCACCATACAGGCCTTCAATCTCTTTAAATTCCAAAGTAGGATAAAGTTGTGTTGCATCAACGCAGTCATATTCAATAGCATAGGCAGTTCTTGTAACAACAACATTTTCTAAGCCTTTAATGGTTTTAAGCATTGCAATCTGCACATCTTCAGGAAGACTTGATGACATTCCCTGAACATACATTTCTTCAGTATTTAAGCCCATTGGCTCAATGAAAATCTGGTGGCGCTCTTTATCTTTAAAACGCATTACCTTATCTTCAATTGAAGGGCAGTATCTCGGACCTACACCCTCGATAACACCGCTGTAAAGAGGTGAACGATGAATGTTGTCTTTAATAACTTTGTGTGTATCTAAATTTGTATAAGTTACATAGCAGTTAACCTGATTTTCACCCGCATCTTCAGTATCAAATGAAAATGGCTGAATTTTATCGTCTCCCGGTTGAACTTCCATTTCGTCAAAGTTAAGTGATGAAGATAAAACTCTTGACGGTGTACCTGTTTTAAAACGCATTAATTTAACGCCTTGTTCTAAAAGGCAGGCAGACAATTCTCTTGCTGGGAAAAGTCCGTCAGGTCCGCTTTCATAACCTACATCGCCGATAATGATTTTGCCCTTAAGGAATGTTCCTGTTGCAATAACAACTGCTTTTACTTCGTATGTAGCACCGATATGTGTTGTAACAGATTTTACTTTTTTGTTTTCAAATCCGATATTTGTAATTTCTGCTTGTTTAACATGAAGATTTTCCTGTTTTTCAAGAACATGCTTCATATATTCCTGATATTTTCTTCTGTCGCTCTGAACACGGATTGAATAAACCGCAGGTCCTTTACCACGGTTAAGCATTTTTGACTGTATAAAAGTTTTATCGGCAGCCTTACCCATTTCACCGCCCAATGCATCAATTTCACGCACCAAGTGGCCTTTGCCTGTTCCGCCGATACTGGGGTTGCAAGGCATATTGCCGACTGTATCAAGATTTATTGCAAAAATTATAGTTTTAAGTCCCATTCTTGCAGATGCTAAAGCCGCTTCAATTCCTGCGTGGCCTGCACCAATGACAGCCACATCATACTGTCCTGCTAAATATGACATTTAAGTTCCCCCTTTTAATTATTTTCCAAGGCAGAAATTATGGAAAATTTTATCCACAATTTCTTCGGACACGGTAAGTCCTACAATTTCGCCCAACGCTTCAATTGAAAGTTCAATATCAATTCCAATCATATCAAGTGGAATACCACTTTTTGACGCATTAAGTGCTTCTTCTATATGCTTTTGGCATTTCACAAGGCACTCGTAGTGGCGCTCGCTTGTGATAACTTCTCCCTCGGTATTTTCGCTGCTATTAATCATTTCTTTGACTTTTTCTGTCAGTTCGTCAAACCCGTCCCCATTTTTGGCAGACATTTTAACTCCACTTAAATCATTTACAGCCCCAAGGTCTGATTTATTTAAAACAATTACAGATTTTTTATCTTTTATGAATTCTAAAATTTCTTTATCTTCGTCATCGAGTGGCTTTGAATTGTCAAACACCGCTAAAACAAATGCTGCACCTTCTGCCGCAGAAATACTTCTCTTAACGCCGATTGATTCTACCACATCGTCAGTCTGTCTGATGCCTGCAGTATCCATAAGTTTAACTGCAAATCCGTCTATATTTATATATTCTTCCACAATATCACGGGTTGTTCCTGCAATATCTGTAACAATGGCTTTTTCTTCTCCTGAAAGGCAATTTAAAAGTGATGATTTTCCAACATTCGGCTTGCCGATAACTGCAACGGGAACGCCGTCTTTTAAGATTTTCCCGTAATCTGCACTCTTTATAAGTTTTTCGCAATCGCTTTTTATTCCACCGAGAAGTTCTGAAACATTTTCTGTGCTGAGTTCTTCGATTTCTTCTTCAGGGAAGTCAACATATGCCTGAAGATGTGCAGCCAAATTCAAAAGTGAATTTCTCATTTCGTTGATTTTAGCAGAAAGTCTGCCCTCAAGTTGAAAAACGGCAGTCTGAGCCCCTCTGTCTGAAACAGAGTTTATAAGGTCAATTACGCCTTCTGCCTGAGAAAGATCAAGTTTGCCATTCAAAAATGCTCGTTTTGTAAACTCACCACGCTCTGCTAAAACTGCGCCGTGATCAATGGCACTTTTCAAAACTTTTTTAGCAATCAAAATTCCGCCGTGGCAGGAAATTTCAACAGTATCTTCCCCGGTATAAGAGTGTGGACCTTTAAAAACTGTAACCAATACATTGTCTATAAGATTTATATTTTTATCATAAATTTTGCCGTAATGAACAGTATTTGCATCAACCTCAAAAAGGCGCTTTGCCTTCTGACAGACAAAAAATCTGTCAGCAACACAAAACGCCTCGTCTCCGCTAATTCTGATAACAGCAATGCCACCGCTTCCAAAGGGTGTTGAAATTGCAGCTATAGTACTCAAAGCAAAAACTCCTTATCTGCTTTTCTTTTCAAGACTTACAACAACTTTACGCTGTGGTTCTTCGCCAACACTCATTGTTACAACATCAGGATTTTCCTGAAGTGTTGAGTGAATAACACGTCTTTCAAATGAATTCATAGGTTCTAAAGTAAGGCTTCTGCCATTTCTTACAACCTTGTCTGCTACTTTGTTTGCAAGTTTCTGCAAAGCAACAGTTCTCTTCTGACGATAGTTTTCAGTATCAAGTGATACTCTAACATAATCTTCGCTTTCGTTGTTAACAACAATGCTTGTAAGATACTGAAGAGCATCTAAAGTTTCACCGCGTTTTCCGATTACAACGCCCATATTTTCGCCTTCAACAGTAACTTCTAAAGCATCTTCTGTGTTTTTGGCACTAGCCTGACCGCGTACGCTCATAAGAGGAAGGATTTTATTCAAAAAGCCTTCTGCTACTTTAGCAACATCTTTTCCTTCTGCCCATGCTAAAATTTTGCACTGTTTAGCACCGATGCCGAAAATTCCGTTTGTAGCATTTTCTAAAATTTCATACTGCAAATCATCTACTGATATATCAAGAGCTGAAACTGCATTAATTTTTGCGTCTTCAAGTGTTTTTCCCTGAATTTCTATTTTCTCACTCATTGTTTTCCTTTTCTTCCTTTCGTTTGTAGTACAAAGTAAGTAATGTCTGCTGAATTACCTGCATAATGTTGCTCACTACCCAGTAAACACCTACGCCTGCAGGCATAATAAAGCAGAAATATCCTGACATTAAAGGCATAATTATATTCATGGTTTTCATCTGTTCGTTTGCAGCAGATGTGTTTCCTGAAAGTTGTTTTGAAACAATCGCTACAATGTATGATGTAATAGCAGATAAAATCGGGATAATCCAAAGCCATGAAATAAATTTAAGATCAGGTGTCAAAGAGAGGTTAAGGCCGAAGAAATCAAAATTGATTGCTTCTACTGCAACTCCTACTTTTTCCTGAATTAATGCCGCATTTTCGCTTATAGCGTTGGCAATTGTGATCTGTGAAGTTCTTGCGTAATCCATAGAAAGAACATCTGCGATTTTTTTAATTACTTCTACATCTAAATGTAAAATATACTGAAGTGGTTTTGTAATAACCTGATAAAGACCGATAATAATCGGGAACTGAATTAAAAGAGGTAAGCAACCGCCTGCAGGGCTAACATTGTTTTCCTGATAAATTCTTACAGTTTCCTGCTGCAACTTCTGCTTATCGTTTGCATACTTTTTCTGTGCTTTTTCTAAAAGCGGCTGAACTTTCTGCATCTGTCTCATAGACTTCTGCTGTTTAGCCAGAAGTGGCATCATAAGAAGTTTTACTACTAAAGTAAAAACTAAAATTGCGATACCGTAATTCTGCACCAGAGAATATATACCGCTTAATATATATCCCAAAGGTGTTGTTATCAAAAGTGAAAATACGTTCAACTTTTATCCTCCTTAAGGAAGAGGGTCATATCCCCCTTTATGAAATGGATGGCACTTTAAAATGCGCCTGACTACCAGATATGTAGCCTTGAAAAATCCATATTTTTTATAAGCCAAAAGAGCATATTCCGAGCACGTTGGCCGAAATCTGCAACAGGATGGTTTATTTGGCGATATGAATTTCTGATATATTCTTATTAAAAAAATGCATATCTTTTTCATTGTACTATCAAATCCGATTTAACAAGCATATTAAAAAGTGAGCCTTGTATTGCGTGAAAATCACTTTTTGCGGCAGAAGTTCTTGCCACAATAACAACATCAAAGCCTTCTTTTATACAAAAAGTACGCCAGCCTTCCCTCACCAAGCGACGGATTCTATTCCTCACCACCGCTTTGCCGATTTTCTTGCTGACGGTAATTCCAACTCTTGTCTGCCCTTTGTTGGGAACATAATATAGAACAAGATTATTGGAGACTTCTTTTTTACCTCTGTAATATGCCTTTTTAAAAATAGCATTTTCTTTAATTGTAATCATGTAATGCCTCACGAATTTTCCACCCCCGCAACGGGAACTCTTCCCGTTTGCGGTGATTTTAAATCAGATCAAAATGAACATCATTACAAAAAGAACGTGTAAAAACACGTCCTTATGCTGATAATTTGTTTCTACCTTTAGCTCTACGTCTTGAAAGAACCTTTCTTCCGTTTCTTGTGCTCATTCTTTTTCTAAAGCCGTGTTCCTTAGCTCTATGTCTCTTTTTAGGCTGATATGTTCTAAGCATAAATACACCTCCTACTCAAATGCAATATGTATATGATACCATAGTTTATATAAAAAGTCAACACTTTTTAAAAGATTTTACTGTTGATTTTTATTTTAAAAGTTCCGCCTTGTCAGTTTCTTCCCATTTAACATTAAGGTCGCATCTTCCCATATGACCATAGGCTGCAAGGTTTTTATAAATTGGTTTTCTTAAATCAAGTTGCTTGATAATAGCCGCCGGGCGCATATCAAACACTTTTTTAACACGATTTGCAATTTCTTCTTCAGAAATTTTGCCTGTGCCAAAAGTATCAATCATAACAGAAACAGGGTTTGCAACGCCGATTGCATATGCAAGTTGAACTTCGCATTTATCTGCAAGGCCTGCTGCAACAATGTTTTTAGCAATATATCTTGCATAGTATGCTGCACTTCTGTCAACTTTTGTAGGGTCTTTTCCTGAGAAAGCACCGCCACCGTGGCGTGAATATCCACCGTATGTATCAACGATAATTTTTCTTCCTGTAAGACCTGTATCTCCCTGAGGACCGCCGATAACAAATCTTCCTGTCGGATTGATGAAGAATTTTGTGTTTTCATCTAAAAGTTCTGCAGGAACAGTTGTTTCGATTACTTCTCTTTTAACATCTTCAAAAATCTGTTCCAATGAAACATCAGGGTCGTGCTGAGTTGACACAACAACTGTATCTACTCTTACAGGCTTGTCCCCTTCATATTCAACAGTAACCTGAGTTTT
Source organism: Clostridia bacterium (assembly GCA_045660065.1). Lineage (GTDB taxonomy): Bacteria > Bacillota > Clostridia > RGIG6154 > RGIG6154 > RGIG2094. Next base: position 7,073 of record JAZRDC010000038.1, read on the forward strand.
ACCGTCAGGTCTTAAATATTTAAGAACACCGTCTTTTCTTACTTTTGTAAGTTTCTTTGCCAAGTTATGTGCAAGTACAATCGGGAGTGGCATAAGTTCATCAGTTTCGTTACAAGCATAACCGAACATCATACCCTGGTCGCCTGCGCCAACTTCTGCTTCAGCATCTGAATTTCCGTCTTTTGCTTCTTTTGCCTTGTCAACACCTAAAGCAATATCAGCAGACTGCTTGTCAATAGCAACCATAACTCCGCAAGAATCAGCATCAAATCCCATTTCTGATGATGTGTAACCGATTTCTCTTACTGTATCTCTTGCAATTTTAACATAATCAACAGTTGCTGTAGTTGAAATTTCACCCATAATTACAATTGTACCTGTTGTTGTAAATGTTTCACAAGCGACTCTGGCATTAGGGTCTTTTTCGTAAATAGCACTCAAGACAGAATCTGAAATAATATCACAAACTTTGTCAGGATGACCTTCTGTAACTGATTCAGATGTAAAAAGTCTTCTTTCCATATTAAATAACTCCTTTCCTTAGGGAAATTAAATCAAATGATAACTCAAAAGAGTAACAATCATACCCGCAACGGCAACTCCTAAAGCAATCCAAGGAACTGAATATTTCATTCTCATACCAAGAATAGCCGCAATCATTGCCCCTGTCCACGCACCTGTACCCGGTGCAGGAATTGCAACAAATATAAAAAGTGCGATACCCGAATACTTAAGCACGGTTTCCGCTTTTTTCATTGTTCTGTTTTCAAGCCAATCAATAAATTTAACAAAAATCTTACTGCGTCTTATAAACCCGAAAAGTGGTTTCATATAAGCAATAATAAACGGAACAGGGAACATATTTCCCACAACGCAAAGCAAATATGCAACCTGCCATGGTATATCATAAGCAATTGCAATTGGTATTGCTCCTCTTAATTCTAAAACCGGAACCATGGATATACCAAACACCACCAACAGTTCCTGCCACATTGATGCTAAATGTTCAATCATAACTTTTCTCCGTATTTTTATTAATCAACCTTTTCCGAACTACTATTATACTATACATTTTAATTTTTTGCAATAGTTTTTTTAATTAAGTTTTTTTAGAGCGTATTTTGTTGCATCCTGACGCATTATATTGTATAATAAAACAAAGGAGGAATATATATGGACAGACTAACTTTAAAGAGTATGGCAAAGGAACAAATCAGCGGAAATATCGGCGTATTATTTGTATGCTTTCTGATTATTTCCATATTAACAGGTATAGCGGCAGCAATACCGGGTGTGGGTTCAATCGCAGCACTTGCCGTAGCCGCACCATTGGAAATCGGGCTTATAACAATATTTGCAAAATTAAAAAGTGGATATCCGCCGAAAGTGGAAGAACTTTTCAAACACTTTGATTGTTTTGCACAGGCATTGTTGCTTTACATTCTGATTAGTTTATTTACAGTTTTGTGGTCATTATTATTTATAATTCCTGGAATTGTGGCTTCACTTTCTTATTCAATGGCACCATACATCTTAGCAGAAAACAAAAATCTTACTGCAATGGAAGCCTTAAATATGAGCAAACAAATGATGAATGGCCACAAAGCCGATCTTTTTGTTCTTTATCTTTCATTTATCGGTTGGGGAATTTTGGTTTCAATGACTTTCGGACTTGCAGGAATTTATGTATTCCCTTATATTGAAGCAACAATTTATAACTTTTACGACAGTATCAAAGGTTATACCAATATCAACGCTGAAGTTTATGATGCATAAAAGCAAAAAACAAAGCCACCTTAAAAAGGTGGCTTATTTTTATGCGTTTTCTACTGCTGATACTGCATCATCAATAAGGTTGGTTTCGATTTCTTCAATCTTACCTTCATCGCATTTTGCGGCAAATTCAGGATTGATAGGAAGCTGAGCCAACACTTTAAGTCCGTATTCTTTAGCAACTTCTTCAATTTTGCTCTTACCGAAAACTTCAATTTTCTTTCCGCAGTCAGGACATTCAAGATAACTGTAATTTTCAACAATACCTAAAATCGGCACATTCATAAGATATGCCATTTTAACTGCTTTTCCAACAATCATTGAAACAAGATCCTGTGGTGATGTTACAATGATAATGCCGTCAACAGGAAGGCTCTGGAAAACTGTTAATGCAACATCCCCTGTTCCAGGAGGCATATCAACAAACATGTAATCAACATCGTTCCATACAACATCTGTCCAGAACTGTTTTACTGCTCCTGCAATAACAGGACCTCTCCATACAACAGGGTCAGTTTCTTCAGGAAGAAGAAGATTTGTTGACATTACTTTTACTCCACCTGCGCTTACCCCTGGGATAAGACCTGAAGCATCACCCACCGCTTTATCTTTAATACCAAATGCTTTAGGAATTGAAGGGCCTGTGATATCAGCGTCTAAAATTGCTGTCTGATTACCTTTTTTATTCATTGCAGATGCTAAAAGTGAGGTTACCATAGATTTACCTACGCCACCTTTGCCGCTTATAACACCAATAACTTTTTTAACTGTTGAGTACTGGTTTAACGGTTCAATTAAACTTTCAGGCTTTTTGCTTGAGCAGTTTGAACTGCAAGTACTGCAATCATGTGTGCATTCACTCATTTTTATCTTCCTTTCTTATCTTTTATATGCTTCTTCAAAGAAATACTCAAAATAACTACCGAAATCAATTCCTGAAATTTTGCGGTCTTTGTAAGCATCTCTTAAATTTACCAATGCGCGTTTTAACGAATCGCCCTCGATACCATTTCTCATTGAAAGGTAAGCCTCTAAATATGCAGACAAATGGTCGCAGGCTCTGATAATCTTTCCGTCTATCGGATTAAAGATTTTTTCGTTATATTTTTCTGTAATTTCTTCTGATGTTACAGTTTCAATTTTGCCATTTTTGGTGATTTTTGATGAAAATTCATCATTTGTATAATATTCAAGTTGTTCTGTCCAGTTCTTTGGAATAAGCGGATAAATTATATCCCTCATCTGACTGTCTTCAATTTTTTTGATAATTTCATCAAGGCCCTCAACACCATTTTTAACAGGTGATATAATATCTCTTGTTAAAACTTCAGGCAAATCGTGGAAAAGTGCACCAAAGAAATTGTTTTCAATTCGTTTGTTACAACCATCTGTTTCAAGTGTAAAGAAATATGAAAGAACTGCCACAACAAAAGTATGCGCCATAACTGATGTCTGCGGAATTCTCGCAGTTGCAGTCCATCTTTGCTGGAAACGAAGTTGACCTATAAGATTTAAAAAGTTTGTAAGTTCGGGAGTCTGATAGAACACGCGTTTACCCTCAAACCATTTACATCTTGCCAAGCCTTCATTTACTTCATTTTTAGTATTCTCAATATTATACATACTTATATTTAAAGGATATATAATATCAAATTCCCACTTGGTTGCTAAGTAATGGGCAAATCTTATAATATCTCTCTCCACCGTGCTATAATTAATATCGGTGAAGTAAAGATGCATATTGCGTTTGAAGTCGCCTTTTATGCCTTCCAAGTACGGTGCAAGTTCTTTTTCAACATACTCGTCAATCTTATATCCCATTTCTTTTTTAAGTTTGTGATAAATGGGAGGCTTGATATCTGTAAGAATTACTCTGTGCAGAAATTCTGCAATAATTCCTTCTATAAGTTTAACATAGTCAACCCTTCCCCCTGCATCTTCATGACATTTAGCAAGAACAAAGGCATAAAAAGTTTTGTGCGCCTGCTTATCCATTTCAACAAAACCTGTGTTTGGTCTTATGTGGTCGTTCCATCTCTGGATAACAGTTGCATCGTGTATTAAAGTTATAAGTTCAGGTTTAAACACCAAAACACCACCTTTATAGTATCTTTAAAATTTTATCACAACAAAGTGCATTTGTCAAACATAAATCCCTGCCTCAAAACATAGAATTAACCAAAACAAAGGAGGATTTTCAAATGAACAAAGCATCTGATTTCAGACAAAAAGAAGTAATTAATATTTACGACGGAAAACGCCTTGGATTTGTATGCGATGTAGACGTTGATATGGAAACGGGGAAATTAAATTCCATTATTATTCCGGGAGGTGCTAAATTTTTAGGGATTTTCGGTACAGCCGATGATTATGTAATTCCATTTTCAAGCATAAAGACCGTAGGAGAAGATATAATTTTGGTAGATTACATCTTGCCATCTAATACTTCTTCTTTAAAACATTCCTGATTTTCTAAAATTTCAAGATTTCTTATAAGCACATTCTTACCTCGCCACGAAAAAGCACGATTACCATATTTTTCTTTAAACTCTTTGTTTGATAGATTTTCAAAATCGCTTTTTTTAATACGGGTTATCAAATCTATTTTAAATTCTTCAATGGGGGTTATATTAAAATTATTCATAGGACATACCATCTGGCAAACATCGCATCCGAATGCACTTCCGTTTTTTAAAATAGTTTGTTGCTCGTTTTCTGTCAGTTCACCTTTTTTCTGTGTGATTTCGGACAGACATTTTGTAAAATCGCCATTTTTTAATGCGCCTGTCGGGCAGGCATCTGTGCATTTGTTGCAGTCTAAGCACTTGCTTTCCAAAGGTTTTGACACATCAAGTGGCTTGTCGGTAATTACATAACCTATAAAGCAAAGACTTCCGTATTTGTCATTTATCAGAAGTCTGTTTTTACCAACCACACCAAGTCCTGCATTAAACCCAAGTTCCACATCATTAAAGGGACTTACATCAACATAAAATTCCGCCTTGTAATTGCCTGAATTTTTTATAAAATCTGCAACCTTTTTCAAATATTCTTTTACGATAATATGATAATCCTTTGAATAGGTATAAACAGAAATATTTCCATTTTCGTCTTTTCCTGAATAATAGGGAAACAACATTACAACTGCATAAAAATCTCCCGCTTTGCAAAATCCAAAGCGGTCAATTCCTAAATTTAAAATAAAATCAGACAAGTTCTTCACTGACATTCACCGTAATTATTCCAACATATATTTCTTTGCACCCTGCCTTTTTAAGCATCAGGGAACATTCATCAACAGTTGCACCTGTTGTATAAATATCATCTACCAACAACACCTTGTTATACGCAGTGCCTGTGTATTTAATCTTACCCTTAAGATTTGTTCGTCTTTCTTTTGCCAAAAGGCTGTTCTGACTCTTTACCCCTTCTTTTTTAAACAAAAGTTCCTTAGTGGGTATCCCTGAAATTCTGCTCAGTTCTTCGCAAAAAATCTTCATATGCTCTGTTCGCAATTTAAATCCTTTTGTTTTAGAAGACGGAGCAGGAATTATTATATCAAAATCAGCATTTTTATCATACTCTTTAATTCTGTCCCAAAGTATGGGTGCTAAACTTTTTACAAATTCTACTCTCTCATTATATTTGAATTTCTTTACAATTTCAGAACAGATTTCATCATAAACCAAAGGTGATATGAGATATTCAAATCTTACCTTTTGTCCCGCACAATAAAGGCAGTATGGCGCGTAGGCGTTTAAATCCATAGGCCTGTCGCATTTTGGACATACTCTTATGGGACTTGTTTTTATTTTCGGAGTACACTTTTCGCAGATATGAGGCAAAGAGGCATCAAAATCCAAAAGACTGTCGCAACAAATACACTTTGGCGGAAACAACAATCTTAAAATTCTTTCTTTAAAGGTCATCAGTATTCAAGCCTTTCTTTTAGTCCTGAGTATCTGCTCATTTCAGAATTGTTTTTCACCATATATTCCAAAACTCCCGTCTGTCCTACCAAAACAACGAGTTTTTTTGCTCTTGTTACCGCAGTGTAAAGCAGATTTCTGCTCATCAGCGTAGCCGCACCTGGATACATTGGTATTATTACAACAGGAAATTCACTTCCCTGACTTTTGTGAATTGTTGTAGCATAAGAAAGTTCTAAATCCGATGCATATGAATAAGGATAAATAACCTCTTTATCACCGTCAAAAGTGATATTCATAAGTTCATATTCATCATCAATTTTTTCGATTATTCCGATATCGCCATTAAAAAGTCCCATGCCGATTTCAGGTCTTTCCCCGTTTGTTTCCCATTCAATATCGTAATTATTTTTAATCTGCATTACCTTGTCAAGTTCACGAAACAAAGTATCACCGATTTGTTTTTCTGTTTTCATTGAATTGCGTTTTGGGTTTAACGCCTCCTGAAGTGCCTTATTCAGGGAATTTACTCCCACAGTTCCTTTTCGCATCGGCGCTAAAACCTGAATATCGCAAAATGGGTCAAGGTCGTATGTCTTGGGAAGTCTTGTTTTCACAAGTTCCACTATGGTTGAAATAATCTGTTCAGGAGTTTCTCTTTGCATAAAAAAGAAATCTTTGCCCTTCTGATTAAGATATGGCATCTGACCGTTGTTAATTCTGTGTGCATTTACAACAATCATACTTTCTTGTGCCTGTCTGAAAATCTCTGTAAGGCACACAGTTTCAATTCCACCGCTTTTAATAATATCATTAAGCACATTTCCTGCACCTACCGATGGCAACTGATCTGCATCCCCTACCATAATAAGTGTTGCACTTTCGGGAATTGCCTTTAAAAGGCTGTTGAAAAGCATTAAATCCACCATAGACATTTCGTCAATTATTATAACTTTTGCCTCAATTGGGTTAGTTTCATTTCTGCCGAAAACCTGACTGTCTTCTTCTGCTGAAAAGTTTGACTCTAAAAGTCTGTGAATTGTTTTTGCTTCTCTTCCTGAAACTTCTGAAATTCTTTTTGCCGCGCGTCCCGTAGGTGCTGCTAAAGTTACGGTTTTGCCCATCATTTCCATTGTATTGATTATTGTATTGATTACCGTTGTTTTACCCGTACCCGGTCCGCCTGTAATAACAGAAACAGGCATTGTAAGCGCACTTATAACCGCTTTTTTTTGCGCCTCATTTAACTCTATTTTTGTATGTTTTTCAACTTTTTCTATTATTTCAAGCATTTGGGGAGTTTCTTTTTCAGGATAACGGCTGTTTAACTGCTTTAAAATAAACGCCACATTTTTTTCTGCTATATGCATTCTCGGAAGATATACTGCGTCAAAATCTTCTTTTTTCTCAATTATAATTCCACGCTCTAAAGAAAGTGCGGCTATGGCATTTGTAACTACAGTTTCATCGCACCCTAATGCTGCTGCACCTCTTTTTTCCAGAATATATCTTGGACAAAATGTATGTCCGCTTAAAGAATATTCCTGCAAAACATATTTAATTCCCGCTTTTGCTCGTTCTTCGCTATTGAAATTACCACCGAGTTTTAAGGCAATTTTATCCGCAGTTTTAAAACCAATACCCTGAATATGTTCGCATAGAATATATGGATTGGTTTTAATTTTCTCAATTGCGTTATAGCCGAATTTTTTAAATATTTTACCTGAAAAACCTATTGAAATATCATATTCCTGCAAAAACATTACAATATTTCTCACGCCGAACTGTGTTATGTAAGAATTGCCGATTTCATAGGCTTTTTTAACGCTTATACCTTTAATGTCTGCCAGTTTTTCGGGAGTGTTTTCAATTACATTAAGTGCGTCTGTACCAAAAGCGTCCACAATTTTTTTTGCAGTTGCCGATCTTATACCCTTAATCATCCCCGAACTTAAATACTTATATATGCTGTCTAAAGAATTCGGCGGTGCTTTTGAAAAGGCTTTAACGGAAAACTGATGTCCGTAAACAGGATGGGTTTTGTATTCCCCTTCAACGGTGATGCTTTCACCTGGGGAAATGCCCATCATATTTCCCACAATGGTAATTAATACTCCGTTTGAATCAACATCTGCCACGCAGTATCCATTATCTTCATTGTAGAAAATAATTTCTTCAATTGTCCCGTTAATTTTTTCCATAAGTTTCTCCGTTATATGAGTTTTAACATTTCCTCTGACAGCGTTTCTCTTTTTATAAAACTTGCATACTCAAATCTTTGTTTTAAAATTTCGAGTTTTTGGGAATTTACGCTGTATACAAAAACGATTTTAATTCCGTTTTCTTTTAATTTTTTATCTAAAATATCAAGATTGGTATTTTCATCAACATCTATCAGCATTGTTATATTTTTCGGGATTTTTGATGTGAAAAATTCTTTTATAATTCCCAAAATCTGCATTATCCCGAAAACTGTAAAAAAGCAAAATAAAATCTCATAAAGCACTTGCCACTCCTCCTTAATTTATGATATTAAGGAAAAGCGGTTTTTGTTACATTCCGCTTTCTACCACCATCTGATAAACTTCACGCTTTGGAAGATTTACTTTTACGCTGACTTCTTTGATAGCGTCTTTTTTACTCATTCCGCCATCTACAAGGTCTTGTACCATTTGTAATATTTCTTCTTTAGTAAGTTCTTTTTCTTCTGCCTGCGGTTTATACCCTTCTACCACAAGAACAAATTCGCCTTTTGGGATTGTTTCTTCAAAATAAACTATTGCTTCTGATATTGTGGTTCTGATTATTTGCTCATACATTTTTGTAAGTTCACGGCAAAGGGTTATTTTTCTGTCCCCAAGGCCTTCTAACAAATCTGCAAGAGTTTTTTTAAGTTTGTGTGGTGCTTCATAAAAAATAAGGGTCTGTGTATGATTTTTGATTTCTTCCAAATGTTTTTTTCTCTGTGGCTTATTTACCGATAAAAAACCTTCAAATGAAAATCTGCCTGTATCTAAGCCTGACACTATAAGTGCCTGAACAAAAGCACAAGGTCCAGGGATCGGCACAACATCTATACCTTTTTCTGCGCAGAGTTTTACGATATCTTCGCCCGGGTCTGATATTGTAGGAGTTCCTGCATCTGTTACCAGAGCGCAATTCTCACCCGCTTCAATTCTTGAAACAATATACTCCCCACGCTCACGCTTGTTATGTTCAAAGTAACTGACCATAGGTTTTTTAATGTCAAATTTATTAAAAAGTTTAAGTGTATTTCTTGTATCCTCCGCCGCAACAAAATCAACGCTGTTTAATACTTCAAGCGCCCTTTGGGACATATCCGAAAGATTTCCGATAGGCGTTGCAACAAGGTAAAGTTTATTTTCACTCATTTTTCAAATCCCTTTCGTAGGTTTTGTTATATAAATCACTGATATTTGCAGTGTAGTTTCCGTTTTCATCATAAACATAAAGGTTTTCTTCGTACCGAAGACCTGCTCCGCCGTCTTTTGCTCCCTCAACAAGAACCAAAGATGGCTCGATTGACTTTTTATCTGAATAAACAAACTGAACTCTTTTTGGTTCAATTTTATATTTGTTCATAGTATAGAAAATCTCTGCCAATCGTTCAGGCTTATGTACTACCGCAATCTTGCCTTTTGATACCAAAAGTCTGCCTGCGCACATAAACAAACTGTCTAAAGTAAGTGTGATTTCGTGCCTTGCTATCGCAAGTGGCGACTTTGGATTTTTAATCCCTGTTCCCACTTTTTTATATGGCGGGTTGCAGGTTATATAATTAAACTGGTTTTTTAAAAGGGATTTTTCCAACACATCCCCCAAAACCACCGAAATTTTATCTTCTAAATTGTTAAGTTCAATATTTTTAATTGCTAAGTTATAACTCTGCTCCTGAATTTCAATGGCGGTTATATGTTTAGCCCCGGTTTTGGCAGACAGTAAAACAGGGATTATTCCGTTGCCTGTTCCTATATCCAAAACGGTTGCATTTTTTTGTATTTTCGCAAAATTTGCAAGTAAAACTGCGTCTGTTCCGAAACAGAACAGACTTTTATCCTGCATTAATTTTAAACCGTTAATTTGCAAATCATCAATTCTTAAATCCAAAATAAATCTCCTTATAACACAAAAAAGCGACGACCACTGTCATCGCTCTTTCTTGCGTAATATTATTCAGCAGCAGGAGCGCTAACAGGGCAAACACCTGCACAAGCACCACATTCGATGCATTCGTCTGCATTGATTACGTACTTACCGTCGCCAGCACTGATGCAAGATACAGGACATTCGCCTTCACAAGCACCGCAGCTGATGCATTCATCGCTAATTACATATGCCATCGTAGAACACCTCCTTAACACATACATTCATTTTATCACATTTTTAAAAAAATGCAAGTATTTTTTTAAATATACTACTCTAAATCTTTCAAAAGTTTCAATTCTTCAGCAGTTACCTTTATTTTTGCAGATTTTAAAATCTTGATTTCACTTACATGGAAAGTCTGAATATTGTTTTCGCTTTCGCTCAATTTTACTTTAAGCATACCTCTTAAAAGGTTTACATCGGTAACTGTACCTTTGCCTGAAGGAGTTTCAACTTCAGAGCCAACATTCGGTGTAATTTTGTTAAGTTCTTCATATGCTTCCTGTTCATATTTAAGGCAACACATAAGTCTTGAGCAAGTTCCTGAAATCTTTGTAGGATTTAATGACAAATTCTGCTCCTTTGCCATTTTGATTGACACAGGTTCAAAACCGCCAAGATGAGATGCGCAGCAAAGTTTTCTGCCGCAAACACCGAGTCCGCCAACGATTTTTGCTTCATCACGCACACCAATCTGACGAAGTTCAATTCTTGTTTTGAAAACAGCTGCTAAATCTTTTACCAATTCTCTGAAATCAACTCTGCCGTCTGCTGTGAAGTAAAACAAAATCTTGTTCTGGTCAAATGTATATTCAACATCAACAAGTTTCATGTCAAGTTTATGCTTTTCTATTTTTTCATTGCAGATTTTATATGCATCTTTCTCTTTCTGCACATTTTCTTCCGCCTGTTTGAAATCTTTTTCTGTGGCTGCTCTTAAAACAGGCTTTAAAGGAGACACAATATTGTTATCATCTGACATTTTATTTGGAATTGCAACTGTGCCCATTTCAACACCTCTTGCAGTTTCAACAATAACATTCTGCTCCTTATTATATTTCTTTCCTTGGGGGTCAAAATAATAAACCTTGCCGGAATTTTTAAATCTAACTCCAATTATTTCAGTCATGAATTTCCTCCCACACACCAAGCAGTGTATTTGTAATGGTTAACGCAAAAGATGCGTTTTTCCCTATATTTTCATTTGCCAATGAGAATTTTCTGATTATATTGCTTATTTTTTCGTTATTTACTCTTTTTGCTAAAGCACAAAGTTCCTTATAAAGGTCGCTGTTTATAACGTTTTTTTCACCAAGCGATGCATTTATCACCGAACAATCACGAAGGTTGGCATAAATAAAACTTAAATTCTGCTCAAACTCGTCTTTTGCATCGGTAAGATAATTTGCAAAATCAAAAACTACCGATTTTTCATTTTTTGTAAGTTTTCCTAAAAAAATCAGAATTCTTCTTCTTTTATCGTAAAACCCGTCGTTTTTAATAAGTTGTTCAGCACCTACGGGATTACCGTCTGAAAACTTGGCACAAAAAGTTGCCAATTCTCTTTTTTCGGGGTATTTACCCGCCAGAAATTCTGCAACCTGTTGCCAGGTAGGAAGCCTTAGAGTATATTTGATAAGTCTTGACAATACCGTAGGCAAAAGATCCTCTTCCTTTGGTGCAATCATAATTATAAGTGCATAGGAAGGCGGTGCCTCCAAAAGTTTCAAAAGTGCATTCTGTGCCTGAATTGTTAGTTTTTCAGCCTCAGGGAAAATATATATTTTCCTTCCGCCGAAATATGGCTTTACATACACATTTTGCGAAAATTCTCTTATTTCATCAACCCCCATACTTGCTTTTTTAGGGGTTATAATAATTTTATCAGGATGAGTACCTGCCTTGATTTTTACGCAAGATGAACAGTTGGCGCAAAAAGACGCATTTTGTTCTTCGCAAAGCAGTGCATCTGCCGTTGCGTGTGCCAGAGTCAGGCACTCTTCCTTGCTTCCGCAAAGAAGCATTGCATGTCCTAATCTGTCATTTAAAATGCTTGACCTGATACTGCCTGTAATATCATCCTGCCATTTTACTGCTTCAAATTTCAAAATAACTCAACCTTTCAAAAATCACACATTCTATTATACAAAAAAAGAGTCCGTTTGTCAATAATATGCTGATTGACTTTATATGCCATACATGGTAAAATATCAAAAGAAAGGATTGATTGTGTGGTAGATATTTTACTGGCAGTTTATAATGGCGAAAAATATTTAAAAGAGCAACTTAATTCCATTATAAACCAGACCTATCTGGAATTTAATATCATAATCCGTGATGATGGCTCAACAGATGGCTCTTTGGATATAATCAAAGAGTTTGCTATGTTGCACCCTGAAAAAGTAACACTTGTTGAAGGTAAGCCGTCAGGAAGTGCAAAAAACAATTTTTTTGAACTTATGAACCACACAAAATCTAAATATATTATGTTCTGCGATCAGGACGATTTTTGGCTTCAAAACAAACTAGAACTTACATTAAACAAAATGAAAGAGGCGGAAAACATTCACGGACAAAGCACCCCTTTGCTCTGCCACACAGATTTAAAAGTTGTTGACCAGAATTTAAATATAGTTCACCCGTCTTTTTATAAAATGCAGAAGTTTGACATTTCAAAAACTTCTCTTAACCGTGCATTGGTACAAAATATCGTAACAGGTTGCACAACTATGATTAACAAACCTCTGCTTGACCTTGCCAAAGGCACAAATTCAGAAAATATAATTATGCACGACTGGTGGTTGTTTTTAATTGCTTCCGCCTTTGGAAAAGTTGAAGCCGTAAACACCGCCACTATACTTTACCGCCAACACGGTAAAAATCAACTTGGGGCACAAAATCCATCAGAAATCGGTTATTATGCAGAAAAATTAAAAAAAGGTTCATCCCTTCATATTACATATTCTCAGGCAAAGTGTTTTTACGATGCTTTTGAAGGCAGTCTTACAAGTGAGCAAAAGAACTTAGTTAAAGAGTATATGAGTTTCCCTGAAAAAAGTAAACTGCAAAAAATTTCATCAATTATTAAAAATGATTTCTGGAAACATTCTGCAATAAAAAAAGCAGGGCAGATAATACTTGTTTAAAAGTATTTATCGCCCTGATAAAAATTATTATCTGCCATAAATTTGTCTATCCCGCCAAGAACGGCTATTTTATTGGTACTCCAGCGTGGTGCAATTAAGTTTTCTTTTGACCCGTCGCCTGTAATTCGCTCTATTACACATTCTTGCGGCAGGTATCTTAACTGATTGCACACAGTTTCGATATATTCATTCATTGACATTGTATCAAGTCTACCTTTTATAAGTTGACTTTCGCAAACGGTATCTTTCATAATATGCAAAAGATGGATTTTCACTCCGTCAGGATTCATTTTACCCAACACTTTAGCACTTTCAACCATCATTTCGGGTGTTTCATCAATAAGTCCGTCAATTAAGTGAACGCAAACTCTTATTCCATTTTGTTTTAATTGGTTAAAAGTTTTCTCAAAAGTTTCAAACAGGTATCCCCTGTTTATTTTTTTTGCAGTTTCATCAAAAATCGTCTGAAGTCCGAGTTCAACAGTTAAATATGTCTTTTCGGAAAGTTCTTTTAAATAAGCGATTTTTTCAGGCTCTAAACAATCAGGTCTTGTTGCGATGCTTAATCCCACAACCCCTTCAACCGCCAACGCTTCTTCATACAGTTTTTTTAAAATTTCAAGTTCTGCGTAAGTATTTGTGTGTGCCTGAAAGTATGCAATAACGGGAACTTTTCCCCATTTTTTATAAATTCTTGCCTTTTCAAGTTCAATTTGCTCTTTTACAGAAATTTCACTTGAATTTGTAAATTCCGACGCACCGCTTGTGCAATAGGTGCATCCGCCTTTCCCGCAGGTGCCGTCAATATTCGGGCAAGTAAATCCTGCATCGATCACCGCTTTGAAAACCCTTGTGCCAAACTTTTGCTTTATGTGATAGTTAAGTGTGTGGTACCTTTTATTGTCAAGAGAATACAAAAATTCATTTCTCATAACAACATCTCCGCCGCAACACCTTCTCTTACACTGCCTGTGCAGAAGGTGATTTCTGTTATATCTGCAAGGACAGAAATCACCATCAAAGGGCAAAGTCCCGTAACAACGGTATCTGCTCTCTTTTCATCAAGTCCTTTTGTAAGTTTTCTGTCTTCCAATGTCATACTTTTTAAATTATCATATATTTTTCTGGCATCTTCCACAGAAATTTTATATCCGTCAGGCTCGCCCTGAATGCCCATATGAACTTTTGCAAGTTCTTTGTTTGAGCCTCCCAACGCAACAACAGGAAGATTTTTTAAGCCAATTACTTCACTTTTTAAAAGTTCGTAGGTTAAAAATCTTTCAAGTTCGTTGTAGCCGTTATGATCAGGCTGAAACTTTTCTGTCATAACAACACTACCCAACGGAAGGCAACAACTTTTTACAACAAATCCGTCTTTAACAAGTGCTATTTCAACACTTCCGCCGCCTGTGTCTATCATATAAAAGTCTTTATAATCTGCCGAAATCTTTGCTGCATACACATCGTATTCCGCTTCTTTAAGCCCATCTATTACTTCAACTGAAATTCCAAACTTTTCATAAACTTCTGAAATAAAATCATTGCTGTTTTTAGCGCGTCTTAAAGCCTCTGTTGCAACCATTTTAATTTTATCTATTCCCTTTTGGTTTAAAATTTCTTTAAACTCACCAATGACTTGCAGAGTTCTTTCCATTGGTCCTTTTTGCAGACATTCATCTTGCGCAATCCCTTCAGAAATTCTCACTTGCTCACGAAATCTTTCAGTTTGCACAAGTTTGCCCTTCTCAGTTTCAAAAATTCCCATTCTTATTGAGTTTGAACCAAGATCTATTACAGCCGCTTTACTCATTTTTAAGTTCCTTTATAAATTCTTCAATTCTGTCTAATGCTTTTTCTATTTTTGTTAATGAATAAGCATATGAAATTCTTATAAACCCTTCACCTGAATCACCGAAAGCATTGCCCGGAATAACTGCAACTTTTTTCTCTTTTAAAAGTCTGTTACAGAATTCATCAGATGTAAGACCTGTTGATTTTATGCAAGGAAACACATAAAATGCCCCCTTTGCTTCAAAACAATTAAGTCCAATTTTATTAAGTCTTTCAATTAAATATTTTCTTCTTTCATCGTACTGTGCACGCATCTGCGCAATATCCCAATCGCCGTTTTTAAGTGCTTCTATTGCAGCATACTGACTGGTTGTGGGTGCTGACATTATCGCAAACTGATGAATTTTTCTCATCATTGAAATAACTTTTTCGTTACCAATTGCAAATCCGAGACGCCAGCCTGTCATAGCATAGCATTTTGAAAATCCGCCTACGATTATTGTTCTTTCTTTCATCGAAGGAATGTTTGCAATTGAAAAATGTTTTGCATCATAAGTAAGTTCGGCATAAATCTCATCCGAAAGCACCATTATATCTGTTCCTTCCAAAACCTTTGCAATATCTTCCAATTGCTCTTTTGTCATTATCGCCCCTGTTGGGTTATTAGGATAAGGAACAACCAAAACTTTTGTCTTTGGTGTGATTGCCTTTTTCAAGTTTTCGGCAGTTAAAATAAATCCGTCTTTTTCTTCTGTTACAACAGGAACAGGTACACCGCCTGCAAGTTGTGTGCAAGGTGTATAGCACACAAAACTCGGTTCAGGGATAATAACCTCATCCCCCGGAGATAAAAGTGCACGGAAGCACAAATCAATCGCTTCACTTCCGCCAACTGTAATAAGCACATCATTTTCGCCATATGAAAGGTTAAAACGCCTTTCCATATAGTTGCAAACTTCCTGCCTTAATTCTGCTATACCTGAATTTGAAGTATAGTGAGTATGCCCCTGCTCCAAAGACATAATACCCGCACCTCTTATATGCCAGGGAGTAACAAAGTCAGGTTCGCCCACACCTAAAGAAATTACATTTTCCATAGTTGCGGCAATATCAAAAAACTTTCTTATACCCGATGGTTTTATATCTTTTACAACAGAAGATAATATTTTATCGAAATCCATTAAAATGTCACCTCACGACCGTCTTCTTCAGGATTTTCAAGTATAAATCCTTCTTCTTTGTATTTTCTTAAAATAAAGTGTGTTGTTGTAGAAATTACACATTCCATAGGTGCAAGTTTTTCTGAAACAAAATTTGCAATTTCCTTTAAACCTTTACCTTCGATTGTTATGGATAAATCATATCCGCCTGACATAAGATATACGCTCTTTACAAAAGGATAGTTGTAAATTTTTTCTGCAACTCTGTCATATCCGCTGCCAAGTTGAGGAGTCATTTTAACATCAATCAAAGCAATAACTGTGCTTGAATCGTATTTATCCCAGTTAACAACAGCCTTGTAGCCTGCAATAATTCCGCTTTCTTTAAGTTCTGCTATCTGTTTTTTTACAGTTTCTACATCTCTACCTGAAATCTCTGCGATTTTCTCAGGTGATGCAAGACCGTCTTTTTCAATAATTCTTAAAATTTCCAACATAATTAAAACCTCCCTTATTTGTCGCTTACGAGTTTATCAAGTTCTGCCTGATATTTTGCAACAGATGCGTTAAGACCTGCTTTAAGGTCGTTGATTTCGTCATTTAAGTGGGCTAAAACTTTCTTTGATTTTTCAACTTCCGCTTCTGCATCGGCTTTTACTTTTTCTGCTTCTTTTTTAGCATCTTCAATGATTTCTTTTGCCTTTTTTTCTGCAGCAAAAATCGCTTCGCCAACCATATTGTTCTTTTCTGTCAAAATGGTTACCTTTTCTTTGAGTTCTTCATTTTCCTTTTTTAAGTCTTCTATTTCATCTTCACGCACAGTAAGCATCTTCTTTGTTTCTAAATTAAGACCTATAACATATTCATTAACATTTTTTCTGCTGTATCCGAACAATGATTTTTTGAATTTTGCGTTTTCCATATTATTTCTCTCCGTTTTCCTTTAAATTTATCGGTAATTTTACCGTTACTGTTGTTCCTTTTCCATATTCACTGTCAAGTGAAATTGTTCCTTTGTGGGCTTCTACAATTTCTTTTGCAATAGCAAGACCAAGACCTGTTCCGCCTTGTTTTCTGCTTCTTGCTTTGTCAACTCTGTAAAATCTGTCAAAAATATGAGGCAAGTCTTTTTCAGGAATTCCGATACCTGTATCAGAAACGCTGATGTAAACTGAATCTTCCCTGCTTCCACACAAAACTGTAACAGTTCCGCCCTCAGGAGTGTACTTTATTGCATTTGAAATAATGTTCACAACCACCTGATTTATCTTATCTTTGTCAATATGCGCCTGCTCTGCATCAGTGCCTTTTACATAAGCAAGAGTAATTTTGCTTTTTTGCGCCGTAATGCTCATTGTTCCCACAATCTGTTCCACTAAGCCCTGAACATCGCAAGGAGCAAGTTTTAAGGCATCTTCTGTATGCTCAAGCCTTGACAGAACTAAAAGGTCTGTAACAAGTCTTGTCATTCTGTCCGCTTCGTTGTTTATAACTCCTAAGAAATTGCGGCTTATATCTTTATCTTCAATTTCCGTATCAAGAAGTGTTTCGGAATATGATTTGATATTTGTAAGCGGAGTTCTGAGTTCATGAGAAACATCTGCAACAAAGGCTCTTCTGGACCTGTCAAGTTTCTGTTGCTTTGTGATATCCTGAAGCACAAGCACCACACCGTCTGTCTTATTGAACTCGGTTTTATATGGTGCAACGTGAGCGCTTAAAATCATATCCCCAAGTTCTATTTCCCACTCTTTTCTGTTACCGTCGGAATTTATAACCTCGTCCATTGTGGTTTCAATACCTGTTTTTTCACAAAGAGTTTCAAAATCAGGTAAATTTTCTTTATCAAGTTCTAACATTTTTTCCGCCGACGGATTAATATGTATAATTTTTCCTTTTAAATCAAAGGCAATTATTCCGTCGTAAAGGTTTTTGATAATAACCTCGATTTTATCTTTTTCGGAAGAAATTTCATCAAGAGTATTTTTCAGTTTGGACGCCATTATGTTAAATGTTGTTGTAAGTACGCCGATTTCATCGTCGCCCCTCACTTCAATTACGCTGTCGAAATTACCCTCTGCCATTCTGCTTGCTTTACCTGTAAGATTTCGTATAGGGACAGTTATGGTCTTGCTCATTAAATATCCGATTGCGATAGCAATTAAAGCACCATACAAAATTGCCTGCATAACTACCAAAAACAAACTGTGGCTTACCTGATTTACCTCTGTTTTGTTATCCTTAATGTATATGATGAAGTGTAGCCCGTTATCCTTTACCGGGTATGCGTAATCCATAAATCCTGATTTTACAGAGATAACATCACCCACATTTCCCGCTATGGCAGATACAATGTTATTGGTAAGCACAACATCGGAATTATCACCGCTTCCTGCTATGCACTGACCTGATGCACCGTCTAAAATATAAAAGTTGCGGTTAGCACCAACGCCGAGTCTTGCAGGGGCAAATGCTTCCAGCAAATCCTGAAGACTTTTTACGGGGTCATTTTCTTTTAATGCAAGTACAAGACTTTTGTTAAGAGTGTCATTAAACTCTGCGTTCATTTTTTCCTTGAACTGATTGTGATAAAACCCTGAAACACTGCTCAAAAGAAAGGTTCCTGCGATTATCATAACAGACAAAATGAGAAGCATAAAAATAAAAATCAGTTTCCACTGAATTTTATGAAAATTCTTGCGGAATTTTGCAAACATTTAACCCTTCCTTTCTTTTATATATTCAAAAGTATACAAATACTCCATAATATCATTAAATAGTATATCACAAAATCATATTTTGTCAACAAATAATCCCTCGCACGCAACTATCGCCCGATTAAAATTTTCAGTATCGGAAAGTTATATAATTATGTGGCTTGCTTACGGGATTTTCCTGAATTTTTGTGTTATATTCAAACTGCAAACACATCTTGACACAATTATTTAAAATTTATATAATGAGATTACAAAAACTACTTCCGCAATGTATAAAAAGGAGAAAAGTTATGAAGGTTACCATTGAAAAAATAAATGGAACAAATTACTTTGTAGCAGACGGCAAGGTTTTGGACACACTGTCTTTCAAATCTTTCAGACCAACAAAAAACAATGTCGGTGATTTTTATAACGCAGGAATCAAAATTCACCAGGCATACGTTTCAGGACTTCCGTCCAATCTTAAAATTCCTTATTCAACTTATGGTGAAACCTGGTTTGGCGACGGCGACTTTAACTTTGGTAATTTTGACCGCCAGATGGAGTTTTTTATCGAAACTGCTCCGGACGCATATATCATTGTAAATCTGCACATAGATGTAAGACAATGGTGGCTTGACCAAAATCCCGGCAGACCAAATTCACATCGCTACCTTTCACAGATAGTAACTGACGAAAAATGGCGAAAAGATACCGCAGATTACGTCAGAGCCTTTATGAAACACGCCGAAGAAAAATATAATGATAAAATTTTAGGATATTTTCTCCTTGCGGGTCAGGGAACGGAGTGGCTAAGCTATCACGACCTTCAGGAAAACCACCCTATCAAACTGAAAGCTTACAAAAAATATATGGAAGATGATTCTGCAGCCATCCCCTCCAAAGAAGAAATGGAAAAACCCGAAAACGAAATTTTCCTTGATGTTATAAAAGACAAAAATATAATTGATTATCAAAAATTCCACGCCAACATCATTACAGACACCATTCTTTTTTATGCAAAAGAGGCGCAGACCATCCTTAATCACCAAAAGCCACTTGGTGCGTTTTTCGGCTACATAATGGAGTGTAACTGGATATGGGAATATGGACATCTTTCTATTGATAAGTTATACAGAAGCAAAGATTTTAATCTTCTCGCAACTCCTTCGTCTTATGCACACAGAGAATATAATCAGACAAGTGCCGTAATGGTGCTTAACGACACCGCTGAACTTAATGATATAATTATGTTCACATCTTTTGACCATATGACTTTCCTTGCACCTACACTTTATGACAATCCAAGACGCATATGTGAAGATAAAGACGACAAACGCGGTCTGCCCAGATTATGCGAAATGCGAAAAGATATTTTAAGTTCAAGAGAGCAAACCATTCATTGCATTCAGCGAGAATTTATGAACAGAACTGCCCGCCGTATGGGAATGTGGTGGTTCGATATGTTAGAAGGCTGGTATTACGATGATGAACTTATGAAATCAATATCAGACCTTGTAAAAAAATCCGAAGATCTTGTAGGTAAGGAAAAAAGTTCCAACAGTGAAATTGCAGTAATGGTTAGCCCTGATTCTTTATACTATGTCAACAAAATGTGCAGAATCAACGAAGACCACATTGTAAATCAACGTGAAGCTTTAGCACGTATCGGCGCTCCTTTTGATTTGTTTTCCTTCAATGATATTGACAGAATCAACAAATCCCAATATAAACTTATTGTTTTGCTCGATTCATTTTATATGACAGATAATCAAAGAAAATATATGAACGAGCAAATAAAAAGAGACGGTCGCTCTGTTTTGTTTATAGGCTCCTGCGACTACATAAACGACGACGGAATTTCAAAAAAACGTATGGAAGATATGATTGGTATGACTATAGAAGAAGTTGATACCAAAGAAACCAAAATAGGCGCTATGGACACCTTGTACGGATATGAAAAAAGCAAATCTCCTACTTGGTGCGTAAATGATGAAAAAGCCGTAACGTTGGGAAGATACAACTTAAGTCGCAAATGTGGTCTTGCCAAGAAAGCATTTGACACTCACACAGCTTATTTCAGCGGACTTGGCAACCTTTCTGCCTCGGTGCTTCGTGAAATCGCAAGAGATGCAGGTGTTCACATATATGCAGAAAACGACACTGCAACTTATATAAACTCAGGAGTTTATGGTGTTTACAATACAAAAAATGAATTTACTGAAATCAATTTAAAAGAAGATGGTGAATTCACAGAAATTTTCAGCGGCAAACGTTATATAACCACAAACAAAAAAATCACTTTACCCACGGGTGAAAATCCTGCGCAAATGCTGATATCAAAAAAATAATATCAACTTTTATCATAGAATTTATCATCAAAATTTGTTGACTTTTGCCCATCGAAGTGGTATAATAAGTAAAATATATTTATAAAGGAGTGCTCAGTTTGGATAAATTCGGAAAACAAGGTCTTACTTTTGATGACGTGTTGCTTATTCCTCGCAAATCAGATGTATTACCAAGTATGGTAGACCTTTCAACAAACATTACAAAGAAATTAAAACTCAATATCCCTCTTATGACAGCGGCTATGGATACTGTTACTGAATCCCCTATGGCTATTGCTATCGCAAGAGAAGGCGGTATTGGTATTATTCACAAAAATATGTCTATTGAAGAACAGGCAATTGAAGTTGATAAAGTTAAAAGAAGCGAAAATGGTGTTATCGCAGACCCATTCTTCCTTTCACCTGATCATACATTAGAAGATGCTGACAGAGTTATGGGTAAGTTCAAAATTTCAGGTGTTCCTGTTACTGTTGATGGTAAACTTGTTGGTATTATCACAAACAGAGACTTAAGATTTGAAGTTGATTTTTCTAAAAAAATCAAAGACTCAATGACATCAGAAAACTTAATTACTGCTCCTGCAGGAACAACTCTTGAACAGGCTCAGGAAATTTTAAGAAAACACAAGATTGAAAAACTTCCGTTGGTTGACGACGATGGAATGTTAAAAGGTCTTATCACAATTAAAGATATTGAAAAAGCAGTAAGATATCCAAACTCATGCAGAGATTCATCAGGAAGACTTGTTGCAGGTGCAGGTGTTGGTATTACACCTAATATGATGGACAGAGTTAAAGCATTGGTTGATGCAAATGTTGACCTTATCGTACTTGACTCTGCTCACGGACACTCACAGAACATTATCAACGCAGTAAGCAAAATTAAAGAAGCTTATCCTGACCTTCAGCTTGTTGCAGGTAACATTGCAACTGCAGAAGCTGCAGAAGATTTGATCAAAGCAGGTGCAGATGCAATTAAAGTTGGTATCGGTCCTGGTTCTATCTGTACAACACGTGTTGTTGCAGGTATCGGTGTTCCACAGATTACTGCAATTAATGATGTTTACGAATGTGCTAAAAAATATGGTATCCCTGTTATCGCAGACGGCGGTATCAAATACTCAGGTGATATTGTTAAATCTATCGCTGCTGGCGCAGACGTTATTATGATTGGTAGCCTCTTTGCAGGCTGTGAAGAAAGTCCGGGAGAAATGGAAATTTATCAGGGCAGAAACTTCAAGGTATACAGAGGTATGGGTTCTATCGCTGCTATGAACAATGGCAGTAAGGATCGTTACTTCCAGCAGGATACCAAGAAACTCGTTCCGGAAGGCGTTGAAGGTCGCGTACCTTACAAAGGTGCTCTTTCAGAAACTGTTTATCAGCTTCTCGGCGGTCTTCGTGCAGGTATGGGTTACTGCGGTTCACCTACTGTTAAAGACCTTAAAGAAAACGGTCAGTTCGTTCAGATTACAAATGCCGGCTTAAGAGAAAGCCATCCGCACGATATTTCAATCACAAAAGAAGCTCCGAACTATTCCGTTTCAGAAAAATAATAATCGGAGTTAGTATGTATAGTGTAGTTTTAGTTTCTTCTGCAAAGCATGTTACTGAAGCCTTTAACTCTATGAAACTCTGGGAAAACCAGAAATTCTATTTAAAGCAGGTAACAGAAAACATTGCAGAAGCCTTAAGAGAATTGCCCGATGTTTTGATTTATCCATATAATAATGAAAGTCTCAGCGGTTGCGAACTTTCAAGAAGACTATTTATGGAAAAAAGCAAAACAAAAGTGGTGTTATACGGCAGAAAATCTTTTGACTCAATAAAATCGGCAATTAATTCACGGGCATGGGGATATCTCTCCATGCCTCTTGAACTTAACGACTTTTTTTCACTGCTGTTCCATCTTAATGAATATTTCGATGCAGAAGCAGGTGATATCGCTCCTGTCCAGGACGCTAATCTGTTAAAGGAATCCTTTTTCCCTAAACTTTTATCAGGCGGCTTTAAAAATCAGGCAGAGGCTTTAAAAGAATTTGAATTTTTGGATCTTCCTGTTTTGCCTGAAAGAGATTCCTGCTCTATTGTTAAGTTTACAATAAACAACTTTGCAAGTTATTTGAATGAAAAATGGAAATACGGAAAAGACGCACTTTATGTGGCAGTTGATAACTTTACTGTCAAAAACCGTCCTGATATTATTTCACTTCCCATTTCTATTTCCGAAAATCATATTTATATTGCGATTTTTGGCTTGTCGGAAGATGAAATCACAAGTAAATATAATGAAGCAGTTATCAACCTTCGTGATATTATGGGAATTGAAATTTCTTTTTCAATTATGCGCACCTATTCTTCCACAGCAGAGATTTTCACTCCTATTGAAAGCAGCCATGTGGCTGACATTGTTCCTGTTGCACATAACAACGAAACTTATGACTCAAACACCAGTGAAAACACCATCAATCTTGCAAAAAAATATATTGAAAGCAATTACAGCAAGGAAATTTGTTTAGATGATGTATCCCGCTATGTGGATTTAAGTACCGCATATTTCAGCAGACTGTTCAAACAACAGACAGGTGAAAACTTTATAGATTATCTTATCAAAGTAAGAATGGAAAGAGGAAAAACCCTTCTGCATGATACAAATCTTAAAACCTATCAGGTAGGCGAAAATGTAGGATACAACAACAGCAAGTATTTCTGCAAACTTTTCAAAAACTACACCGGTTACACACCTACAGAATACAGGACAAAAGCAAAAAGAACTATAACATAAGGGGATGTAAATTAATTACATCCCCTTTTTATTAATCCAGTCGGAACATTTTAGTTTCGCCTTCATACATCTGAAGTTTTATTGTGTCAATATTATCACCATACTGTTTTTCTTCATACACCTCAAATGGTGAACATTTTTTCTTTAATCTTACCATCTTTTCGCCGCTGCTTGACGCGTGAATTGTCAGATATCCGCTTCCTTCGTAAACCACATCGCCCTCCATTGAATGGATATGGCAACCTGCTTCAATTGCAACTGCTCTTAAAAAGTCTGCCTGAACAAATTTTGCTCCGCACCATACTGATGTAAATCCATCATACTCTTTTACAGCCGCAGCAGCGCGTCCCCCCTCGCAGAATCTTGCAAATATTCCGCTTTCCTTTTCGTCAACATAGAAAAGTGGGCAGAGATACGAGCGAGATTCCGAAGTGTTCGGATTATCATTTCCGGGAGTTGGCATATCAATTTTACCGTAAACTCTCTGTGGCACAAGATTTTGTGCAATTTTTTCATTTCCGCAAATTCTGAAAAATGTATCATAAGCATAATCAAAAAGTTCGTTTACAGAAAAACCTGTAAGTTCTTTTATATTATCTGTACTCATAATATTTTTTGCATTTTCATTCATGTATCCTGAGCCATACAACCACAAAGCGGTAGCGTGATTTTTCTGAAGTTTTTTCTTGATTAACTCAATTTTTTTATCACTCATCATACAAGCTGCGGCAAAAATGTAAAGCTTGTAATCCTTCATGTTATCGTTTGCAAAATCATCTAAAATGTATTCATCGTATGGTGCGCCGATATTTCCAAGAGAAAAGTTTTTCATTGTGGTAATACTGTGCTGAGTGGAATCGTGCGATACCGCCATATAACTTTCAACATCATAGACAAATGCAATATCGTTGTCTTTATATCTGTCTGATGCCACGCTATCTGCAATTTCAGTCTGCTTTTTCATAACATCAAAACATGCCTTATCGTTATATCTTCCGCCGCCATGATGCTGGTCAAACCACCAACCATAGTTCACACTGCATAGATTTTTACCGAAATTTCTTTTCAAAACATTTTTGGTGTCAGTTTCATCATACACGCCATAACCTGAACGATAGTAAAGATTTTCTTTATGAGTTCTTGTATCGTCTTCTGCAAAGAAAATCATATCATTTACACGCATGCTGTCAAACGGTGAACGGTTTGCTTCCCAACCACCCGGCTGTCTGTTCTGATAATCTCCGGGAGCTGCACAAAAATCAAGTCTGTTATCTTTTAAAATTCTGTTTGTACCCGAAAGTCCGCTGTTCATCTGCGCCCAACGTGTATATGAATAAAATGCACCTGTTAATTTGTCCGGCCATCTGTCTTTTACTAAACCGGCAAAATACAGAATACTTTTTGCAGTAGCATCTCCCCAAGCCATATAAAAATCTGTAACATTCTGAGCATTTTCAGGATTCGGGAATGAGCCGTGGCAATTCCCTTTCAGCGGAGCCATAGGTGCAGGCTGATGACTTCTTCCCCCACTCATATTCTTCACGTCTTCATCAAAATGCATAAGATAGTACTGCTCATCTATATCAGGAATTCTTGCCTTTGGGGCATTTTCACCATATTTTTCATCTAAATATGATTGAAACTCATTTTTAAATGCATCGCTTGTGTCAAAATAAACCCCATCATCCATGTGAAGATTCAGTATGGTTATACCCCTCATTGAAGGATGCCATTCTGAGGTACTTCCTGCACAAATAAAATATCCGATAATTCTGTCCCCAAAAGATTCTTTTTGTGCGTTTTCGCAAAAATCAATCAAAGCTTTACCCGCATCATTACGCCACTCTTCAGAACTTAAAGAATATGGCCCTATATGTGCGTTATAGGTTTCTGATCTTAAATAAGCGTCTCTTTTTACTCCATCAGAAAATTCAATCATTGCGTTTGGGTGTGCATCTGTCCACTCTTTTGTAGGCTGAAGTCCAACACGGGGAATGATGTACGCATCAGGTACTGCTTTCATTATTGTTTCCGCTTCTTTTTTAAACATTTCATAAGCATTTGGCCTTGTAAAATTCGTATCACAGATTAAAAAGAAAATCTTAACGCCTGACTTGCCTAAATTGATAAGATATTCTTCATCAAGTTTTAATTCACCATCACGGTTATTTGATATTGTAATTGCACTTCCATAGTATGGTTTTCCATCTATAACCATCGTAGGTACGCCGTTAATATTTTCAACAAATGCTGTTGCCATACACTCATCTCCTTAGTTTTTTTAATATTATATAGTGCCCGATTTAGATGCCACAAAATCATTTTACCAGGAGTAAAAATGCTTGCTCGCAAGGGCATTTTTGCGACGCCGTCAATTGACACAGTGCCCACAAGAGCACAAAGGAGCGGCAGCTCCTAAGAATTTTATGAAATAAAATTCTGTATGTGGCAATTATATCACAGCAAAAACTCACTGTCAATCAACTCCTCGTTGAAACAAAAAAGGATGTAATAACACCTGTGGTTATCACATCCTTTTATGCTACATTATTCTATCATACCCTCATCTCTTACAAATGGTTCATTTATAAGCATATGGATAAATGATTCGTTTTTCTGTCCTTCAATTAAGAACTGAACTTTTTCAATTCCCTCAAGAGAAGTCAATGTATTTACAATAGAATAGATTGTAAGTTGTTCGCCCATTGTTCCTCCTGCGTGTCTTGAAACAAATTCCTGAGAAAGATTTACGAAGCAAACTCCTTCTTTTGTTTCTACCGAAAGGATTTTTGTTTCTTGAGGTATTGTTTTATTCAATTCCTTGTCCTCAGGACCTTTGAGCAATTCTTTTATTGCCTGCATCTCAAGTTTTTCTTTTTCGTTCACTGTGATTTTTCTTGTTTCTTCAACAAGAACAGAACCTTCTTTGTCTGCAAAATACAAAGTGATATACTGTTGTTGCTTAACTTCAGGTGTGGTATCGTACACAATATCATCTTTGTCCATTATTCCCACAGAATTGCCATCTGATGTTTCGAAATCTTTGCCGTCAACAGAAATAAGCACTCTTGTAATTCCTTCGATTTCAGCAACAGTTCTTAAAACCGATGTGCTGAGCAAAAGGATATCTGCATCTGTTTCAGGATAAATTTCTTTTGAAAAATCAATTATTGCAAGATTCCCCGCAACATTTACCTCATTGAGTTTCGCCTCTTTTGGAATAATTGCTTTATATTCCGGATTTTTCGGGCCTGTTAAAAGTTCTTTTACAACACATTCTGCGATACTTTTATCATCCGAAATCGAAATTTCTCTTGTTTCCTGAACAAGTTCCGTACTATCAGAATTAACAAAATAAAGTTTTGCAGAATATTTAAGTGTATTTTCACCACAGGCTGAAAGCATTACTAAAAACATAACTATAACAAGCATTATGCTAATAATCTTTTTCACAGTATCCCCCCTAATCTTCAAGTTGCAATTTTTTCGGAACTATGATGATAAACTTTGTTCCAACGCCTTCTTTACTGTCCACAAGAATTTTACCCTCGTGCATAGAAACAACATCATTTGCAATGGAAAGTCCAAGTCCTGTACCACCGCTTTCTCTTGCACGGGCTTTGTCAACTCTGTAAAATCTGTCAAAAATCTTATTTACATCATCTTCCGGAATTCCTATTCCCGTATCAACAATTTCAATTCTGCAGTACTCACCTTCGTTGAATACATAAACTGTAACAGTTCCGCCCGATGGAGTATATTTTACCGCATTGTCAGTAATGTTATAAACTACCTGCCAGAATTTTTCTCTGTCTACCATAGCCAATGCTTCTCTGTTTGTCGCACAGCTCAGCACAACATTTTTTGCCTCCGAAACAGGCTGAAGGCTTTTTACAATTCTTCCTGCCATTTCGTTAAGGTCGGTAACTTTAAGGTCTAATCCTTCGTCACCCACATCTAATTTTGTAAGTGATAAAAGTCTGTCGATAATCTTGGTAAGTCTGTCAATTTCGCCGTTAATATCGGTCATAAATTCACGGACACTTTCTTCGTCAAGTTCATTCATTGAAAGAACGGAGTCTGACAAAAGTTTGATGGAACTAAGCGGCGTTTTTAGTTCGTGAGACGCATTTGAAACAAAAAGCCTTCTCTTTTCTTCCATCTGATCAAGTTTATCAATAAGAGCATTAAATGCAATTCCAAGTTCTGCAATTTCGTCTTTACCCATAACAGGAACGTGTTTGTCAGGAGTGTCTCCTTCCATACCTCTGATTATTTTTGTAAATCTTTCAATAGGACCTATGATAATATCAGACATAACTGAACTTAAAACCCCGATTAAAAGACATACAATCAAAGAGATAACTATCAAAATCCATCTTACATTGGCGATGAATTCATCAATTGACGATGCAACCTCAGAAACATACACAACACCCACAGTTTCAGCCTCAGAAATAACTGTTGCCGCTCCCTGAATAACAGTTCCTACATCTTTTTCCTTGTAAGTATTTACTGTATCATTTCCTTTAAGGGCTGACATTATTTCCTGCTTGATAAGGGTTTTGCCGAAAATGCTGTTGGTTTCGGCAGAGTCATAAATTACCTTAGCAGTTTCGTCTGTAATAATTATTCTGGATGCCTCATCAGGACTTGTTTGTTTTACAAGATAAGAAATAACTGACGGGTCATCCATATATTCAGATATCACATTGGCAATAACATTGGCATTTGCTAAAGTTTCAACCTTTTGCTGATTTTTAAGATACTGACTCATCGAAACAAGCACATAACTTGAAATAAACAAAAGTGTTATTACAATAATGCTTATGTATGTTACAATAAGCCTCATTCTTGTTATGCCAATCTTTTTCTTACGCGTTCTTAAAATAGTATCCTACCCCCCACTTGGTGAGTATATATTTCGGCTGTGCCGGATCTGACTCAATTTTTTCTCTCAGGCGTCTTACGTGAACATCAACAGTTCTTGCATCTCCCGGATAATCATAGCCCCATATAAGATTTAAAAGGTCATCTCTTGAATAAACTCTGCCCGGATTTGACAAAAGCAAGTCCATAATATCATACTCTTTAACAGTAAGTTCAATCTTTTTGCCTTCTATATCCACTCGTCTTGTCATTCTGTCAAGAGACACACCTGAAACCGACTGTACCTGTTCTGCTCCGTGGTCTCCCTCTCTTGTTTTTCTTCTTAAAATCGCTTTAACTCTTGCTTTAAGTTCCAAAATATTAAAAGGCTTTGTCATATAATCGTCTGCACCGTAGTCAAGCCCCATAATCTTGTCAATATCATCACTTTTTGCAGTAAGCATAATAATTGGCACATTAGAAGTTTCTCTTACCTTCTGGCACACCTCTAAACCATCCATTTTAGGCAACATAAGGTCTAAAATAATAAGGTCTATTGATTTATCTTTAGCAAGTTTTACCGCTTCTTCGCCATCCATAGCGGTAACTACCTCGTAATCGTCCTGTTCAAAATTGAATTTAAGGCCTTTTACCAATAATTTTTCATCATCAACTATTAAAAGTTTCAATTTACTTTCACGGTCCTTTCTTATCTGTACTTTCTTTTGAGTGCGCGTCTTCTGCGTTTTTTTCTGTTATACTTTATAACAAGCACAATATACATAAACAAAAGCCACGCAATAAAAGCAATAATTATTGTAAGAAAAATATATAAAACTACTTTCCACCAAGGGGTTTTGGTTTTTACTTCCACATCGAGGCTTCCCATTATAGCGCCTGACGATGAAACAACATCTACTTTCTGATCTGAAAATTCAAATGTGTAGTCTTGCTCAACACCTCTTTGCGCCCAGAATGTAACTTCACCTTTTGGTGTATAAGTTGTATATTTTTCCACCTTTGGTTCAATATCTGTTTCTGATATTGTTACTTTTTCAAAGTCGTTATATGCAAATTCAAGCAATTTTTCAGTATCTTTGTAAACAGAGTTAAAATCAGGTGATTTCAGCACAACTGCAATAACTTTAATTCCGTTTTTCTCGCCGTATGTAACAAGAGTATGCTGAGATTCTGTTGTATATCCCGCTTTACCGCCGATAACTCCCAGATGACTGTACTGAGGCCAGTGCATCATTCTGTGTTGAGCCACCATATTGCGTTCTTCTTTCTTTTTGTTGGTATAAGGAATGGAATACTCAACAGTAGAAAATACTTTCAAAAATTCTTCATTCTTAATGGCATTTTTAGTAATCAATGCAAAATCGTATGCTGTGGTATAATGGTTTTTATCCATAAGACCGTTGGCATTCACAAAGTTTGTGTTTCTTGTACCAAGTTGCTTTGCAGTTTTATTCATAAGTGCCGCAAAATCTTCCAATGAACCCGCCACATGCTCTGCTATAACATTACAAGCATCATTGGCAGACATAAGTTGTGCCGCAAACATAAGTTGTTCCAAAGAAAATTCTTCATTGTAATCGATAGCGATGTTTGAGGTATCTCTCGGAACTGCTTTGATTGCAGTTTCAGATGCTTTTGCAAGTTCACTGTTTTCACTTTGTGCTGCTATGTATAAAGTCATTATTTTGGTAATACTTGCAGGATAAAGTTTTTCATCTTTATTTTTTTCGTATAAAATCTGCCCTGTCTGAGCATCAATAAGCACTGCCGCACGGCTTGAAATATCAGGCTCTTTGGCATATACATTTGTAAATAAAGACAGTGTGATGACAAGCATTATTCCCGCCGCCATTAATCTTTTAAATACTCTCATTTATTTCTCCGTTAGTTTAAATTTATTATTTTCTTCGGACATTTTTCTGCACAAATTCCGCAACCTGTGCATTTGTCGTAATCGATAACTGCAAGATTATCAACAACCTTTATAGCCTCCGCTTCGCAGTTTTTCTCGCAGATTTTACATCCGATACAACCTACACTACACTTTTCTTTAAGTGCCGCACCTTTATCTTTTGATGAGCAACCAACAAAAGCCTTGATATTTTCAGGTAAAATTTTGATAACACTTTTTGGACAAACTGCTGAACAAACTCCGCAGCCAGTACATTTAGAGCGGTCTACCGATGCGATACCGTCTGCAATTGAAAGCGCACCAAAGGCACACTTTTTAACACAATCGCCATAGCCAAGACAAGCGTATGCACAATTTTTGTCTCCGCCTTTTAACTGGCTGATATCATAGCAACTCATTGTACCGTCAAAATCATATTTTTTAAAAGCCTTACCTGTCTGTCCCGAGCAGGCAATATATGCTTTTTTTGCCTGTGCTCCAACAGATTCAACACCCATAATTTCTGCGATTTTATCAATATTTGCGCATCCCGGACAAGCATTTATTGGTGCTTCGCCTGAAACTATTGCCGCCGCACAAGCGCCGCATCCTGCATATCCACAACCGCCGCAGTTAGCACCCGGCAAAAGATCAGTGATAAGTTCAATTCTTTCATCTGTTTCAACTGCAAAAAGTTTTGATGCTATACTCAAAACAACTCCAACTACAAGACCTATTGCTCCAAAAAGCAAAACAGGAATAATAATATTCATAATTTAAATCCTCCTTTACATTCCGGCAAAGCCTAAGAAAGCCATTGAGATAAGTGCCGCTGAAACCAAAACGATAGGAAATCCCTGCATAAATTTCGGAATTTTTGCAGTCTCTAATCTTTCTCTTACACCTGAGAGCAAAATAATTGCCAATGTAAATCCGATTGCCGCACAAAAGTTGAATACTATTGTTTCTACCAAGCCATAGTTATAAGTATCAACTGCCAGAAGCACCGCACCTAATACTGCACAGTTTGTGGTAATAAGAGGCAGATAAATGCCAAGCGCCGAATAAAGGGACGGTGAATATTTCTGAAGTGCCATTTCAACAAACTGAACAAGTGCCGCAATTACAAAAATGAATACAATGGTTTTCATATATCCCATATTAAAGGCAACTAAAATGTAATTGTTGATAAGCCAGGTAATTGTTCCTGCCAATGTCATTACAAATGTAACCGCCATACCCATACCAACTGCGGTAGAGGTCTTTTTTGAAACGCCCAAAAACGGGCATATTCCCATAAATCTTGACAAAACGAAGTTGTTGATTAAAATAGCAGAAATTGCGATTTTTAAAATGTTACTAAGCATTCTTTTTGCCCTCCTTTATGAGATTTATTACGCCTAAAATCATTCCCAGAGTTAAAAATCCGCCCGCAGGAAGAATAAACATAATTGCAGGCTGATATCCTGACGGAAGCACAGGAAGTCCGCACCATGTACCTGCTCCCAAAACTTCTCTTACAGTTGCAATTATTATTAATGCAAATGTAAAACCAAGGCCCATTGAAACGCCGTCTACAATTGATGCTAAAACTCCGTTTTTAGAAGCAAAGGCTTCTGCACGGGCTAAAATAATGCAGTTTACAACAATCAATGGTATAAATACACCAAGTGCATTTGAAAGATCAGGTAAATATGCTTTTAAAAGCATTTCAACAATTGTTACGAATGCCGCAATAATTGCTATGTATGATGCAATTCTTACTTTCTGCGGAATAAGTTTTCTTAAAAGTGAAATAACTGCATTTGAGCATATTAAAACTGCAGTTGCAGAAAGCCCCATACCTATTGCATTTGTAACCGAAGTAGTTGTTGCAAGTGAAGGACACATACCAAGCAAAAGCACCAGTGTAGGATTTTCTTTAATAAAACCTTTTGTAAAATTGTTCATTATTTATCCCCCCATTGCTTTGCAATTTCAATTGCAGAATTTACTGCGTCTGTTACTGCCTTTGATGTGATGGTAGCGCCTGAAATTGCTAAAATTTCACTATCGCTTTTACCTGTCTTGCTGACTCCGATTACACCGCTTTTGCCCTCAAACTGACTTTTAAAACTGTCATTTCCTGCATTCGCACCAAGCCCCGGAGTTTCGCTCATTTCTAAAATTTCAACTTTGTTAACTGTGCCATCATTTAAAATTCCGCACATTACTTTAATATCTCCGCCATAGCCTTTAACAGAGTTAACAACGCACACACCGATTTTTTCGCCATCTTTAACTGCCTCGTACACGGCAGGTTCTTCATTTACAATTTCATAACTGTCTGCCGGAAGAACCACAGCCAAAGACTCATTTAAAGCCTTTTGAGCATTTGATTCAATAATAGGTGCAGTAAGTCCGTTTACATAACTCATAGCCAAGGCGATTATACACGCAATAACAACAAGAGTTACAATCATTTTAAGTGATGAATTTTCTTTAGCCATTTGATTTTCCTCCTGTTTTTCCGTAAATTCTGTTCTTTGTGTAGGTATCAATAAGTGGTGTTACAATATTCATAAGAAGAATTGAATAACTTACACCTTCAGGCAAAGCACCGTAAATTCTTATTACAACAGTTAAAACACCAAGACCTATTGCATAAACAATATGTCCCACACCTGACATTGGACTTGTAACATAATCTGTTGCCATAAATACTGCACCAAGCATCAAACCGCCTGAAAGAATATGGTAAAGTCCGTTTTCTCCTAAAATAGTTGATAAAACATATACTGTCAGAACATAAATAACAGGGATTTTCCATGTTATTACTTTTCTTACAAGCAAATATATAAATCCGATTAAAATTGCAAGAGCACTTACCTCGCCCATACATCCGCCGATGTTACCAAAAAACAACTGAGCATATGAAAATGCTGCCTCTCCGCCTTCTGCCAAAGCACCAAGGGGTGTTGCAGTTGAAACTGCATCTGTAACAAAAGACATATTAAATTCAGGTTTTGTCCACCCTGTCATCAACACAGGCCAACAAAGAAGCATAAACACACGACCTGCAAGGGCGGGATTTACAAAATTATTGCCAAGTCCGCCAAAGAACATTTTTACTACAAGTATAGCAAAAGCACTACCTGTAATTCCAAGCCAGTATGGTGCTGAAACAGGCATATTAAATGCTATTAAAATACCTGTAATTACCGCTGAAAAATCACCGATGGTAGATGGCAGTTTAAACGCCTTTTCCCATATCCATTCAAAAAATAAACAAGATGCAACGCAA
Source organism: Clostridia bacterium (assembly GCA_045660065.1). Taxonomy (GTDB): domain Bacteria; phylum Bacillota; class Clostridia; order RGIG6154; family RGIG6154; genus RGIG2094. The sequence goes on from JAZRDC010000038.1 coordinate 40,935, forward strand.
ACTACAGTATGTACTAATGCAGGCAATCCGAAAAAGTAAATTGCCGCTATAAGTGCCGGCATAAGTGCTATTACAACATCTGCCATAAGTTGTTTTGTGGATTTTGCGCATCTTACATGAGGCGCATAAGAAACTATAAAATTATTCATCTTTTATCTCCGTTTCACAATTAACTGTTTTTCTTTACCAATGCCTTGGCAGTCTTGATATGCTGAACCATAAATCTTCTCTGTGGACATATAAATGAGCAAGAGCCACATTCCATACAATCCATAACGTGATATTCTTTAAGTTTTTCAACATTTTCTACTGCAGAGAACATACTAAGAGCGTTAGGCATAAGTCGCATAGGGCAAACTTCAACACATTTTCCGCATTTAATGCATGTTCCTTCTTCTTTGCCGAAAGTTTCAGGCTCTGAAAATGCCAGAACGCCTGACACGCCTTTAATTACAGGCACCTGCAAAGAATCCTGCGGAATACCCATCATAGGTCCGCCCATAATAACTTTTTTAGGCTCTACCTTAAATCCGCCTGCCGCTTCAAAAAGACTCGAAAAAGGAACGCCCATTCTTACCAAAAAGTTAGACGGTCTTTCTACCGCATCTCCCGAAACTGTGATATTTCTTTCTATTAAAGGCATATTCATAACAACCGCCTTTGCAACAGATGATGCAGTATCCACATTTGAAACAAGCACACCAACCGCTGACGGAAGCCCGCCAGACGGTACCTGTCTGCCCGTAACCGCATTGATAATCTGCTTTTCACTGCCCTGAGGATACTTTGTCTTTAATACCCCGATTTCTATTTCACTGAACTCTTTTGCAACTTTTCCTAAAGTTTCAATTGCATCAGGTTTGTTGTTTTCTATGGCAATAACAACTCTTGAGGCATTTACCGCTTTTTTAATTAAAAGCGCACCAATTATAATCTGTGCAGGTTTTTCAAGCATTGCTCTGTGGTCTGATGTTAAGTATGGTTCACATTCAGCACCATTTAAAATAACTGTATCAATAGGATTTTCTTTTGGCGGCATAAGTTTTACATAAAGTGGGAATGCCGCACCACCCATACCTACAATACCTGCATTTTTTACTTTGTCAACAATCACACTTGCATCTGTTTTTTCAACAAAAGTTCTGATGCTTTCAGGACTTACATCAAGATTCCAGGGAGTTATTGACGGATGAAGTGTATCTTTAAAATCATTCTGAATAACAACGCATTCAGCCTCGCCGCCCCCGGGATGAGGATAATATCTGATGTCAACAACTGTACCTGAAACAGATGAATGAACAGGTGCTGATACAAAGGCATCGCTTGTTCCCACGCACTGCCCCATCAAAACATCGTCCCCCACCTGAACAACAGGTGTGCACGGTGCGCCAATATGCTGACGCATTGGAATTATGATAGTTTCTGTTGGAATATGCGGAACAACAGGCACTTTATTTGTTAGACTTTTGCTGTCAGCCGGGTGTATTCCGCCCTTAAATGTTTTCAGTTTCACGCTATCTCTCCGTTCTTTTTTATATCTTATCTGTATTTTTTTAAATTATTTCCACACCAATTTGGCTATAAAATTTCTCAACCAGTTCTTTTGTTACAAAGCCTGTCTGTGCAAACTGTGTATTTGCCGCACCTGCCGCCATTCCAAGTTTTATGGCATCTTTAATATCATATCCCATATCAAGACCTGACGCGACACCTGCAACCGCACTATCCCCTGAGCCGACTGAATTAATTACCGTAACTTCAGGCGGAAAAAATCTGTAACAAATTCCATCTATCATAGCGGCAGCGCCATTTTTACCTAATGAAATAAACGGAACTTCCACCCCTTTTTCATAAAGAAACAAAAGTGCTTCTTTAATATCGTCATCTGTTTTTACTGCCTTGTTCATAAGAGCGGCAACTTCATCGTCATTAGGTTTTACCATATATGGCTTTGAATTTAAAACTTCTTCCAGCGCCTTACCGCTTGTATCAACTATTATCTTCTTGTTTTTTGCCTTTGCAATTTCAACCAGTTCTTTATAAAAATCTGTGCCTAAACCTTTAGGCAAACTGCCTGACAGGCAAATCACCTGAAAACTATCAATTTCATCAGTATAAGTTTTTATAAATCTGTTTCTTTCTTCTGCCATAATTTCAGGACCTGCTTCTAAAACTTCGCCTGATTTTCCGTTACTGTCTGAGATATTCACGCAGGTTCTTGTCTCCCCTGCAATTTCTGTAAACATCTCTTTAATTCCCTGCTTTTTAACTTCCGATTTAATAAAATCTCCTGTGTATCCGCCGACAAATCCCATTGCCGCGGTGCTGCAACCTATAATTTTTGCAACTCGCGCTACATTAATGCCTTTCCCCCCTGCAGAGCGGGAAACACTATCCACTCTGTGCACCTTGCCGAATTCAAATCCGTCCACAAAATACACTCTGTCTATTGTAGGATTTGCAGTAACAGTTAAAATCATTGGTTTCTCCTTTAGCCGAAATAAATATATATACTTATTCTTTTTAATTATACCACACTTTATGCTAAAGTTCAACTACATTTTAATGTATATTCCCCCATTATCAGCG
>JAZRDC010000039.1:0-14342 GCA_045660065.1 Clostridia bacterium
GGTGTGTCAATGATATTGATTCTGTTCTTGATTCCTTTGAAAGGACCTACCTGAGGTTCCCAGAAACAAGTAGTAGCCGCAGATGTGATTGTGATACCACGTTCCTGCTCCTGAACCATCCAGTCCATTGTAGCAGAACCATCGTGAGTTTCACCTAATTTACGGTTTTTACCTGTGTAGAACAGAATTCTTTCAGTAGTAGTTGTTTTACCGGCATCGATATGAGCCATGATACCGATATTTCTTGTATTCTGTAATGAATACTCTCTGCCCATACTGATTTCCTCCTTTCGAGAATAGTCGATTTATTAAAATCGGATAAATTCAAATTAATTATCGAAAGATTACCAACGATAATGTGCAAAAGCTTTGTTAGCTTCAGCCATTTTGTGTGTGTCGTCTTTCTTCTTAACAGCTCCACCCAAGTTGTTGATAGCGTCTAAGATTTCGTTTGCGAGTCTTTCTCTCATAGTCTTTTCGCCTCTTGCTCTTGAGTATGATGTGAGCCATCTTAAGCCTAAAGTCTGTCTTCTTTCAGGTCTAACTTCCATTGGTACCTGATAAGTAGCACCACCGACTCTTCTAGCTTTAACTTCGAGAACAGGCATAATGTTTTCCATAGCCTGACCGAATACTTCTAAAGGTTCTTTACCAGTTTTTTCTTTAATGATTTCAAATGCATCATAAACGATTTTCTGAGCAACACCCTTCTTACCGTCTAACATAATGTTGTTGATAAGTCTTGTAACAACAACGCTACCGTACATTGGATCTGGTAAAACCTCTCTTTTTGCAACAAAACCACGTCTTGGCACGTTTCTTCCCTCCTTTTAGTGATATCAATCACAGGTACTCGGCGCAATATGCGCCGCAAGTGCTAAAAAGTGGCAAATATATATTATATAAAATGCCCTTAAAGCACCATCTTAATTCATAGTTTGTGATTATTTTTTCTTTGCTTTCTTTGCGCCATACTTAGATCTACTCTGATTTCTGTTAGCAACACCTGAAGTATCAAGTGTACCTCTGATGATATGGTAACGTACACCAGGGAGATCCTTAACTCTACCACCTCTTATAAGAACAACGCTATGTTCCTGTAAGTTATGGCCGATACCAGGGATATAAGATGTAACTTCGATACCGTTTGACAATCTTACTCTGGCAATCTTTCTAAGAGCTGAGTTAGGCTTCTTAGGAGTAGTTGTTTTAACATATGTGCAAACGCCTCTCTTCTGCGGAGACTGCTGATTAGTAGCTTCCTTTTTGATTGAGTTGTAACCCTTCAAAAGTGCAGGAGCAGTAGACTTTTTAACAGATGTTTCTCTACCCTTTCTAACTAACTGGTTAAATGTTGGCATTATTTCACCTCCATGCGTATAGAATTGTATATATAAAACCCAAAGGTCTTATACCGATTTTAAAACTGCGACAACTGCGGCACCTACATCGATTGAACAAAGTTCACCGAGTTGTGCCAGCGAATAAGTGCTGTCTGCTTCAATCTTTGCTTTTTTGCAAAGTTTTTCAAATGTTTCTTTAATATTACGGTCTGCATCGTGCGCTAAGTAAATTTTCTTTGCTTCGCCGTTTGAAACAGCCTTTTTTGACTGTTTAAGCCCGACACAAACCTCACCTAAGTGAGTAATCATTTTAAATTACTTTTCCTCCGTACAAGCAGATAAATCTGCCACAATACCCCGTAATAACAGGCTTTAAGGCATAGTACACCCATTAACCCACTATCACACGGATACCATTATAACACTACAAAAATCAATTTGTCAAGAGTTTTTTTATTATTTTTTTATTATTTTAGGGTGATTTGTGGATTGCATAAAAAACTTCACAATATGTAGTGGAATTTTATTATTTACAGTTTAATATTGTAATTTTATTCTGTTTGTGATATACTAATGGTGCAACAACTTTAATTATTTAAAGTAACAATTTAATACTATCATTTTTTGAGGATACGCTAATGTAAAAAGCGTATACTCTTGTTTCGTTATACCTCGGAAGATGATATTTTAATGTTACTTTTAAGTATAAGGTTGTTGCAGACTTGAAACAGGGTCCCTGCGTTTTTTGTGCGTAGCCTGTTTCAGGCTACGCATTTTTTATTTATGGGAGTTTTTGAAATGAGAAAAATATTTACATTATTTTTGCTTATTTTTGTTATGGCAATCTGCACAAGTTGTGAAAATGCAATGTATATGACCTCACATCCCAACTACTATTATGAGGAAATATCAAGTATTGAAGAAGAACTTCCAACTGTTGTCTACATAACTGCAACAGGTACAAAATATCACCGAGAATCTTGTCATTATCTAAAATACACCAAATGCAGAACATTTTTAGAGGACGCCATAGATTCAGGCTATAAACCGTGCTCAGCATGTAATCCATAATAAATAAAATTTTACAAACTTCTTTGGAAAAGGGGTACGGGGGAAAACGCTTTCTTTTAAGAAAGGTTTTCCCCCGTATTATATTTCACAAAAACAAAAAAACTCCCCTGTGCATATAGCACAAGGGAGTTAAATTTTTATTATTCAGCTGATTCTGCAGATTCTGTTTCGCCTTCAAACATTTTTGTTAAAATGCCTTCAGGGTCTTCGATTGTGTTAATGTCTGCTTTTGGAACAACATCAACTTCCTGGTATTTTGCAATACCTGTACCTGCAGGGATAAGTTTACCGATAATAACGTTTTCTTTAAGACCGATAAGCGGATCAACCTTACCTTTGATAGCAGCTTCGGTGAGTACTCTTGTTGTTTCCTGGAATGATGCAGCTGACAAGAAGCTGTCTGTTGCAAGAGATGCTTTTGTAATACCCAAAAGTTCCTGAACAAATACTGCCTTACGTTTGCCTTCTTCTTCCATCTTAATATTTGCTCTTTCAACCTCGAGGTAGTCAACCATTGAGCCGATAAGGAAGTTTGTATCGCCTGAGTCTTCAATTCTTACTTTCTTCATCATCTGACGAACAATAACTTCGATATGTTTGTCGCTGATGTCAACACCTGTCATACGGTAAACCTTCTGAACTTCGCGAACGATGTATGCGTGAACAGCATCGCTTCCCAAAATATCCAAAAGATCGTGTGGATCAAGTGAACCGTCTGTAAGCGGAGTACCTTTTTCGATAACTTCGCCTTCAGAAACTTTAATTCTTGCGTTGAACGGAATCTGATAAATCTTATCTTCATCTTCGCTCTGAACAATGATTTCACGAAGTTTTTTGCTTTCATCCAAATGGATTTTACCTGCAATTTCAGAAATAATTGCAACACCCTTTGGTTTTCTTGCTTCAAACAATTCGGTAACACGAGGGAGACCCTGTGTGATATCGTCGCCTGAAGCCGCACCACCGGTATGGAATGTTCTCATTGTAAGCTGTGTACCAGGTTCACCGATTGACTGAGCAGCGATAATACCAACTGCTTCACCGATATCAACTGCTTTGCCTGATGCAAGGTTAGCACCGTAACATTTTGAACATACACCGAATTTTGATTTACATGTAAGAACTGAACGAACTTTAACTTCTTCAATTCCTGCAGCGCAAATTTCTGTTGCTTCTTTATCGTGAATGAGTTCATTTTTAGCAACAATCACTTCGCCTGTAGCAGGGTTAACAACATCTTCAAATGCTGTTCTGCCAACAAGTCTGTCATAGAGTTTTTCAAGTACTGCGTTACCGTCTTTGATTTCAGATACGATTGTGTATTCTGTAGATCCGCAATCGTCTTCACGAACGATAACATCCTGAGCAACGTCAACAAGACGTCTTGTGAGGTAACCAGAGTCGGCAGTTCTAAGCGCAGTATCTGCAAGACCTTTTCTGGTACCGTGAGATGATGAGAAGAATTCAAGCACGGTAAGACCTTCACGGAAGTTAGCTTTAATCGGAACTTCCATAGCACCACCGTCTGTTTTACCCATGACACCACGCATACCTGAAAGCTGTCTGATCTGGTTAATGCTACCTCTCGCTCCTGAGTCAGCCATCATATAGATAGGATTGTACTTATCAAGATTTTTAAGGATCGCTTTACCGATTTCATCGTTAGTTTTCATCCAAGCGTCAACTATGAGGTTATGGCGTTCTTCGTCACCGATAACACCACGTCTGAACTTCTTGGTAATCTTATCGATTTCTTCTTCAGTTTTTGCGATATATTCTTCTTTTTCACCGAGTACCAAAATATCTGAAACAGAAATTGTGATAGCACCCTGTGTTGAATATTTATAACCTGTAGCCTTGATTTTATCAAGTGTTTCAGCAGCTTCTGCAGTTCCGTGAACTTTGATGCACTTGTCTGCAATTGTGCTTAAAACTTTCTTATCAGCGGCTTTTGTATCTGTCGGCTTGCTCTTAACTGCGTTAAGAAGTGCAGTAATTTCAAGGTCGAACATATGTTCAGGATCGTTTCTGTCAACATATCCTAAATCCTGTGGAATGTTTGCGTTGAAGATAATTCTACCAACAGTCATATCCACAAGTTTTGAGTATTCTGTGCCATTAAGTTCGCCCTTCATAAGAACTTTGATAGGAGCGTGAAGACCAACAGCACCGTTTTCGTAAGCAAGAAGTGCTTCGTCTTTTGTCATAAACACTTTGCCTTCGCCAGGTTCGCCCTGGAATTTAAAGCCTTCTTCTGTATATGAAGCAGGTTTTTTGCCTTCTGCTTCTAATGCTGCATTCACTTTCATAAGTGATGGAGCACCATCAAAATGATCTGAAATAAGGTTTACAGTCTGACCAACTTCAAAGTCTGAGTCGCCTGCATCTGTAATCTTAACTTCTTTAGCCTTAACCAATGTAAGATAGTATGAACCCAAAATCATATCCTGTGTAGGAACTGTAACAGGTTTACCATCCTGAGGTTTTAAAAGGTTGTTTGCTGAAAGCATCAAGAATCTTGCTTCTGCCTGAGCCTCTGCTGAAAGAGGAAGGTGGATAGCCATCTGGTCACCGTCGAAGTCGGCGTTGTACGCTGTACATACCAACGGATGGAGTTTCAATGCTCTACCTTCAACCAATACAGGTTCGAATGCCTGAATACCAAGTCTGTGAAGTGTAGGAGCACGGTTTAAGAGAACCGGATGTTCTTTGATAACTTCTTCTAAAACTTCCCAAACTTCAGGACGAACTCTTTCTACCATTCTCTTTGCATTTTTAATGTTAAGTGCAAGACCTTTTTTAACGAGTCTTTCCATAACGAAAGGCTTGAAGAGTTCGATAGCCATTTCTTTTGGAAGACCGCACTGATAAATCTTAAGGTCAGGACCTACAACGATAACTGAACGGCCTGAGTAGTCAACACGCTTACCCAAGAGGTTCTGTCTGAAACGACCCTGCTTACCTTTAAGCATATCAGAAAGTGATTTTAATGCACGGTTGCCAGGGCCTGTAACGGCTCTGCCACGCTTACCGTTGTTGATAAGTGCGTCAACCGCTTCCTGAAGCATTCTCTTTTCGTTTCTAACGATAATGTCAGGTGCTTTAAGTTCCAAAAGTCTTGCCAAACGGTTATTTCTGTTGATAACACGTCTGTATAAGTCATTTAAGTCAGATGTTGCAAATCTGCCACCGTCTAACTGTACCATAGGTCTCAAATCAGGTGGGATAACAGGAAGTACATCCATAATCATCCATTCAGGTTTGTTACCTGAAAGTCTGAATGATTCAACAACATCAAGTCTTTTGATAAGCTTGATTCTCTTCTGGCTCTGACCTGAAACTTCTTCAAGTTCAGCTTTGAGCTGTGCTGAAATTTCTTCTAAGTCAAGTTCAGCAAGGAGAGTTTTGATTGCTTCTGCACCCATTCCTGCTTTGAACTTCTTGCCATACTTATCATATGCTTCTCTGTATTCATTTTCATTTAAGAGCTGCTTTTTGTAAAGCGGAGTTTTACCAGGATCTGTTACAACATATGCTGCAAAGTAAAGTACTTTTTCCAAATCTCTTGGTGACATTTCAAGGATTAAACCCATTCTTGAAGGAATACCTCTGAAATACCAGATGTGTGAAACAGGAGCCGCAAGTTCAATGTGACCCATTCTTTCACGTCTTACTTTAGATTTGGTAACTTCAACGCCGCACTTGTCGCAGACGATACCTTTATATCTCAATCTCTTATACTTACCGCAATGACATTCCCAGTCCTTCATAGGTCCGAAAATTCTTTCGCAATAAAGTCCGCCTGTTTCAGGCTTCAATGTTCTATAGTTTATAGTTTCAGGCTTTTTAACCTCACCACGAGACCAACTTCTTACTGCCTCCGGTGATGCCAAGCCGATTTTTATAGACTTAAACTCGTATTTATCAGGAGCACTAACAGGAGTGTTTTCTGACAAAACAGTTCTTTCATTTTCCATAAACTTCAGTCCTTTCTGACGGCAAATAAATTGCCGCAATATTAACAATAAATCTTAAATCTTAGTCGTTGAGGTCTTCAAAATCAACAACGTTTTCAAACCCGCCGTCATAAACAAGTTCTTCTTCGAGGCCAAATTCGTCCTCATCTTCTTCCTGTCTGCTTCCGTTAGCAAGGGCTTCTTCTTCAGCGCGTTCTGCGCTCTTTCTGATTTCTGCTAAGATTTCCGGAGTAGCTTCCGGTGCTTCGATGTCTTCGTCGTATTCTCTCAAATCAATTTCGTTATCATCTTTGTCGAGAACCTTAACATCAAGGCAAAGGCTCTGCAATTCTTTGATCAATACTTTAAATGATTCAGGAACACCAGGTTTTGGAACGTTAAGACCTTTAACGATTGATTCGTATGTCTTAACACGACCAACAACATCGTCTGACTTGATTGTCAATATTTCCTGCAAGGTATATGCTGCACCATATGCTTCCAATGCCCAAACTTCCATTTCACCGAATCTCTGTCCGCCGAACTGTGCTTTACCACCGAGAGGCTGCTGAGTAACAAGTGAGTATGGACCTGTTGAACGAGCGTGGATTTTATCATCAACAAGGTGATGGAGTTTCAACATATACATATATCCAACGGTAACAGGGTTGTCAAACTTCTGACCTGTTCTACCGTCATAAAGTGTGATTTTACCTGTTTCGTCATAAAGTTCAGGTGTACCGTTTTCTTTATCGGCTTCAACCTGCTTTGCAAGCTTTAATGCTTCTTTGATGTCTTCTTCGTGAGCACCATCGAATACAGGTGTTGCAACTTTCCAGCCAAGGGCTTTTGCTGCATAACCAAGGTGAACTTCCAATACCTGACCGATGTTCATACGAGAAGGTACGCCCAAAGGATTGAGTACAATCTGGAGCGGTGTACCATCTGGTAAGAATGGCATATCTTCCTGAGGAAGAACTCTTGAAACGACACCTTTGTTACCGTGACGACCAGCCATTTTATCACCAACAGAGATTTTTCTCTTCTGTGCGATATAACATCTGATAACCTGATTTACGCCAGGCTGTAATTCGTCACCGTTTTCTCTTGTAAATACTTTTACATCTACGATAATACCTGATTCACCGTGTGGTACGCGAAGTGAAGTATCTCTAACTTCTCTTGCTTTTTCACCGAAGATTGCACGAAGAAGTCTTTCTTCAGCAGTAAGTTCGGTTTCGCCCTTTGGTGTAACTTTACCAACCAAAATATCCCCTGCGTGAACTTCAGCACCGATTCTTACGATACCTCTTTCATCAAGGTCGCGAAGTGCATCGTCACCAACGTTTGGAATATCTCTTGTGATTTCTTCAGGTCCGAGTTTTGTATCTCTTGAATCAATTTCATATTCTTCAATATGAATTGAAGTCAAAACGTCTTCTTTTACAAGATTTTCGTTAAGCAAAATAGCATCTTCGTAGTTGTAACCTTCCCATGTCATAAAGCCGATGAGAATGTTTTTACCAAGACCTACTTCACCATTTTCAGTAGCAGGACCGTCTGCAATAAGTTCGCCTTTTTTAACAAAGTCGCCCTCTTTAACAACAGGTCTCTGATTAATACATGTTCCCTGGTTAGAACGTGTGAATTTCAAAATATTATATGTTCTGATTTCATCAGTTTCTGCTTCTCTTACAACAACTTTATCTGCTGAAACCTTCAATACTGTGCAGTCTGATTTTGCAACTACAACAACACCTGAGTCCATAGCGGCTCTGTATTCCATACCTGTACCGATAATTGGTGATTCTGCTTTGATAAGCGGAACTGCCTGACGCTGCATGTTAGATCCCATAAGTGCACGGGATGCGTCATCGTTTTCAAGGAACGGAATCATTGCTGTAGCAACAGATACTACCTGACGAGGAGATACATCCATATAATCAATTCTGTCAGGAGCAACTTCAATCATATCGTCCTGTTTTCTTGCGATGATTTTCTTTGCAATAAATTTGCCGTTTTCATCAACAGGTTCAGTAGCCTGAGCGATAATTTTACCGTCTTCGATATCTGCTGTGATATATACGATTTCATCAGTAACTGCGCCATCTTTTACAACTCTGTAAGGTGCTTCGATAAAACCGTAGTTACTAATTCTTGCTTATGTTGCAAGTGAGTTGATAAGACCGATGTTAGGACCTTCAGGAGTTTCGATAGGACACATTCTGCCGTAGTGAGAATAGTGTACGTCTCGAACATCAAAACTTGCACGGTCTCTTGACAAACCGCCAGGACCTAATGCTGAAAGTCTTCTCTTATGTGTAAGTTCAGCCAATGGGTTAGGCTGATCCATAAACTGTGAAAGCTGTGAAGAACCAAAGAATTCTTTAACTGCTGCAACAACAGGTCTTGTATTGATAAGAGCCTGAGGAGTAATAACATCCAAATCCTGAATTGTCATTCTTTCTCTTACAACTCTTTCCATTCTTGAGAAACCAAGTCTGAACTGGTTCTGCAAAAGTTCGCCAACTGCACGAAGTCTTCTGTTACCCAAATGGTCGATATTATCTGTTTCGCCAAGACCGTGGCGCATATTTAAAACATAGTTTACAGATGCAAAAACATCTTCAACCATAACGTGTTTAGGCATAAGATTTTCTGCGTTTTCTGCAAGTAATCTTTTGAGTTCATCGTTGTCGCCATTTGCTTCTTCGATGAGTTTTGTAAGAAGGTCAAATCTTACATTTTCGTTGATGCCGATTTCCTCAGGGTCGAAATCAACAAAATGTTTCGCATCAACCATACCGTTAGAAAATACGATAACGCTGTCTCCGTCGATATCAAGAACAACTCTGTTTACTGCGTTCTTTTCAAGTTCCAAACAAGCGTCTTTATTAAGAACATCGCCTGCTGAGAATAAAATTTCGCCTGTAACAGGGCTAACAACATCTTCTTTAAGAGTTTTGCCTAAAACTCTGTCTGAAAGAGCAAGTTTTTTGTTGAACTTATAACGACCAACACGAGCCAAATCATATCTTTTAGCATCAAAGAACAATGAACCAACGAGTTTTGCAGCACCTTCTAATGTTGCAGGTTCGCCGGGACGAAGTCTTTTGTAGATTTCTTCCAACGCTTCTTCTGTGTTCTTTGTGGTATCTTTGCTTAATGTGTTAAGAAGAATATCTTCTTCACCGAACATATCTGTAATTTCATCTGCAGAGTTAAGACCAAAAGCCTTTAAAAGAACAGTAACAGGAAGTTTTCTTGTTCTGTCAACTCTTACTGAAAATACATTGTACTGATCGGTTTCGTATTCAATCCATGCACCTCTGTTTGGAATAACAGTAGATGTAAAGAGTTTGTTACCTGCTTTATCAAATGAAGAAGCATAGTAAATTCCAGGAGATTTTACCAACTGGCTGACAATTACACGTTCAGCACCGTTGTAAACAAATGTACCCTGGTCAGTCATAAGAGGGAAATCACCCATAAAGATTTCCTGTTCTTTAACTTCCCCTGTGTCTTTGTTGATAAGTCTTACTCTTACCTTCAAAGGAGCAGCATATGTTGCATCTCTTTCTCTGCATTCTTCAAGAGTATACTTGGTATTTTCCTTTTCAAGAGTAAAATCAATAAACTCAAGAACCAGCTTGTCTGCCATGTCATCAATCTGCGGTTTGTTGAACACATTAGAGAACATTTCGTCAGACAAGAACCATCTGCAGCTTCTTTCCTGATCATCACGGCTTGAGAAGTTGGTAATAGGAGAAACATCTTTCAAAACCTCTAAAAGTCCGTCAGTTAAAAACCATTCGTAAGAATCTTTCTGGACTTCAATAAGGTTAGGCATCTGTGACGCTTCTGTAATTTTTGAATAACTCATACGAGTATTCTTACCGAGCTTAATCTCGCGTGGCATCATAAATTAATCACCTCATTTAAATTTTTACATTTAATTAAAGTTGATGCTGTTTATTAATCATCCTGAACATGTTAAGTGAAAGCCAATACCAAAACTTTCGTTCCAAATATGAATGAAAACTGCCATCTTGTGCGATTTTTTGGCATTTTTACCAATAAAATCCTTTCCACAAGGGCATATAACACCAATTTACATAGTATTAGACCTTAATAGTACCACAAACATAACCGTTTGTCAACAATTTTTTTAAATTTTTCAAAAAACACTCTATTGCCATTTAACAGAAAATATGTTAGTATAATGCCATAGGGGTGATTCTATGAAAAAAATGCTTGGCGTAATGCTTGATTGTTCGAGAAACGCAGTTATGACTGTGGACTCTGTAAAAAAATACGCAGGATTGATTAAAAAAATGGGTTACAATACCCTTATGCTTTATACTGAAGACACATTTGAAATCACAGGCGAGCCTTTCTTTGGTCATTTAAGAGGAAAATACACCAAAAATGAACTTAAGGAAATTAATGGTTTTTGCAATGAAATCGGATTGGAACTTATTCCCTGCATCCAAACCCTTGCTCACCTTAATGCTATATTCAAGTGGAAAAAGGTGTACGGCAGTATAAATGACTGCGACGACATACTTTTGATTGACGAAGAAAAAACATACGAACTTATTGAAAAAATGATAAAAACCACCACCGAATGTTTTTCATCAAAAAAGATTCATATCGGTATGGACGAGGCAATAAGAGTAGGTCTTGGCAAGCATTTACAAAAGCACGGATATGAAAACAAGTTTGAACTTATGTCCCGCCACTTAAAAAAAGTTTACGATATCGTAAATAAATACGGGTTAGAGCCTATGGTATGGCACGATATGTTTTTAGATGCGGCAACAGGTACTAACGGAATAAACGAAATGGTAAAGCACCCTGAAAAAATATCAGAAAACCCCACTCTGCCCGAAAACACATCTTTGGTGTACTGGAATTATTATCAGCCTGCCCCTGACATATATATTTCGGCATTTAATGCCTGCAAACTTTTTAACAGAAAAGTTATTTTTGCAGGAGGTGCAAATGGGTGGCGTGGTTTTGCACCATTTAACTCCTACAGCATCGCCAACACCAAAGCAGGACTTGATGCCTGCAAAAAATGTGGCGTTGACGACATATTAATGACCGTTTGGGGTGATGACGGCAACGAGTGTTCAAGATACTCAATCCTCCCTACCCTGATGTTTGCGGCTGAATACTCAAAAGGTAACACCGACATGGAAAGCATAAAAGCCAGATTCAAAGAAATCACAGGTTGCGATTTTGACAACTTCACAACCCTTGACGAACTTGACACCCCCGGAAGAAAGCATCAGCAATCTGACGGCTGGCAAGATGTTGCAAGTAAATATATTTTATACAATGACCTTTTTATGGGCAAATTTGATTATAAATGTTCTAAAGGCGATAATGAATATTACAAAAATCTTGCGGATAAAATCAGGAATTTAAAAAACAAGGGTGAATTTGAGTACATTTTTGACCGTATGGCAAAACTTGCAGACATACTTTCCCTCAAAGCAGAGCTTGGCATAAGAATCCGCAAGGCTTATAAAGAAAAAGATATAAAAGATCTTGAAAATTCTGCAAAGGTATGCGACGAACTTATAAAAAGAACAGATATTTATCATCAGGCATTTGAGGCAGAATGGCATTCTGACTATAAACCTCATGGATTTGATGTTCAGGATATCAGAATCGGCGGTTTAATCAAAAGAATTGAAAGTTGCAGAAACAGACTTTTAAAATTCACATCAGGAAAAATAAATTCAATTCCCGAATTGGAAGAACCAGTGCTCACAGAAAATTCAGGCTTTTTCTGGAAAGACATTGTAACAGGCAACGTTTTGTAAAAAATTATATTTAAAGCACTGCTTTCACACATATTTATTGTATATATGGCAATTTTGAACAAATTAATGGTAAAAATCGACTTATCCGTCAATAAATATAGACAACAATCAAAAGTTTGTGATATAATTGCATCAACCTTATAAAGGAGCGTATATTATGGAAAAAGTAAAATCATGGAAAGAACTTTCCTTAAGAGAAAAAATCGGTCAGACAGTTACAATCACAACAACCGAACTTTACAAACAACTTGAAAACTACGAAAGTCCTGCAGAGTTTTTGGAAAAATATCCATTAGGCGGACTTTTTAACTCATCAAGAGGACAGATTGTAGGCTTTGATTTAGATTCATCTGCAAACCTTGCTGATGTAATGGTAGAATGTAACAATCATTTAAGAGTTAATCTTATCGGTTCAGGTGACGTGGGCAGAGTTGCAAGAGATCACAAATTCGGTAAAGCATCACAGATGGCAATCGGCGCCGCTGACGATGACGATATTTCATATCTCTCAGGCGAAATTTTCGCAGAAGATTTCAAAACAAGCGGTATCCACTGGGGATTTTCTCCTGTTATTGACCTTGCTTATTCAATGAAAAGCACATTGGGAAGCACCCGTCAGATAAGTGAAAGCCCTGAACAGACAATCAAAATTGCCAAACAGCAGATCCAGGCAATGAAAGACAACGGAATTATCGCAACAATCAAGCACTATCCGGGCGGAAATGTTGATAATCTCGTAGATGCTCACCTTGCACCAAGAGACAACGATATGCCTTTTGAAAAATGGATGGCAACCACAGGTAAAGTTTACAAAGAACTTATCGAAGCAGGAGTGCCTACCGTTATGACAGGTCACACAAACCTTACTGACTATCAGACAGAGCAGGTTGACGGAATCTGGCCTGCTGCAACATTCTCAAAAGAACTTGTAACCAAACTTTTAAGAGAAGAACTCGGTTTTAAAGGCGTTGTTGTAACAGATGCGCTTACTATGGGCGGATTTGGCGGCGAAGCAGGAATTGAAAGAACAATTATGTCATTAGAAGCAGGAAACGATATGCTTTTGTGGCCTGATTTAAGATACTTTGATGAACTTGAAAAGAGAATCCTTGAAGGCAAATTTGATGAAAAGATTTTAGACGCTGCAGTTGAAAGAATCTGGAAGCTCAAAGAAGAATATGGCATCTTGGATGGCAGACAGGTTAAGTTTGAAAAAGAAGACTCTTACTTTATTGAAAAAGCCAAAGAAATCAACAAAAAGAGCCTTACTCTTATGAACAACTACAAAAACAACTTCCCGATTGACAAAAACAAAATCAAAAAGATTTTGGTTATCGGTGTTACACCATCAGATGGCGAATACGAAGCACTTACAAAACTTCAGGATGTTTTGGTCGAAAAAGGCTTTGAAGTTGATATGGAAAGAAATGTGTGGGTTGACCATCTTCAGTGGAAACAGCCAAATTACGATCTTGTAATTTTTGCTATGAGCCGTTCATTCCACCAGCCACAAGGTCCCCTTGATTTCTGGGGCAGAGAAGCAGTTTCAATCTGGGCATCAAATGCAGGTGACGCAAACAAAATCATCATCGCAAACTTCGGTGCGCCTTACATTTATAAATACTACGAAGTTTCAGGTCTTACATACTTAAACGCATACGATTGCCACGAACACACAATCAGAACATTCGTAGACGCACTCCTTGGTGAATTCACACCAACAGGCAAATCACCTGTAAAACTCACTTCAAAATAATTTAAGAACAATAAAGGGGGAAACTTTTCTTTCGAGAAAAGTTTCCCCCTTTTACCCCCTTCAAAAGAACTTTGTGAAGGGGATTTTATTTTCCTTTTATTTAATTTTTGATGCTTCAACTGTGTTACGCATTAACATTGCAATTGTCATCGGACCAACTCCGCCCGGAACAGGTGTGATTGCTGAAGCAACATTTACAACTTCGTCAAAATCCACATCGCCGCAGAGTTTGCCATTTTCGTCTCTGTTCATTCCAACATCGATTACTACTGCTCCCTCTTTGACCATATCCGCTTTAACGAATTTTGCAATTCCAACTGCCGCAACCAAAACATCTGCGCGTTTTGTAACTTCTTTTAAGTCAACTGTTTTTGAGTGGCAG
>JAZRDC010000040.1:0-3633 GCA_045660065.1 Clostridia bacterium
CATCAAAAAAATTTGGTGATTTTAACGCAAAAAAGAGGGAGCATAAAAATCTCCCTCCGTTTTTACATTACTTTCTAAGACCGAGTTTAGCAATAATTGCTCTGTATCTTTCGATATCTTTCTTCTGCAAGTACAAAAGAAGACCACGTCTTTTACCTACCATCTTAAGAAGACCTCTTCTTGAGTGGAAGTCTTTTTTGTTCACTTTAAGGTGTTCGTTCAAGTGATTGATTCTGTTTGTGAGAATAGCAATCTGAACTTCAGGTGAACCTGTGTCTGTGTCGTGGATTTTGTTATCCGCGATAATCTGCTGTTTGATTTCTTTTTCCATTTTGAAATACCTCCAAATAATAATATAAATCGCCATTTCACAACGATCCGGGTCGGAGATTCCCGAACCATAGCAAAAGGTTTACAAGTTATAATAACATATTATTTCCAAAAAGTAAAGAGTTTTTTAAAAAAATTTTTCCTTGACTTTATATCCCCTGTGGAATATACTATAACCGAAATCTACATTATATATGAAGGAAGATGAAAAAATGAAAAGATTTGCAGATGCGCATCTTCATATGAGCACACCGGAGTTTGATAAATGTGAAACCTTTCTTGATGAAATAAAAGAACAAGGTGTAACTGATGTTGCAATACACAGCCTCACTTACAGATATATTGCATACAACCTCTGGCTTTTGTACTTTAAAAAACACTACAAGGACTTAAACATTTCGGTTTTCGGAATGCCCAATATGTTTGATGGCTATTACAAAGATATTCCCTTTGAAGTACAGGCAAAAGCGCTTCTTGACATGGGCTGCGATGGTATTAAACTTATGTTTGCAGCAGATACAAGAAAAAGACTCGGCTACGGAATTGATGATGAGCGCTTAGATAATATGTTTGACTATTTAGAGCAAAACAACATTCCCGTTTTGGTTCATACCCCCGATGGCGATGCCTGCTGGGACCCACAAAGAGAAAATACATACGCAGACGGAACTCACCTTACAAAACAGGAACTTTATAACGAGGCTTTTAACAGACTTGAAAAAAATCCGAAACTTAACATCGTATTTGCTCACTTTTTCTTTATTGCGGCGGAATATGATGAAGCGGTCCGCATAATGGAAACATATAAAAATGTAAAGTTTGACATTACACCCGGAACTAATATGTATGTTCAGTTTGCAAAAGATGTACCAAAGTGGCGTGCATTTTTCGAAAAATATTCAGACAGAATTTTATACGGAACCGATTCCAATTCAATAAAAAGTCCCGACAACTACCAACTTTATGACTTTACAAAAGCACTTTTGGGAAAAGAAGGCACAACACACACTCATCCTTATTGGAAAATAGAAGTAAAAGGACTGGGGTTAAGTGATGAAGCAATCAGAAAAATCACCTTTGATAACTATTCAAAATTCGTTGGAACACCTAAAAAAGTAAACGAAGAAATGCTTTTTTCTTGTGCAAAGCGTATACTTGATGATCTTAAGTCTGAAGAAAAAACATCTGATTCAATGTTTAGCGACAACGATGGATCAGAATCTAAAAAATGGTTGGAAGAATTTTTTAAAAAAATGAATAATAAGTAATTATAGTAAAAAGTCAGGCAAACGCCTGACTTTTTTATACTTTTTTCTCAAGAGATAGGAAAAATTTTTCAGAATGGGCTAACCGAACCTGAAGGCGTACAGCGTCAGAGTTCGTGCTTTTACTTCGTTTCTGCTACTCGCAGAAACTCATTTTTCGCACGACTCTTCCTTTACAAAAACGAAAAGTATTTTTCGTTTTTGAGAGGAGAAACTGCGACAAATGTGAGCAATGGCGTATTTGACATTGCGAACACACTAAAGCGAGTTTCGACGACGGTGAGGTTAGTTCCATTATGGAAGATTTTAACATCTCTTAAATATTTATGAACTTAAATTGTGCATTATAAAGGTCTGCATATTTTCCACCAAGAGCCAGAAGTTCTTCGTGAGTTCCGCGCTCCTGGATTTTGTGGTCTGAAATATACATAATCTGTGAACTGTTCTTAATAGTAGAAAGTCGATGTGCAACAATAAATGAAGTTCTGCCTTTTAAAAGTTCTTCCAAACCTTTCTGGAGTGCAACTTCAGTTTCTGTATCAATGCTTGATGTTGCTTCGTCAAGGATTAAGATTTCAGGGTCTGCTAAAATTGCTCTTGCAAAAGCGACCAACTGTCTTTGACCTTGCGACAGTGTTGCACCACGTTCTTCAACCATTGTGTTATATCCATCAGGCAAGTCTTTTATAAAATCGTGAGCACAAACTGTCTTTGCAGCCGCAATTACTTCTTCTTCGGTTGCATCTAATTTACTGTAACGGATATTTTCCATAATTGTTCCGGTAAACAAGAAACTGTCCTGAAGCATAATGCCCATACGGTTTCTTAAAGACTCAAGAGTTACATCCATAACGCTGTGTCCGTCAATTAAAACTTTACCTTCTTCAACATTGTAAAATCTTGACAAAAGATTTATAATTGTAGACTTACCTGCACCAGTAGGGCCTACGATTGCAACACTTTCTCCCGGTTTTACCTCAAATGAAATATCATTTAATACATAAGGCTCATCAGGTTCATATTTGAAACTTACGTTTTTAAACTCAATATGACCTTGGATTGGCGGCAAATCTTTTGCTCCCGGCAAGTTCTTAACAGTAACAGGTTCTTCCATAAGGTCGAAAATTCTTTCAATATAAACACTGCAGGTAACAATCTGATTGTAAAATCCTGCGATAGCACCGATAGGTGCCCAGAATCTTGAATTGTACGCCGCAAATGCTAAAAGTTCACCCATTCCAAGAGTTCCTGCCATAACACGCTGAGCGCCGTAAACATAAATCAGAATAGTTATAACTACCGATAAAAAGTTTACTCCCACAGGAATAAAAAGTTCGATTTTTTTCGCTTTCATCCAGAAAAATCTGTTTTCACCGCAAACTTTTGCAAAAATGCTCTTGTTTTTTTCTTCACGGGCAAAAGACTGAGTAACTTTCATCCCCTCAATATTTTCGTGAATGTATGCGTTCAAGTTACTTTGCTTTGCAGAATATTTTTCCCAGGCAGCTTTGTGCATTTTTCTTAAAAATGACAAAAATACCAGGAAAACAGGAACTCCCACAACACAGATAAGTGTGAGCATAACGTCCATTGAAAGCATAAAGCCCACAATTACAAAAACAGTAAATACGTTTGTGATAATATCAACAATACCATTTGAAAGTGTGCCTGAAATTGAGTTAACATAGTTTACTATGCGAACAATGATTTTACCGTGAGGAACAGAGTCAAAATAGGAAAACTGCAACTCCTGCAAATGCTTGAATAAATCAAGTCTTATATCATGGATAATTTCTTCGCCCACTTTATGTATGGTCTTTGCTCTTAATATGTGATTAATCCATATCAAAAACTGCACAAGTATTAAAATAATAACTACACTGATAAGACCTTTGAAATTTTTAGCAGGAAGTATAACGTCTACAACCTTGCTTATAAAATAAGGTGATAAAAGTCCTAAAAATGCTGATACAAGCATTAAACAGATGGTAAATAAGATAGCACCTGTATGCTTTTTCATATATCCGCCGAGTTTTTT
>JAZRDC010000041.1:0-2934 GCA_045660065.1 Clostridia bacterium
GAATGTAATAAAAATCGGACTTAAAATTGCATACTATAGAAAGTTAAGAGGTATGACACAAGAAGAACTTGCAGAAGCATGCGACCTTTCAGCAGGATATGTTGCCCAACTTGAAGGTCCTAACAGTTTTTTCTGCCCATCGCTTAAAACGCTTTTTGTTATAGGCGAAGTTTTAAACGTACCTGTTTCAAAACTTGTAGATATTGAAAATGATTAAAAATTTTCCATTATAATTTTGAACAATTTATTTAGAAAGTTGGTATAAATTTTTTTATACCAACTTTCTTTTATTTTATAGCAACTAACTATTGACATATTATGAATTAAAATATATAATATGGGTATGATATGTTAAAGAGGTGGTAAAATGAAATTTGACAAAAAAAAGAAAGATTCGATAATCAGTTACATTCTTGAAAAAGTTAAAAATCAACCTGAAAACCTTGCGCAATACATTTCCGAATCTCTTGGTATAAATAAAACTACAGTACATTCTTACATCAATGAACTTGTTGACCAAAATATAATTAAACGAATAAAGCGCGGACAATATGTTCTTACAAGCAATAAGTCAGAATATGTTTTTTTAAGACAACTTGATGAAATTAAAAATGAAACTTTCATTTTCAACAAATGTCTTAAATCACATATAAAAAATTTACCACAAAATATTCAACAAATCTGGGAATATGCTTTCAGCGAAATGGTCAACAATGTTATTGATCATTCTGCTGCTGACAAACTGTATGTCAGTGTAGAAACTGATTATATTCAAACTACAGTGTGCATTTTAGATGATGGAATAGGTATATTTGAAAAAATCAAAAATCATTTTGATTTTCCATCGCTGGATGATGCCATTTGCGAACTGTTTAAAGGCAAACTTACAACAGATGCATCAAACCATTCTGGCGAAGGAATTTTCTTCACCTCAAAAATAATGGATAAATTTTTAATATTTTCAAGTGATAAAATATTTACCACCAATAAGTTTGATGACAGCCATATTTATGAAACTGAACCTATTGCCGATAAAGGTACTCTTGTTATAATGTCTATTTCAAATTCATCAAACAAAACAAGCAAAGATGTTTTTGACAGATATGCAAATATGTACGGAGGATTTAGCAAAACCATAATTCCCCTTAAAAATATTTTTGATGCATCTCCTGTTTCTCGTTCACAAGCAAGACGAGTACTTAACTGTCTTGATAAATTTGAAGAAGTTATTCTTGATTTTGAAGGCGTTGAGTGGATGGGGCAAGGTTTTGCACATCAGATTTTTGTGGTATTTAAAAACCAGAATTCTGCAGTCCAAATTATGCCTGTTAATATGAATGAAGATGTAACAAAAATGTATAATCATGTTTTGAACACTAATTAAGGAGATTTGATATATGTCAAAAACCAGAAGTATATATTTTGCAAGGCTTGTGGGCAGAATTTTAGTGTTTATTATTGCAATTTTTGTTTATTTTGCGCACCCCGGCAGTTTTGATGTTGTATCGGGGTGGAAATTCTTTGATAAATTTTCACTCTTGCACATTTTGTGGGGAATATGGGTAATTGATATGATTATTCAACTTATCCCTGTAAAAGCGCATATTTCCATAGGCTCGCAAAAACTTTTCCCGTCGCTTTTTAAACCAATTAAAGAAAAGGTAAGCCTTATGGCTTTGAAAAATTATATAAAGCAAACCACCCAAAGAGCATACAAAGTAATGATAATCTGGATTGTGTTGACGGTAGTTTTAGGTGTGCTTCGATTATACAATGTACTTGGCGATAAGGAAATGATTTTAATTGCCACATTATTTTATGTGTGCGACCTTATATGCGTACTTATATGGTGCCCATTCCGCCTTATAGTAAAAACCAAGTGCTGCACAACCTGCAGAATATTCAACTGGGACCACTTGATGATGTTCCTGCCCATAATCAGCGTTAACAGTTTCTATTCATGGACTCTTGTTATTTTATCTGTTATAAACTGGCTGATATGGGAAATATGTGTGTTTTTGTATCCCGAAAGATTCTGGGAAAACAGCAATATGGCGCTTTCCTGCTCAGAATGTACCGATAAACTGTGCACACAATACTGCAGAAAAATAAGAAGGTAGAGGAGATTTAATATGAGCCTTAATCAAGCACCTACAGGTGAGAGAATACACATTGGATTTTTCGGTATGGTAAATGCGGGGAAATCAAGTTTGGTAAACAAAATCACAAATCAGGAACTTTCTGTGGTGTCAGACTTCGAGGGCACTACCACCGACATTGTGAAAAAAAACATGGAACTTTTGCCCTTAGGGCCAGTTACAATTATTGACTGCCCGGGATTTGGAGATAATACCGAAATCGGCGAAATTCGTATGAAAAAGGCGAAAATTGCGGTAAATCAGACTGATATTGCCATTTTGGCGGTAGACTCAGCAAAAGGACTTTGCGAAACCGACAAAGAAATTACACAACTTTTCAAAAGCAAAAATATTCCATTTATAATTGCATACACAAAATGCGATTTGCTTGAAAACGTTCCTGAAAGCACAGAAAATGAAATTTATGTAAGTTCAGAAACAGGGGAAAATATTGAAAAATTAAAAGAAATGTTAGGGAGTTTAAAACCTAACAAGCAAGACAAAAAAATTTTAGAGGGCTTGGTGAAAAAAGGTAATACAATTGTACTTGTAATGCCAATTGACGCATCTGCCCCAAAGGGAAGAATAATTCTGCCACAGCAGATGACATTAAGGGGAATTTTGGATGAAAACGCCTGCGCAATCTGTTGTCAGGACAGCGATTTAGCAGAAACCTTATCTAAACTTAAAAATCCGCCGAGCCTTGTTATCACAGTCTCGCAAAGCTTTGGGAAAGTGATGAAAATTGTCCCCGAAAGCGTACCGCTTACCTCATTTTCAATCCTTTTTGCAAGAT
>JAZRDC010000042.1:0-32156 GCA_045660065.1 Clostridia bacterium
ATCTTCATTGATATTTCCTCCTTTGTTATTTTTGCGGCTGGCTAGACCGCTTTCATTGTAACATAGGAGGGCTTTTTTGTTCAACGGCAAAAGCCTTTTTCGAACCACCAGCTTAGCTGGTGGTTTTCTGTATACAACAAAATCCCCACTGTAATTTAACAGTGGGGATTTAAATTATATTCCACATTTTTTCGAATATCCGTTGGAGTCATGCCGAATTTCTTCTTAAAATCTCCAAGAAAAAAAGATAAAGTATTATTCAGGTTGTTTTTTGAAAATAATGCATGCAAGAACTATTGCGGCAATACCGCTTATTAATTTTCCAACAATCAAAGGAATAACAAAATTTTTGTCAAATGCAAGTGTGAAAGCTAAGTGGTCGCCAAACACAAAACTAGATGAAACAACAAAAGCAAAGTTGATTATGCGACCCTTGTGATCCATCTTGTCAACAAAATCAAACATCGGTAAGCAGTTTGCAATAGTAGTAATAAGACCGGTTACAGATTGAATGTTAATGTCGAGCAATTTACCAAAACTTATAAACATTTTTTTGCATGCGTGGGTGATAATTGCAAGCAGTGGAAAAAGACCTGAAAGGATAATTGTTATATCTCCCACAATACCTATTGCATCGTCAATAGGGGCAATTCCAGGAATAAGTTTAATTCCTGTGAGTTTATCAAAAATACCTACGCCCAAACCTATCAACATAACTATAAAAATTATAGTCCCAACAAGAGACAAAGACTTTTGTACAAGAATAGGTTTTTTTATTAACCCTATGCAAATCAGCACTGAAAGCAGTATTGTAGGAGCGGAATTTTTTAGAATTTCAACCAATGGCAATTTTATCATTAGCCCTGCTACGATGCATCCTACAGGGATAGTTGCAAATCCACACAAAAATCCTGTTAATACTTCTTTGTGGTATTTTGAGTCAATCATATTAAGAGCCATAGAAACTACCGGGCAAATTGTAGCACCAAACATAGAAGCGACAATAAGACCGTTGTATGCGGCAACTAATTTATCATCAGCAAGTTCATAAGCAATTAAAGCGCCACCTGAATCTACGGCAAAAAATGTAGCAACTACAGAGATATCCAGACCAAAAAAATCTACAATTCCCGAAAAAATAAAAACAAGACATTTGGAGATAACAGGAGTCAACACGATCAGGCCTGCCATTGAAAGAATAAGTGGACAAGCCATTTTGAATCCTTTTTCAAACTCATCACCAAGTTTGAATTTGTTGCCGATAATTTTATCTATAATTCCAATTAAAGCGAATATCGCAAAAAGATATTCAAGTTTCATATAAAGTCTCCTTAATATAGTATCCTTTCTTCTTAATTAAAGTATATAGCAAAATTATATAAAAATCAACATACAATTGTGATAATTAATGCAACAATTATGCTCTGATTTTGATTAATTCCCATCAATGGATTTTTTATTTAAGCAAAAAAACACAGCCCTGTGGGCTGTGTTAAAATCATTAGTTGATAATTGTTTTTTCTGTTTCTTTGTCAAAGATATGAATCTTTGAAATGTCAAATGCGATTTTGATTTTGTCGCCTGGTTTTGCTGTTGTTCTTGGGTTAACACGAGCATTGAACTGTGTTTCACCGATCTTGAGGAACAAGTATGTTTCAGCACCCATAGGTTCTGTAACGATAACGTCAGCATCAAGTGGGCAATCTGAATTTGAAATATAAACTTCTTCATCATGGATGTTTTCTGGTCTGATACCCATAATAACATCTGTACCTGTGAATCCGCTTGCTTCTAACTGCTGAGCTTTTGCTTCAGTAAGTTTAACTTCACCGCCACCTGCTAATACGAGGTATGTACCGTCAGCACGTCTGTCGATTGTAGCATCTGAGAAGTTCATCTGTGGGCTACCGATAAATCCTGCTACGAATACGTTGCAAGGCTGTGAGTAGAGAACCTGAGGAGCGTCAACCTGCTGGATAACACCGTCTTTCATAACAACGATTCTTGTACCCATTGTCAAAGCTTCTGTCTGGTCATGAGTAACATAAAGGAATGTTGTATCGAGTTTTTTATGAAGTTTGTTGATTTCTGTTCTCATCTGAACTCTGAGTTTAGCATCAAGGTTTGAAAGAGGTTCGTCCATAAGGAATACTTTAGGTTCACGAACGATAGCACGACCGAGAGCAACACGCTGTCTCTGACCACCTGACAAAGCAGCAGGTTTTCTGTCTAAGAGATGTTCGATGTCGAGGATACGAGCAGCTTCATGAACTTTTTCTTTAATGATATCTTTTGGAACTTTTCTGAGTTTAAGACCGAATGCCATGTTATCATAAACAGTCATATGCGGATAAAGAGCATAGTTCTGGAATACCATAGCGATATCTCTGTCTTTTGGTTCAACGTCGTTAACGAGGTTACCACCGATATAAAGTTCACCTTTTGAAATTTCTTCAAGACCTGCAATCATTCTGAGAGTAGTTGATTTACCGCAACCTGAAGGACCAACGAGAATAATAAATTCTTTATCTTCAATGTCTAAGTTAAAATCACTAACTGCAGTAACATTGCCATCGTAAATTTTGTAAATATTTTTAAGTTGTAAATCTGCCATTTGTAACTTCCTTTCTTGATTTCAATTTTTATCAGTTAACATTATAACATTATTCTTAAATAATTTCAAATGTATTTTTTCACAAACTTTTTAAAATATTTTGTACAAATTAACCAAATATGAAAAAAATGATGTAAAAAATTTGAAAATGTGATATAATTTTTTAGAGTAGAAATATTTGAGGTGTTAAATATGGAAATGGCAAAAATTGACAAAAACTTTGAGATTAAAACAAATATTGATAAGGAAGATGTTAAGTTTTATTCCATTGAAGAAAAACCATTCAAAATCTATGGTGTATTCAGAGAAGGGGACAGTTTTGTCCGTATTCCGGGCAATGTTGCAAAAAGCGTGAGCGATGGTGTATTCGGTTTATATGACAGAACTGCCGGTGGAAGAGTTAAATTTAAAACGAACAGTTCCTATATAACAATACACACAAAAATTAAACCATGTTGTTTGTCACATATGGCTTTAACAGGTTCATCAGGCTTTGATTTGTATGCAGATGGTGTTTTTGTTAAACCATTTGTACCGCCGTTTGATATCTATTGGCAGGGCGGTGTTTACGAAAATATAGTTAATCTGACTGATAATAAATTGAAGGATATAACTATCAACTTGCCTTTGTACAGCCGCGTTGAAGAACTTTATATAGGTTTACAGAAAAATGCTGAATTACAACCCGGTTCACAATATAGTAATACAAAACCGATAGTATTTTATGGTTCATCAATTACACAAGGTGGATGCGCATCAAGACCCGGAACATGCTATCAGGCGATTATTTCAAGAGAGTTCAATTATGATTATATCAATCTTGGTTTTTCGGGAAATGCAAAAGGTGAACCTGAAATGGCGGAGTATATTGCCGGACTTGATATGTCAATGTTTGTGTATGATTATGATTACAATGCACTTTCTCCTGAAGATCTACAGGCAACACATGAAAAGATGTTTAAGTGTATAAGGAAAAGACACCCTGACATACCTGTAATTATGATGTCAAGACCTAAATTTTATCTTACGGAAGATGAAATAAAAAGAAGAAACATTGTTGAAAAAACATATAAAAATGCCCTTGCATCAGGGGACAAAAATGTGTATTTCTTAGATGGTAAGGATTTAACCGAATTATGCGGAAATGAAGGTACTGTTGACGGTGCACACCCTACTGATTTCGGTTTTGCTTCTATGGCAAATGCTTTGATAAAAACAATTAAAGATATTAAAATTGATTAGAGAGGTTTATTTTGAAGAAAAAAGTTTTAGCGATTGCTGCAAATTCAAAATATTCACATTCAAGTCTTGCGATTAGATATTTCAGGGAAAATTCAGGATGTGATATTTTTGAATGCAGTATTAATGACAATATTTTTGATGTATATTCAAAATTGTTTGCTTCAGATTATGAAGTGTATTGCTTTTCAGTATATATATGGAATGTAGAATTTATTTTAAAACTTGCTCCAATGCTGAAAAATGTAAAGCCTGATGTTAAAATTATATTTGGCGGCCCTGAGGCAGGTTATAATTATGAAGAAATGCTCGGGAAGTTTTCATTTATTGATGGCATAATATGCGGCGAAGGGGAGTATGCAATTTCAAAAATAGTTGAAGGTTGCAAAGATGAGGAAATTCCTAACTTTGTTTTTAACAAACAAGGAAAAATGCATATTACCCCGCAAGTTAAAGTTGATTTGTCAAAAATTAAGTTTCCCTATAATATTGAAGATATTAATGCCCTGAAAAATAAAATTATATATTTTGAAACTTCGAGAGGTTGTCTGTTTAATTGCTCATATTGTTTGTCATCATCGGAAGGCAAAACAAGAAATTTTGACATGGAATATGTAAAAAATGGCCTGAAATTCTTTATTGATAACAATGTTCCACTCGTAAAACTTGTGGACCGTACTTTTAATGAAAATAATGAGCGTGCCTGTGAGATTTTAAAATATATTATTGATAATAATCAAAATACAAAATTCCACTTTGAAGTTTCACCGCTTTTAATTACACAAGAGTTCTGCACACTTCTTGAAAAAGCAAAAGATATGGTGCAGATTGAACTGGGAATTCAGACAACCAATAAAGATACAATGAAAATTATCAGACGAGTTTTTGATAAAAATGATATTAAAGCAAAGTTGAGCATGATTCCTAAAGGCGTTCATACCCATATGGATTTAATAGCAGGACTTCCTGAAGAAACTTTAAAAACTTTTGAAGATGGATTTAATTTTGTATATTCATTAAAACCTGATATGCTTCAACTTGGATTTTTAAAATTGCTTCATAATACAAAATTAAAGTCTGAAGCAGGAGATTATGATATCAGAACAACTTCTTTTCCGCCCTATGAAGTGATTTCTACCAGTAAAATGTCAGCAGACGAAATAATACTCCTTAAAATGACGGAAAAAGCAGTAGACAGGATATATAACAGCGGTACTTTTAAAAATACTCTCAAGAAACTTGAATGTAC
The DNA here is from genome assembly GCA_045660065.1 of Clostridia bacterium. Taxonomy (GTDB): domain Bacteria; phylum Bacillota; class Clostridia; order RGIG6154; family RGIG6154; genus RGIG2094. Next base: position 5,103 of record JAZRDC010000042.1, read on the forward strand.
CAATAATTTTGAAACATATAAAAAAATTGGTTTAAAACTTGCAGAAAAAGAAAATAAAGGGCCTGTTTCAAGAGTGGATTTGTATGAACTTATTCTGGAAATATTTGGGGACATAATAAAAGAGGAACTTGTAACCGATTTTCTTTTAAATAATCTCAAGGCACCGTTGCCAGATGTGTTTAAAGACGAGTCGGATGACTTGAAAAAACTTCACAAAGAACTTGCCAAAAGTGAAGAATTTAAAGATGTTAAATTCAGATTGGAATCTGCTTGCGGTAAAATATTTATAGTTCACTCAGGTAAGGTTGAAGTTATATAATAAATTACAAATTTATATATTTGGATAATATTTTTATAAAAAAGGATACATTTGTATAGAGATACTTGATTTTGCATAAAAAATATTGTATTATTAAGTTAGCATAATTATAATCTGTCATAAACAGATGATAGGGAAAGGAAGATTAATTATGAAAAAAGTATTATGCTTAATGCTTTGCTGTATGATGATTTTATCGTCAGTTTCAGTATTGGCAGAAACAAAAGAAGTTGGTGCAGCCATGGATTCTGACTGGTATAATGTCTATATCCAGGGTAAGGCAGAAGCAGCTATGGAAAGCATAACTATCTTGTTAAAAAACAGTGATAGAATTGGTTATATTACAGAAGTTGCTACCGATAAAGATGGGAACTATGAAACTAAATTTAAGTTTGATGGTAAAATCAGCGACTATAAAATTAAAGTGCGCGACAGTGAAACAGCTGAAGATTTAACATCAACACTTAAAACTGCCTTTGCAAAACAGGACCTTTATGGAATTGAAATTTTGCTTACAGAAGCAGGAAATGATGTTATCAGCTATATCACCGAAGGCGGAGCAACTGAAGTTGTAGCAAAAATCAATAATAAGTACGGAAATATTGCAAACGTAAAAGTTTTATTTGCGGCTTATGATAATAACAATAAACTTGTTGCTATTAAAGAAAAGTCATTAAATGTTGGTTATAATGATATCGATGTTCAGAAATCTGTTGACTTTTCAGACGTTAAATTGCCTGCCGAAACAAAAACTGTAAAAGCATTTGCTTGGCAGGATACAATTAATCTTCTCCCACTTGCTGAAGAAGATGTAAAAGTAACAGGTACAAGTTTAGCATTTAAGAACGAAAATCCTGCAGAAACAAAAGTTATCGGATTGCTTGGCGATAGCATTACAGCACATGGATACTATGTATTTTTCCTTGAAAACTATTACTATACAAAATATCCTGACAGCAATATTGTCATTCTTAACAAAGGTATTTCAGGCGACTCTGCAGCAGGAATCAATCGCCGTTATGATTGGGATATTTTCAATGAAAATGATCCTTTGGATTTAGGTGCATGTGATGAAGTTACAGTTATGATTGGTATGAACGACGTTGGATATGGTACCTTCGATAAAGGTGTTCGATTTTAAGATTATGAGTCTGCATATCCCAATAAGCGCGCAACCATTAATTCTTGCACAAATTATATAGAAAAAATTGTTCAAGAATGCCAAAAAAGAAATATACCTATTACATTGATTACTCCTGCACTTTATGATGAAAGTGACAGATTTACTAACAGATTATACGATGGTGTTCCAAGATACGGTACTAACTGGGCACTTGGTGAAGTTGGTAAAAAAGTACAGGAATTCGGAAAGGTATACAATGTTCCTGTTTTAGACCTTTATAAAGCATCAAATGAGTATTCTGACAGAATCAGAGAAGAATATCCTAAAGCTACTACTGTTATAACAGGCAATGATGGTATACATCCAAGCACCGAAGGCGGTTACCTTTTCGGATATCTTTATGCAAGAGCGCAGGAAACCAATCCTGTAATTGCAACTGTTGAAATTGATGCTTCTAATAGCAATTTAAAATCTGATAATGCAGAAGTTTCAAATGTAAATGCTACTGCTTCAGGTGTTTCATATACCTATAAGCCAAAATCTCTTCCAATGGCTGTAGTTGACAGATATAATTATATTAAAAACTATGGCGTTGATATTACAAATCATATGAACAGAGAAATAATTAAAGTTGCTAACCTTGAAGAAGGAACATATACCATTTCTATGGACGGCGCTGAAGTTGGTAAATTTACTGCCCAGCAACTTGCAAACGGTGTAAATATTGCAGAATTTGCTAACAACCCTAATCAGGTTGTTTCAAAGCAGTTGTATAATGCTATTTATGAAAAATACGAAGCAGAAAGTGCATTGCGTTCAAACATTATGGTAGAGCACAGTATAAGAAGTCATACTAAATACAAACCTGCAGGGGAGTACGATTATGATAATTTAACAACACAGCAGTGGATTGAACTTGCGAAAGCCATTAAAGAAAATCAGAAGGCTGATCCAAATGTTAGTGAGGCTAATAAAAATGATATTAATCAGCCTTTTTATGGTCTTGTTAACTATTATAATAAAAATAAAGCAGAACACCAGAATTACATTAATTCAACAAAAGGTGCGATTGAAAATATCAAAACATTTAAACCGGTTGAATGCACAGTTATAATTTCAAAATAAGTAAAAGGGGATAGTGAAAATGAAAAAGATTTTATGCTTAATACTTTCACTTCTTATGATTTTGCCTACAGTTGCTTCAGCAACTATCACAGGTGAAGTTTCATATTCGGAAAGTGCACAGAATGTTTATATTGCAGGCGACTTGTCAAAGGCGGCAGTAAAAAGCGGAAGTTATGTTATGCTTACCATTAAAGGACAAGACGGCAACATTAAATATATTGGTGAAGTTGAAATTGATGAGGATTTGAGATATGAGTTTAAATTCAAATTCGAAGAAAATCTTGCCAATTGCAAAATCAATGTAAAAGAAGGTAACAACGATGTTACTTCAAGTGTTGAAGCAGCATATGTTACTCAGCCTATCGTATATTCTCTTACATTAAGAGATGAAAACGAAAGTCAGGTTATTGAAGCAAACGAAATTGTAAAAGCAACTGCAGAAATTACCAATAAATATGGTAACGGCGGTAAATATGTAGTTATGGTTGCATTTTACAATGCCGACAATAGAATGACAGGTTGCGAACAAATTGCAGACGGAACCTTTACTTTCTATGATTTAGAGAAAAAAATTAGTGGTTTTTCTGAAATTAAAGTTCCTGAAAATACTGCAAAAATAAAAGCATTTATGTGGAATGATACACAAACAATTATTCCACTTTCAAAGGAACAGATTAAAGTAACAGGCGACAAAACTTTTGGTGGAGATTCAGAACCTATAACAGTTGCATTTATGGGTGACAGTATCACTCACGGTGCTCAGTATCTTAAAGTTATTGAACATTACTATCACACAAGATATCCGAACAAAGATATCACATTTGTAAATAAAGGTATTTCAGGTAACAGTTTTTCAAGTGTTTTAAGCAGATTTGACTGGGATATTACAGAAAATGTATATACAGGAGAAATCGATGAAGCAACAATCTGCCTTGGTTTTAACGATTTAAGACCGCAGAACTTTATTAAAGATGCTAACTATGACGAGGCTAAAATTGAAGAAAGAATTTCTACATATTTATCTAACTGCAAAACTTTAATTGAAAGATGCAGAAACAAAGGTATTTCACTTACTTTGCTCACACCTGTTGTTTTTGACTACAAAATGGTAGAGGGAAGAAAAGAAGGCGGTTACAGTGTAAGTTTTGATTTCCCAGGTGAAGTAAACTCTTATGGTCTTTGGAAAATGACAGAGGGTATTAAAGAAATCGCTGAGCAGTACGATTTGCCTGTTATTGATATTTGGACATCAACAACAGAAATGACAGAAAAAGTCAGAAATGACTTTGGTCTTGCAAAAGACTATATTGTTATTATGGGTACTGACGGTGTTCACCCGGGTGAACAAGGTGGTTTCTATGTATCATATCAGTTCATCAAACAGCAAGATGGAAACCCAATCGTTGCAAAGGTTGAAATTGATGCTGAAAATGGTGCAAAAACAACTGAAAGAGCAGATGTTGTTGTAACTGATTATTCTGCAAACAGAGTAGAATATGAATATCTTGCACACGCAATCCCTGTTGCATATACAGCGTATTATCAGACATGGGAAAACTGGGGCGTTCCTGTAACTGAAGATATTAACCAGGAAATTATTAAGGTTGAAAATCTTGAAGCAGGTACTTATACAGTTACAATCGGCGGAAATAAACTTACAAAGAATTACACAGCTGAAGAACTTGCAGAAGGTGTAAATATCGCAATTGATGCAAATAACCCTGCACAGATTCAGTCAAAAGAAGCACACGCTTTAGCAGTAACAAAGGTTACCAATGATTCTTCTTACAGAGTCATTGCAACAACTGAACAGGGCATCAGAAGTCATCCTGAAGTTGATATTTCAAAATTTAATGAAAATACACCAACTGAAGAATTAGCAGTTTTGGGCGCTTATTCAAGCAGTTACAAACAATATTTCAGCAACAATCCTTCAAATTATGGTTCTAAGAAATATGAAGCAGAAAACAGAGCAAAAATCGTGGCTCAGGAACAGGCTGCAAAGGATGCTGCAAAACCTGTTCAGAGAACTGTTGTAATTGAAAAAATTCAGTAATTAGAAAAAGGGAAAAGTCGTTTAGGCTTTTTCTTTTTTTTAATTTTTGTTGACATGGAGCACTTTAAGTGGTATAATATATATGCAAAACATATTATGGGAGGATGAAAAATATGAAAAAAATTATTTCATGGGTACTGTGCATGGTAATGCTTTTATCATCTGTTTCGGTACTTGCAGCAACAAGTGAGCTCGGTGCCTATTCAGATAAATATCTGACAAATATTTATCTTGAAGGAAAAGCTGAACATGGTGGTCAGATTGTTACAATTTTGCTTACCAACGGTGATGAAGTTGGCTATCTTAATGAAATTAAAGCAGATGCTGATGGTAACTATTCAAAGAAATTTAAGTTTGATGGAAGTCTTGCGGGTTACGAAATCAAAGTACGCGATTCAGAAACATCAGCAGATATTACAGATACTTTAAAAACCGCTTTTGCACAGAAAGACGTTTATTCTGTTGATATTGACCTTAATGTAGGCGACAATGATATTATGCATTATATCAAGCCAGGTGACTTTTTAAATGTTAGTGCAGATATAAAAAACAAGTATGGCGATACTACAAAAGTAAGCATTATGATTGCAGCTTATGATGAAAATAACACACTTCTGGCTACAAAAATCAAATATTTGAACATTGACTTTAACGAGATCAAAGGAAATGAAGATATTGACTTTTCAGATGTTGTGTTGCCTGAAGGTACTGTAAAAGCAAAGGCTTTTGCTTGGCAGGATACAATCAATCTTATGCCGCTTGCAACAGAAGAAACAAAAATTACATATGATGGTGATTTAACATTTGTTAATAAAAATGCAGATCCTGAAGATACATGGGTAGTAGGTCTTGCGGGTGCAAGTACAGTTCAGGCAGGTCAGTATGCAGCGTTCTTGTATCAGTACTATGCAACACGCTATCCAGACAGAAATATCGTTATTTTGAACAAAGGCTGTGCCGGTTGTACAGCAAAAGATGTTTATAACAGACTTGAATGGGATATTTTTAATGAAAATGATCCATTGGGTTACGGCGCTTGCGATGAAATCGCAATTATGGTAGGTGCTAACGATTCTAAATATTCATCATATACCCATGGTAAAATGGATGATGATGAGTATGAGTCATACTACGACGGTACTAAGAAAAACGGTAAAACTACTACCAATATGACAGCAAATATAGAAGCTTCTTTTGAAAATTACAAAAAAATTGTAGAGTGGTGTAAGAAAAACGGAAAAGGCGTTACTTTCACTCCTATGACACTTTACGATGAAAGCGATGATTTTGAATCAACACTTTCTTATGGTGTTTGCTATGGTGCTAACCACGCATTCGGTATGCTTTCAGATAGACTTGAAGCTTATGCAAAAGAAGAAGGTATTCCATTTATTGATACATGGGGTATGTCAAATGAATATACAAACAGAATCAGAGCAAACACAGATCCGGCTGTTGTTAACTATATTCAGAGTAAAAAAGGTTATGTTCTTCTTGGTAGTGACGGGCTTCACCATTCGTCAGAAGGTGGCTATGTGGTAGGTTATATTATCGCCCGTGGTCAGGAAACAGATCCGATTGTTGCATCTGTTGAAATTGATGCAACTACAAGTGGTGTTGTAACTGAAGATGCAACAGTAACAAATTTAACAGCTTCTTCAACAGGTGTTTCATACACATATTTGGCTAAAGCACTTCCACTGTATGCAAAAGCTGCCGGATATGTTCATGGTGAAAAATTAGGTATTGATATTACAAATACCATCAATAAAGAAATTATTAAAGTTTCAGGACTTGCTGAAGGTACATATTCAATTACTATGGATGGTGCTGAAGTTATTAAAGCTACTGCAGAAGAATTAGCTGCAGGTGTAAATATTGCAACTCTTGAAAATAATCCAGGTCAGATTCAGGCAAAAGAGCTTCATACAAATTATTATGAAAAACGTAAGACTAACGAAACAAGTTTAAGACAAATTTTCAACGAAGAATTAAGAATGAGAAATAAAAACTCAGGTACATTCGGTGTTGCTCATAATGATGAAAGCTACAAATCATTTACAGATCAGGACTGGATTGATCTTTGTAATAAATTTATACAACTTGGTGATCCTACACAAAATGCAGATTCTTACTCTGGAAAGAAATTAAAACAGCAGACATATATCGATGAAATAAGATATTGTATTGAAGGTATGGAAAAAGATCGTGTGCCTGAATCACATACAGTTGTAATCACAAAATTATAAAAATAGAAAAAGCCGAATTTTCGGCTTTTTTTATTTTTTTATGTGAATTTTATGCATTGACAATTGAAGAAATAAGTGTTATAATTATCTTAACAAACTATAACGAAAGGGTATGAGTATATGAAAAATTTGTTTGTTTATTGCTCAGTGCATTGATGATTTTGTCATCAGTTTCTGTACTTGCGGCAACAAAAGAATTGGGTGCATATGAAGATTTGTATGCAACTAATGTTTATGTTGAAGGTAAGGCTGATCTTGATGGTCAGGAAGTTACAATTTTATTGAAAAATGGTGATAATATCGGCTTTATTGACGAAATTGAAACTGAAGTTAATGGTTCATACAAAACAAAGTTTAAGTTTAAAGACGATATTTCAGGATACGATATTAAAGTGCGTGATTCAGAAACATCTGCTGACATTACAGACACTTTAAAAACCGCTTTTGCACAAAAAGATATTTATAGCGTAGACATTGACCTTAAAGTTGGAGATAACGATGTTATTTACTACATCAAAGAAGGCGATTTTTTAAATGTTGTTGCAGATATTGACAATAAATATGGAGACAACACTAAAGTAAGTGTTATGATTGCAGCTTATGATGCAAACAACAAGCTTTTAACAACTGATATCAAGCAGTTGGCAATTGGATTTGGTGATTTAGAAACCACAAAGGAAGTTGATTTTTCTGATATTAAATTGCCTGAAGGTACTGTAAAAGCTAAAGCATTTGCTTGGCAGGATACTGTAAGTCTTATGCCTTTAACAGATGCAGAAATCAAGAAACCTTTTGATGGTAATTTAACATTCGTTAATAAAAATGAAAACCCTGAAGAAGACTGGGTTGTAGGTTTAGCAGGTGCAAGTACAGTTCATGCAGGTCAGTATGCGGCTTTTTTATATCAGTATTATGCAACACGTTATCCTGATAAGAACATTGTTATTTTGAATAAAGGTGCTGCAGGTTGCACAGCAGGTGATATCTACAACAGATTAACATGGGATATCTTTAACGAAGACGATCCTATGGGCTATGGAGCTTGTGACGAAATTGCAATTATGGTAGGTGCTAACGATTCCGGCTACTGGAGGTACACTCATGGTCAAATGGAAGACGATGAATATGAAACTTATTACAACGGATTTGCCGGTCGTCCTAATATGAAAGCCGAAGTCGAAGAATCTCTTGCTAACTTCAGAAAAATTGTTGAGTGGTGCAGAGAAAACGGTAAAGGTGTTATGTTTACTCCAATGACACTTTATGATGAAAGTGATGCATTTGAAAGCACACTCTCTTATGGTGTTGTTTATGGTTCAAACCATGCTTTTGGTATGATTTCCGACGGACTTAAAGAATTGGCTGAGGAATATGATGTTCCATTTATTGACACATGGGGTATGTCAAACGAATATACCAACAGAATCAGAGAAAATTATCCAAATGCTTCTCTGGTTATAACAGGTAGTGATGGACTTCACCATAGTTCAAACGGTGGCTATATGGTAGGTTATATCATCGCACGCGGTCAGGAAACTGATGAAATTGTTGCCGCAGTCGATATTGATGCAAAAACAGGCAATTCTGTAACTGATGGCGCAACAGTGAGCAATTTGAATGCTTCTTCAAACGGTGTATCATACAGTTATCTTGCAGATGCACTTCCAATGTATGCAAAAGCAGACGGATATGTTTTCACAGAAGGCTTTGGTGTTGATATCACAAACACAATGAATAAAGAAATTATCAAAGTAACAGGACTTGATGCAGGTACATACACAATTACTATGGATGGCACAGTTGTTGGCAGATTTACTGCAGATGAATTAGCAGCAGGTGTTAACATTGCAATCCTTGAAAACAATCCTGGTCAGATTCAGTCTAAAGGTCTTTATGACAACTATTACAAGAGCAGAAAAACAAGCGAAGATAACTTGAGAGATGTTTGTAACGAAGAACTCAGAATGAGAAACAGCAACGAAAGATATAATGGTGTTGCTCATAACGATCCTCAATACGAAACATTCTCAAAGCAGGATTGGGTTGATCTTTGTAACAAGTTAGTTAAAGATGGACACGCAACAACCAATGCAGACACTTATCCTACAAAAAAAGCAAATCAGGAAACTTACATTTCAGAAGTAAGAGCATGCATCGAAGGTATGAGAAAAGATTGCATTCCAACTGAACATACTGTTGTAATTTCTAAAAACTAAATAAATAAGAGAGTCGGATTTTGTCCGACTCTTGTTTTTTTGTTGACTTAACCGAGAAAAATTAGTAAAATAAAGGTACACAGATATGGTAACTAAAATCGTCGTTTTTTTGTTCAAAATAAACATTATTAATTAAACGCATTTACCGCATTTTTTAATAATGATATAATTAAATAAAAAAAGAAAGTAGAGGTAATTATTATGAAAATGGTAAAAGACAAAAAATTAGTTGTAGGTGCTGACTTTGCAGGTTATCCATTGAAAGAAGCAGTTTGCGAACACCTTCGTAAAAAAGGTTGGGAAATTACAGACCTTGGCGTAAAAGCAGACTCAGACCCTAACGATACAGATTTAATGTTCCACAGAGTAGGACTTCGTGTTGGTGCTACAATTTCAGAAGGTGAATTTGAAAGAGCACTTTTATTCTGCGGTACAGGTATGGGTATCCATATTGCTGCAAGTAAATGTCCGCATGTTCACGCAGGTGTTGTTGAAAGTGTTCCTGCTGCTCTTCGTGCAATTACTGGTAACGGCGTAAATGTTCTTGCTATGGGTGCGTTTTATGTTGCCCCTGCTATGGGTTGTGATATTGCAGACGCATACCTCAATGCAGATTTAGGTACAGGCTACGAATGGTGGAAAAACTTCTACGAATTCCACAAACTCGCTATTGACGAACTTGAAGAATTTGATTATGAAGAATACAAAAAGAACGGTTTTAAAGTAAATAAATTAGGTGATTTCCCACTCAAACTTGAAACAAAACCTGAATAATCGGAGAACCCCATGAAAATTGTTGAAAAATTTAAAGCAAAATTGCAAGACAGACTTGAAGCAACAGTTACAATCGGCTTTTTAGGTGATAGTGTTACACAGGGATGTTTTGAACTTTATAAGAAAACAGAGGACAAAATCGCAACAGTTTTTGATAAAAACAGTGTGTATCACAATCATATTTACAAGATTTTTTCATTGTTATATCCAGAAGTTCCCGTTAACATTATCAATGGCGGTGTCAGCGGTACGGGCGCAACTAATGGTTTGAGCAGATTAGAAAGAGATGTTCTTTCTCATAATCCCGATTTGGTTGTTGTGTGCTTTGGCTTAAATGATTGCAGAAACGGTATTGACGGAATTGAAAAGTATAAAAATTCCTTAAATGAAATCTTTGTTAAGATTGCAAAGACAGGGGCGGAAGCAATTTTTATGACATCTAATATGTTAAATACAAGCATAAGTCCTCATATTAACGACAAAGATATTTTAGCAATTGCTGAAGAACTTATGGATATACAAAACAATGGTATAATGGATAAGTATATGGATGCCGCAAGAGAAGTTGCTAAAGCCAATAATGTAAAAGTTTGTAATTGCTACAACAAGTGGAAACAACTTTGCAACTGTGGTGTCGATGTTACGGAACTTCTTTCCAATAAAGTAAATCACCCTGTAAGAGAAATGCATTGGTTGTTTGCGGGTATGCTTGTTGACACAATGCTTAGTTAAGGAGACTATATGAAAAACCCCTTATTAGAAGAAAATAATTTATTTTCAGAAAAAGATTTTAAATCACCTTCGAAAATTTATGCCCCTACATATAACTGGGTTTGGAATGGGGTATTAAGCCACGAAGAAACAGATAAACAATTAGATGAATTTGAAAGGCTTGGTATTAAGGCAATTTGTATGGTTGTTGAACCAAAAGAATTCAGACCTGCTTCAATGCCATCACTTTTATCACCTGACTATTTATCAAAGCCATATTTTGAAGAGTATCAATATACTGTAAAACGTGCTAAAGAAAAAGGTATGTATGTATGGCTTTACGATGAAGGCGGATGGCCTTCAGGTGGTGCTTGCGGTCAGGTTATGCTTAAACACCCTGAATATGCAAGAAGAAAACTCGATGTAAGAGTAGTTGAACTCAAAGCAGGTGAGGAATATAAACCTGCAGAAGACGTACTTTCTATTTATGTAAATGATGTTCTTATAACAGATGGTTTTAAAGCAGAACAAGATTGCAAAGTAACTGAATATTATGAACATGTGTTGAGTTTTGAAAGAGTTGCAATTCCTGAAATGCCTGACATTACAAGAAAAGATGCAGTAGATTATTTTATCGAAATAACTCACGAAGGCTATAAACCATATCTTGAAGAGTTTTTTGGAGATACACTTTTGGCAGTGTTTTCGGATGAGGCAAGCGGTCCGGTAATGCCATTCAGGGAAGAACTTGAAAAGGCATTTTTAGAAGAAAACGGATATTCTATCCGTAAGTATCTGCCGTATCTTTTAAAAGACGGCGATATGCCTGATGATGCAGCCAAAGCAAAATATTCATGGCTTGATTTGTGCTCAAGATTTTTCTGCAAGAATTATCTTCTTAACGAAAAAGACTGGACAAACAAACATGGAATGTTGTTTACAGGTCATTTTGGTGGAGAAAACTCTTTGTATTTCGGATTGGCAAGAGCAGGATACTATAACCTGATGAGAGCATTAAGATGCTTCGATATTCCGGGTGTTGATGCTATCTGGCGTCAGATTTATCCTACATTCACTAACGGTGAACGCGATTATAGCATTAAGTTTAACAATGGATTTTTCCCTCGTTACGCTTCATCTGCTGCTGCGCAGGTAGGTTCACGCCGTGCTCTTACAGAGTCAATGGGTGTATACGGTGCAGGTACAACTTTTGATGAAATGAGATATGTGTTCAACTATCAGGCAATACGCGGAATTAATACATTTAATGTGTTCGGATCATTTTACAGTCGCGAAGGTTTTCATATGATGGGTGAAATGCCACTCTTTACTGAAAAACACGCTTGCTATAAAGATCTTCCTGCATTCAACGGTTTTGCAGAAAGACTTTCATATCTTGCGTCTTTAGGTGAAAGAGTTGCAGATGTCGGATATTATATGCCTGTAAATGACTGCTTTGTTGATAGCGGTTGGATTGTTGATGATAATCCGAATAACCTTTCAAAGGAATATGAAAGGATCGGTAATCTTATCGAAGATGCAAACATTCTTTTTGATATAATTGATGATGATGTTTTAAAAGAATCAGCAGATAAAGCATCTGACGGAGTTATCTGTATGGGTAAAGGTACATACAAAACTATTATTGTACCACCTTGCAGATATATGCCACAGCAAAGCATAGATGTGCTTAATAAATTTATTGCTTCAGGCGGTAAAGTGTTTGTGGTATCTCAAAAGGAAATTCAGGGTATTTGCGGTGCTGAATATGTTAATGATGTTAAGAACATCATTCCTGCATATCTTGAGATTTCAGGTGATACTGAAAAAGTAAGACTTGGAATCAGAAAAACTCAAAATGGTTTGCTTTATATGTTATTTAATGAAAGTAATGAAGAAAAAAACTTTGAAATTAATTCTGACAAAAAACTTTCAAGACTTTACGCAGAAACAGGTAAAATTACAAGCCCTGAAAATTATACTGTAACATTAAGAGTTGGAGAAATGGCATTTTTCTTTGATGGAGAAGTTTTATCAGAAAACGAAAAAACATACGAAAAATGCGTTGAACTTTCTGATTTTTCTTTCAGAAAAACAAACAGATTTATAATCGGTGAAATGAATTTCATATCTCAGGATATTACAGAACCTGAACAAAAAGTAGAACTTGGTGATTGGACAAAGATTACAGGTATTGACTTTTCGGGAAGCGGAATGTATAAAACTACATTCAAAAAACCTGAGGAAGCAGGTGCAATGCTGATTGATTTGGGTAAGGTTCATTATTCATGTGAAGTGTTTGTTAACGGTAAGTCTTTGGGAATAATCCCGATGAGTCCTTTCAGATGCGAAATTCCTGCAGAAATTCTGAAAGATGATAATGTTTTGGAAATCAGAGTATCAAATACCTCTGCAAACGAATATGAAAGTACTAAATCCTTTGACAAATGGCAACCGTGGCAGCTTACTACATATTATCCAACACAGAAAATGTTCCATGTTGACTCACTTTCAGGCGGATTATATGGTCCTGTGAAACTTTATTATTGATTAAACTTAAGTTTTATGATAATATAATAATGAGGTGAGCAAATGTGTATATAAGCAACGTAACACCAACAGTTTTCGGGAGAATTGACTGTGTTAACAGAATTTTTCCCGAACGTGGCGCAGGAATAAACAGACTCTATTACATAAATGATGGAGAAATGTTGTTAAAATCCGGTCACGGAGAAATTGTTATGGAAAAAGGGCACCTTTATTTATTACCTCATTACAATGTAAACACCATAACAACAGAGTTTGTTGACCATACATTTTTAAACTTTTATACATTTCCGCAAATTGCCAACGAAAATGTTATTGATATAAAACTTTCTGAATATCCGGTGCTTGAGTCAGTATTTGATGCACTTAATATGTATGTAACCGAAAATCCCGGTAAAAGCATACCTTGTAAAAATGATTCAAAACGAACATTTGTAAGTTCACTATTAGCTAATGTTTTGTTTTTAATCAACGATATTTGTAATATAAATGTTGTTGAAGATGAATTTGTAAACAGGGTGATTGAATACATTCACGAAAACTTTAATGCAAATATCTCTGTTTCAGAAATTGCACGAAAGTTTCATATGGAACAGAACAGTTTTATACGAAGATTTAAAAAATATGCTAATGTAACACCTTATAAGTACTTAAAAAGGGTGCGTGTAAATATGGCACTTGCTTTAATGAAGGGTGATAAATACGCTTTAGCGGAAATTGCAAAAAAAGTTGGTTATGCAGATGCATCAGCACTTTCACACGCAATTAAAAAATGTATTACTATAAAGTAAATAAAAGACCTGATTTATATCAGGTCTTTTATTGTTAAATTTTCTTAAAATGGTGTAAAAAAGTGTACTATTTCGTGATTTTTGCTATAAAGTAAAAATTTATCAAAAAATATTCAAATAAATAAAATTTGACATTTTGCGCTTAAAGTTGTATAATTACTATTTAAGTTATACTATTTGAAAAGAGGGTTTATTTTGAAAGCTAATAACTCAAAAACCAATAAAGTTTTAAACAGAAATTTTATTTTAAAAATGTTTATTCTGAATTCACCGGTATCAAGAATTCAGTTGTCCAAATATTCTGGACTTTCAAAAATGTCGCTTACTAATATTATTTCAGAATTTTCAGAAAAGGGTTATATTAAAGAAACAGGTGTTGACTCAAGTGCAACAGGAAAACGAAAACCAATTCTGCTTGAACTTGCTGATGGTTGTATTTGTGCCATCGGTATCAGCATTACAAGAAACTATATTGAAGGATGTCTTGCTGATATTAAAGGAAATATGATGTACTCAAAACGCATTGAACTTTCAAAAGATACAACATCGGATAAAATTACTAACATATTAGGGGAATTAATCAGCAGCATCAGAAATATGTGCCAGACTGAAATAGTTGGCGTGGGTATAAGTGCAATGGGTCCTATTGATATGGAAAAGGGAAGAATTTTATCTCCTACACATTTTTACGGGATTGAAAACTATGATGTAGTAAAAGAAGTTAAAAAGTTTACTGACCTTCCTGTATACCTGTATAAAAATACCAACTGTGCAGCATTGGCTGAAAAGTATTACGGTGCAGGCAGAAAAAATCAGAATTTTGTCTATATTGGTGTGTCAAAGGGACTTGGAGCTTCAGCAGTTATTAATGATAACCTTGTGCTTGGAACAAATGGTTATTCCTGTGAACTTGGACATATTACTGTAAACCCGGATGGAGAAAAGTGTGCTTGCGGAAACAAAGGTTGCCTTGAAATATATACTAATATAGTAAGTATGGTTGAAAAAGTAGAAAGTGCAGTTAAAATCGGAACTGAAACAATGCTCAAATCTCCTGTTACATTTGAAAGTGTTGTAGACGGAGCAAGAAAAGGCGACAAACTTTGTACCGATACTTTGGATGAACTTTGTAAATATCTTGCTATTGGTGTAACTAACGCAATTAATGTATATGATCCGGCAATTGTTATATTAGGTAATGATATAGCAATGGGCGGTGAAGAAATAATTTCAAGACTTAAAAAGAATGTTGGCACAACTCCGATCGGAGCAAAACACAATAATGTGGAAATTATTATGTCAAAATTCTACGACAAAGCACCTCTTTTAGGGGCAGCAACAGTTGTTTTTGATAAACTTATGTTTGCATAAAATATTAATTTGACAGAAAGTGGGGGGGCAAAATATGCTTTGCAGCAGATGCAAAAAAAACAGAGCCGTAGTTTTTGTGAAAAAACTTGAAAACGGTAAACAATATGATGAAGGATATTGCCTTAGTTGTGCAAAAGAATTAGGTATAGCACCTATTGATGATATGATGCAGAAAATGGGCTTAAATGCCGAAAATATGGAAGATATCGAAGGTCAGATTGCCGATATGATGGATATGTTTGAAAGCGGTGATATGCCAGAAGATTTTTCACCTTTCGGAGGTATGGGAATTTTCCCTATGGGGGGAGACATGCCAGGCGGTGGAGATGCCAAATCAAACAACAAAAATAAATCAAAGAAAAAGAGTCTTTTGGACACATATGGTATAAACCTTAATAATAAAGCAAGAAAAGGGGAAATCGACAGAGTAATTGGTCGTGATAAAGAACTTTACCGTGTTATTCAGATATTAAACAGAAGAACTAAAAATAATCCTGCTTTAATTGGTGAACCGGGCGTTGGTAAAACTGCTATTGCAGAGAGTTTAGCACTTAAAATTATTGAAAAGAAAGTGCCTGCAAAACTGCTTGATAAAGAAGTTTATCTTTTGGACTTCACTTCAGTTGTTGCAGGAACACAGTTCCGTGGTCAGTTTGAAGCAAGAGTTAAAAGTATTATAGCAGAAGTAGCAGAACGCGGAAATGTAATTATGGTAATCGACGAGATCCACAATATTGTTGGAAGCGGATCTGCAAATGACGGTGCGCTCAGCGCCGCTAATATATTAAAACCATCTTTAGCACGCGGAGAAATCCAGGTTATTGGTGCAACAACTCTTTCTGAATATAGAAAATATATTGAAAAAGATGCAGCATTAGAGAGAAGATTTCAGCCTGTAATGGTTGAAGAACCAAGTGTTGAAGAAACTATTGATATTATTAAAGGCATAAAAGAATATTACGAAAATCATCACAAGATTATTGTAACTGACGATATTATCCGTCAGGCAGTAGTTTTGTCAAAAAGATTTATTCAGGGAAGGTTTTTGCCTGACAAAGCAATCGATGTTATTGACGAAGCAGGATCAAAAGCAAATCTTGAAAATGAAACCTTAACACAACTTATTATCCTTAAAAAGGAACTTGCGGAAGTTGAAAAAGAAAAAGAAAATGCCGCATCATCAGACTCAATCGAAGACTATCAGAAAGCCGCTGATTTAAAAAGCAGAGAGTGCAAACTTAAAGCCGAGATTGAAGGTTTGGAGTTAGGGTGCGAAAGCATAACACTTACTTCTGAAGATATAGCAAGAGTAATCGAAATGTGGACAAATGTTCCTGTTAAAAAGATTACAGAAATTGAAGGGGGAAAACTCTTAAATCTTGAGGAAAACCTTAAGAAAAAGGTTGTGGGTCAGGATAATGCTATTTCTGCACTTTCACAGGCTATCAGAAGAAAAAGAGCAGGCGTTGAGGGTAGACTTCGCCCTGCATCATTTATCTTTGTTGGACCTACCGGTGTAGGCAAAACCGAACTTGTAAAGGTGCTGGCAGAAGAAATGTTTGGTTCGAAAGATGACCTTATCAGACTTGATATGACCGAGTATCAGGAACAGCACAGTGTGTCAAAAATGATTGGATCACCTCCGGGTTATGTTGGATATGAAGAAGCAGGTCAACTTACAGAAAAAGTAAGAAGACACCCATATAGCGTTGTTCTTTTTGATGAAATTGAAAAAGCCCATCCAGGTGTATATAATATCTTGCTTCAGATTTTGGATGAAGGCAGATTGACTGACGCACAGGGCAGGGTTGTAAGTTTTGAAAATACTATTATAATTTTAACATCTAATGCAGGCATTGGTTTTGGAACTGAAACATTAGGATTTGGCTCAAACTCAGTTGAAGAAGATGTTGCAATGGATAAATTAAAGCAGATTTTCAAACCTGAATTGTTAAATCGTCTTGATGAAACTATTGTGTTTAACAGACTCAAACCAGAAGATTTTGAAAAAATCTGTAAAATTATACTTTCTGAAACAGAAAATGCCCTTTTGGAAAAAGGAATTACCTTGCTTGTTTCTGACAATGCAATCAAAGAACTTGCCAATATCGGATATAGTGAAAAATATGGTGCAAGAGAACTTCGCAGAGTTGTCAGCAAAAAACTCGGCAACATTATTGCTGAAAAAGTTATAAGCGACGAAGCAAAATTCGGAAGCATTATAAATGTAGATTTTGAAAATGAATTTAAAATTACTGTTAAATAAGGAGAAATAATTATGGCAGAATTAAGATACAATCCAATGACTAAAGACTGGGTTATGATAGCATCACACAGACAAAACAGACCGCAGATGCCGAAAGACTGGTGCCCATTTTGTCCGGGTTCGGGAAAAGTGCCTGAAAACTTTGATGTTTATAAATATGATAATGATTTTCCCGCACTTTCACAAAATCCTCCTGTTCCTGATGATGTTGCATCAGGCGTTTATAAAACAAAACCGGCATATGGCAAATGCGAAGTAATTCTGTATTCTCCCGAGCATACAATAACACTTCCTGAACTTTCCGTTGAGCATATCAGAAAACTTGTAGATTTGTGGACAGAGAGATTTGTTGAAATCAAAAAGGATGAAAATATCAAGTATATTTTAATTTTCGAAAACAGAGGGGATATTGTTGGTGTTACAATGCCACACCCTCACGGACAGATTTATGGTTATTCTGTTATTCCAAAAAAACTTGAACTTGAACTTGAAGCATCAAAAGAACATTTTGAAGAAAATGGAAAATGTCTTTTCTGCGAAATGCTTGAAGAAGAGTATAAAGCAAAAGAAAGAATTGTAATTGAAAATGAAGATTTTGTTGCATATCTTCCTTTCTTTGTGGAATATCCTTACGGAATGTATGTTGCTGCAAAAAGTCATAAGCAGAATTTAGAGCAGTTTAATGAAAGAGAAAAAAATAATCTTGCAGATATATTGAAAAAGGTAACAGGAACATTTGATTCACTTTTTGATTATAATTTCCCATATATGATGTGTATGCATCAAAGTCCTGTAAACTGTGAAGATACTTCAGATTATTATCATTTTCATATAGAATTTTTCCCACCGATGCGTGCGGCTGACAAGCAAAAATTCAACGCATCAAGTGAAACAGGTGCGTGGGCACATTGTAATCCAACAGCCCCGGAAGAAAAAGCTGAAGAATTGAGACAGGCGTATAAAAGATTTCTTGAGAAAAATAAATAAGGAGTAAACTATGAATAAACAACAGTTAATTAACGAATTTATTGCTCTTTACGGCGGAGACAGAGAAACAGTAAGAGTTTTTGCTTCACCAGGAAGAGTAAATCTTATTGGAGAACATACAGACTATAACGGTGGATTTGTATTTCCTGCAGCACTTACAATGGGAACAACAATTGCTCTTCGTGTAAGAGACGATAAAGTTTTAAGAATGAAAGCCACAGACCTTGAAGAAATTGTGGAAGCGGACCTTAATACTCCGGAAAAATACAAAGACCTTTTCTGGGGCAATTATCAGGTAGGCGTTGCAGTTGAACTTGAAAAAGCAGGCTACGAAATCGTAGGTTGCGATATGCTTTATGATGATACACTTCCTCACGGCGGCGGACTTTCATCATCTGCTGCAATTGAAGTTGCAACTGCACTTGCTTTGGCTACTTTGTCAAATGAGAAAAAGGGAATAGATGAGCCTGTAAATATGATTGAAATGGCAAAAATCGGACAAAAAGCAGAAAATAACTATTGCGGAGTAAACTGTGGAATTATGGATCAGTTTGCATCAGCAATGGGTAAAGAAAATCATGTAATTTTCTTAGATTGTAAAGATTTAAGTTATAAACTTGTTCCTCTTAATATTGAAGGATATAAAATTGTAATTGCCAATACAAATAAAAAAAGAAGTCTTGCAGACTCAAAATATAATGAAAGACGTGCTGAGTGCGATGCATCGTTAGAAAAACTTCAGACAGTTCTTGACTATGAATATCTCGGAATTATTCCAACAGATGTTTATGAGGCTAACAAATCTGTAATCGGTGATGAAATTAAAATTAAAAGAGCAACACACGTTGTTTATGAATGTGACAGAGTTTTAAAATCTATTGAAGCCTTAAATAATAACGATATTTTAAAATTTGGTGAACTTATGAACGCATCACACGATTCACTTCGTGATCTTTACGAAGTAACAGGTGTTGAACTTGATACTTTAGTTGATGAAGCAAGAAAAATCGATGGTTGCATTGGTTCAAGAATGACGGGTGCAGGTTTTGGCGGTTGCACAGTAAGTATTGTAAAAGAAGATGCGGTAGAATTGTTCAAAGAAGAAGTAGGAAAGAATTATACTGCAAAAATTGGCTATGCTCCATCATTTTATGTAAGTGATTTAGGTGACGGTGGAAGAGAACTTTAATCTCGGAGGAACTATGGAAATAAAAGAAATTTTACTTGCTACCAATAATCAGGGCAAGGTTAAAGAAATGAAATCAATTCTTGCTGACCTTGGAATAGATGTGTTTTCTTTAAAAGACAAAGGTATTGATATTGATGTTGAAGAAGACGGAAACACATTTGAAGAGAACGCAATCAAAAAAGCAAAAGAAATAGCAGAAGTTTCAGGAATGATAACTGTTTCTGATGACTCAGGGCTTGAAGTGTACGCACTTGGTTTAAGACCTGGTATTTACTCAGCACGTTATGCAGGTGAAGGCGCAACAAGTGATATGCTTTGCGAAAAAATCTTGTCAGAAATGGAAAACATTCCGAATGATGAGCGCGGAGCAAGATTTGTAAGCGTAGTTGCAATTGTATATCCTGATGGTGAAACTCTTACTTTAAGAGGAGAGTGCGAAGGCGTAATTATCCACGAAAAGCGTGGGGATGGCGGATTTGGTTATGATCCTGTATTTTACATTGAAAATAAGGGACAAACTTTTTCAGAAATGCCAATGGAAGAAAAAAATAAAATCAGCCACAGAGCAAAAGCCTTTTTTAAACTCAAAGAGCACTTGAAACAACAAATCAGCGAATAATTAACTTGACATTTATTGTTAAATATGTTATCATATTAAAAGGCTATGAAAATGTGTAAGTAGCGTATATTTCCGCAAAAGAGAGCAGATATCGTGGGCTGAAAGTGTCTGTTGTATGGGATATTGCGTGAATTTCAGCATTGGAGTCTCTTGCGAAAGCGAAAGTATAAGCAAGGTGTATTTGCCTCACGAAATAGGCATTTTAAGTGCAGAAATTAAATTTTTCTGAATTTGGGTGGTACCGCGGGTAATATGCTCGTCCCTTGTTGGGACGGGCATTTTTTTATTGGAAAGGAAAGAGAATATGTCAGAAAAAACTTTAGAATTAAAACAAGAGTTTTTAAACGCTCTTGAAAGTGCAAATTCTATGGAAGAATTAGAAAACATCAGAATTGCATACCTTGGCAAAAAAGGTAGTATTACTGACCTTATGAAAGAAATGAAAAATCTTTCAAACGAAGAAAAGAAAACTTTCGGTCAGAAAGTAAACGAACTTAAAAACGAAGTTTCGGATAAAATTTCAGAAAAGGCAGAAATTTTAAAGGCACAGGAACTTGAAAAAGAATATAATCTTATGCCTGAATTTGATATTTCAATGCCTGCCGATTTAAAAAGAGGTTCATATCATCCTATCACATTGGTTCAGCGCCAGTGCGAAAAGATTTTTAAATCAATGGGATTTACTGTTGAAGATTACGCAGAAGTTGTAAGTGACTACGAATGTTTTGAATCTTTAAACATTCCAAAACATCACCCTGCCCGTGATATGCAGGATACTTACTATCTTGAAAATGGTCAGTTGTTAAAATCACAGACATCTGCTGCTCAGAATGCTATTTATAAAAAATATAAAGATGATTTAATCAACGAAGGAAAGCCAATCAAGGCGATTTTTCCAGGCAGATGCTTCAGAAACGAAGCAACCGATGCTTGTCACGAAAATACATTCTTCCAGATGGAAGGTATTATGGTAGATAAGAATATTTCTATCTCAAACCTTATTTTCTTTATGAAAACTATGCTTTCAGAAGTTTTCCAGAAAGATATTAAAGTAAGACTTCGCCCTGGGTTTTTCCCATTCGTTGAACCGGGTTTTGAACTTGATATCAGTTGTCTTATTTGTGGCGGCGAAGGATGTCCATCATGTAAGCACAGCGGATGGCTTGAACTTTGCCCATGTGGAATGATTCACCCTGAAGTATTAAAAGCAGGCGGAATTGACCCTGAAGAATACACAGGTTTTGCATTTGGTCTTGGACTTACAAGACTTGCTATGATGAAATACGGAATTAAAGATATTCGTGATTTAAATAGCGGTAGTTTAAAAGTATTATCACAGTTTACAGAGGATAAATAAGAAAGGGGAGGCTAATAATGTTTTTATCAATGAACTGGATTTCAGATTTTGTTGACCTCTCAGGTCTTGACAAAATTGCGTTAATTAATAAATTTTCGCTTTCAACTGCAGAAGTTGAAAATGAAATATTCTTTAAAGGTAGCGATATTGAAGGGATAGTTGTAGCAGAAATTAAATCTGTTGAAGACCACCCTGAATCAAAAAAACTGCATCTTTTAAAAGTTGATGCAGGTAATGGTGAGTTAACTGATGTTGTATGCGGTGCACCTAACGTAAGAGTAGGTATGAAAACTGCTTTTGCAAAAATTGGTGCTAAAATCGGAGAAATTGAAATTACACCAAGAAAACTTGCAGGTTATACTTCGTATGGTATGTGCTGTTCTGAAAAAGAAATCGGTATCAGCGACAACAACGACGGAATTATGGAAATTACTGACGATTTGCCTTGCGGTACAGATTTAAAACAGGCTTATCAGATTGATGATATTGTTTTTGAAGTTGATAACAAATCTTTAACAAACCGTCCTGACCTTTGGGGTCATTACGGTATTGCCCGTGAATTTGCAGCACTTGCAAACAGACCATTAAAACCTGTCGATGGTGTAGATTTGTCAAAGTATGATTCTTTACCAAAACTTGATTTAAAAATTGAAGACAAACTCTGCCAGAGATATTCTTGTCTTTCATTTGAAAATATCAATGTGCATACAAGTCCTGTTAATATGAGAATAAGACTTTTCTATTGCGGTATGAGAGCACTCAATTTCCTCGCTGACCTTACAAATTACCTTATGCTTGAACTTGGTCAGCCAATGCACGCGTTCGATTCAAGAAAAGTTGAAAAAATCAGAATTAAGCGTTTTGATAAGCCATTTAAATTTGAAACTTTGGATGGTATAACCCGTGATATTGATGAAAATACACTTATGATTTGTAACGGCGACACACCAGTTGCAATTGCAGGTATTATGGGCGGTCTTGATTCAGAAATTGTTGAAGATACTACAACTCTTACATTAGAATCTGCTACATTTGATTCAGTTTCTATCAGAAAATCAACTGTAAGACTTGCTCACAGAACAGATGCTTCAATGAGATATGAAAAGTGCCTTGATCCTGAAATCACAACAGTTGCAATTTCAAGATTTGTAAAACTTTTGACAGATATTGATAACGGTGCAAAAGTTGTATCATCACTTACTGACGAATATGCAGTTAAATATGATAAAATCAATCTTGCGTTTGATAAAAAATTTGTTGATCGTTATACAGGAATTGAAATCCCAAATGAAACAATAGTAAATACTTTAAGTGCACTTGGTTTTGGAGTTGAACTTTCAGGCAATGACTTTAAAGTTGAAGTTCCAAGTTGGAGAGCAACAAAAGATGTTACTATGAAAGCAGATATCATTGAAGAAATCACAAGAATTTATGGTTATGATAACTTTGATGTAAATACTGCTTTAGCGCCGCTTTATCCTGTTCGCGAAATTCAGGAAAAATCAGTTGAAGACAGTATTAAAGATATTTTGGTTAAGCGTTATTCGCTCCACGAACTCCATTCATATGTCTGGGCTTATTATGATGAATATAAAGCGCTTGGTATTGAAGTTGATGATAATATTAAACTTGTTAACTCAACCAATCCAAATATTGAAACAATAAGAAAATCAATTATTCCTACACAACTTTGTCAGGTTAAATATAACACTTCATTTGACAGCGATTTCGGTGTGTTTGAAGTTGGTAGAGTAATAGAAGGTTTAAATTCTGAAGGTTTGTGCGATGAACACAAAAAACTTGCAATTACACTTTTTGCAAAAACAGAAGATATTGAAAAAACATATTTCAAACTTCGCGATATTCTTGCAGTGTTAGCAGACGATATTAAGCACGAAACTCTTGCTTTTGAAGCAATTGAAAAGACTGCAAGTTATGAACATCCGAAAAATCTTAATAAGATTATTCTCTGTGGTGAAGAAATCGGTAAGATTGGTATTGTAAATCCAACAGTTTCCAAAAAAATCGACAAAAAAGCAAATATTGTTTTTGCGGAAATTGATGTTGAAAAATTCGCAGCTGTTGAAAACCTTAGTATCAAATACGAAGAACCATCAAAATTCCCGGGAATTGATATTGATATCACATTTATGTCAGATAAATTTGCTCCTATTGCAGAAGCAGTTAAAAACGCATCTTGCCAACTTATCAAAGGTGTAGATGTTGCAGATATCTATATCGATGATGCAGGTAAAGCGATTACTGTAAGAATTGAATTTGCACATCCTGAAAGAACACTTACTAAAGATGAGGTTATGGATGTAATTGATAAAATTACCAACGACCTTGAAAGTGAAGGTATTGCACTTAAAAAATAATAAAATTTTAAACTACTGCTGAAAATAATGTCAGCAGTAGTTTTTTAATTTATTTCTATTGATTTTTATGCTCAAATGTGGTATCATAAATAAGTAAATTTATACGTTGGAGGAAATGTGATGGAAAGAACTTATATTTCAGATATAAAAGAAAATATGGGTAAACCTGTTAAGGTACAGGGCTTCATAGAAAATTTAAGAAACAGTAAGTATATGGCATTTATTGTTTTGAAAGATATTACAGGTAAAATTCAGGTAACAGTTGAAAAAGAAAAATTGCCTGAACTTTGCGATACAATTGATTCTTTAACAGGTGATTCAGTTATCACTGTTGTTGGTACTGCTGTAGAAAACGAGTATGTTAAAATGGGCGGTATTGAAATCATTCCTGAATCAATTGTTGCAGAATCTATTGCCGATGCACTTCCGATTGCAAGAAAAGAAATTCCTGCAACCAAGAAAAAACAGGCAGTAGAACGCTCAAGCATCGACCAGAGAATTGACTATCGTTGGGTTGATTTAAGAACTGATGAAAATCAGCTTATGTTCAAGGTGCAGACTGCATTTGTTGCTGCAATGCGTGAATTCTTGCTTGATAAAAAATTTATTGAAATCCACACACCAAAACTTATCGGTACAGCAAGTGAAAGTGGATCAGATGTATTTGAAGTTAAATATTTTGATACAAATGCTTATCTTGCACAGAGTCCACAGTTCTATAAACAGATGGCTATGGCAAGCGGATTTGAAAGAATTTTTGAAATTGGACCTGTTTTCAGAGCGGAAAAATCTTTCACAAGTAAACATGCAACTGAATTTACAGGATTTGACCTTGAATTCAGTTATATCGAATCATACAAAGATGTTATGAAAATAGAAGAAGAACTTTTAACTGCTGCTCTTAAGAAAGTTTCAGACCTTTATGGCGCTGAAATTAAAGAACTTTTTGGCATGGAAACAATTGTTCCAAAAACTCCCTTCCCGGTTGTAACTCTTGCTGAACTTTATAAAGGTTTAGAAGAAGATTTTGGCTACACAGTTGATGAATCTGAAAAGGGAGACCTTACAACAGAAGCAGAAAAATTAAGTTATGAATGGGTTAAAAAGCACTACGACCATGAATTCTTATTTGTAACAGATTTTGACGCTGAAAAGAGAGCGTTTTATCATATGAGAGACGAAAAAGGCGTTCCAATGGGATATGACCTTATATGGAGAGGCGTTGAAATCACAACAGGTGCTCAGAGAGAACATCGTTATGATGTGTTAAAAGCCCAGGCTCAGGAAAAAGGTTTGGCTGATGATGTTAAATTCTATCTTGAATTCTTCAAATATGGTTGTCCTCCGCACGGCGGTTTCGGTCTCGGCATTGACAGAATGACAATGCTTTTACTCGGAGTTCATATTAAAGATTGTATGTTTATCTTCAGAGGTCCAAACAGACTTCATCCGTAAGTTAACAAATATAAAATATCCCCTGCAAATGCAGGGGATTGTTTTGTTATTTTTTTAATTCTGAAAACAAGTTGCAGATTTTTTCAAAATCAAATATACTGAGTGCTTCACCGCGGATTGTTTCTGAAATACTAAGTTCATTAAGAACTTTTTTAATATCATCCTTGCTGATGTCAGAGAAATTGTTGGAAATTGCATTAACCAGCGTTTTTCTTCGCTGACCAAAAGCGGCTTTTATGATTTTAAAGAAAAGTTTTTCATCAGAAACATCAACTCTTTTTTTATCAAGAATATCTAAGCAAACAACGGCAGATTCAACTTTAGGAGCAGGAACAAATGCACCTGCGGGAACTGTGAATTTGATGTTTGCATCTGCGTAATAGTTAATTGCAAGTGTCATTGCACCGTAATCTTTAGTGTTAGGTTTTGCGACAAGTCTTTCTGCTACTTCTTTCTGAATCATTATAACAATTGTTTTTAAATTCCTTGTTTCCTCAAGAATTTTCATAACAATAGGTGTTGTGATGTAATAGGGAAGGTTTGCAATAACCTTAACTGACTCATATTTTTCTGTAATAGAATTCAAGTCAAATTTCATAACATCCTGGTTTATTACTTCAATATTGTCATAATCCGAAGTAATATCAGGAAGAATATTTGCAATATTGCTGTCAATTTCAATTGCGTATACTTTTTTTGCTTTTTCAGCAATACGGGTGGTAAGCACCCCAAGACCTGGACCGATTTCTATTATAACATCATTTTCTGATATATTACCACTGTCAACAATGGCATTTAGATAATGCTCATCAAAAAGAAAATTCTGTCCAAGTCCTTTATGAAAAATCAGATTGTGTTCAGTCATTATTTTCTTGATTTGAGCAGGCGAATTTATGTGTGCCAATTTTATCACTCCTTAATTGGTGTAAATATGCTATAAAAAATCGGAGCAAAGTAAAGCTTTGCTCCGATGTGGTGCAGGTAACAGGACTTGAACCTGCATGAAACCTAATTCACATGGACCTGAACCATGCGCGTCTGCCAATTCCGCCATACCTGCATATAAATTTATTATTTGAATAAAGATTGGCTACATCGGCAGCCGCACTTTATACGCGAAACAGCCTGTGGTACCCAAAATCAAAGATTTTGACCACAATGCCTTTTCGCACTCACTTTTTCTGCCACAGGCAGCGTTCGTGCTCAAAGCTACCAATCCGCCATACCTGCAAGTAAAAACTACAAAAAGTATTCTAACATAAAATGCAGGAAAAATCAAGGTTTTTCCTGCATTTTTCCTAAAAGTTATTAATTATTTATCTGAGTCTTTGGTTGTTTTGTTTAAAATTACAGTTAAAAGAATAATTACTCCGATTACTATAAATATGCCTAGCATACCAAGACCCATATATTTAAGATTACTAACAAAATTCATTGGATTAAATTGCATATCATTTACCTCCGATTACATAAAGAAATTAAGAATAAGACCGCCTGCTATTACGGAAGCAATCTGACCTG
>JAZRDC010000043.1:0-23055 GCA_045660065.1 Clostridia bacterium
GGTCCTTGGCTTTTAGTTCTTCTGTGATGCTTTGCTTGACAGCCATATCTTTTATAAGCTTATCAATCATTTCCTTTGCTGATGTGTCAATTTCTTCAAGATAGGCAAGCCAAGTTCCGTTGAGCATTTTCATTGAGTATAGACAAGGTCTGTTTTCTTTAATAAATATTGAGTGTAGCCTGCCATACTTTCCAAAATTGTATTTTCCTTCGGGTGCTTTTAGGTTGGGTATGTAGTAATCACCATCTCTGACATACTCAATTCCGTTTTCAACAATCTTTTCTTTCATAGCTTTACGCCTCCTTTAAATTTTGTATCTTCATTTTATCAGAAGGCTTTTAATTTGACGAATGTGCGGATAAAAAGAAAAGAGGAAAACCCATTTTACTGAGTTTTCCTCATATTCTTACCTCGCAATGCTCGTGTTCCTATCTACTGTCCTTAGGAACCCGATGCATATACTTTTGAAGTTTTTTTGTTATTTTTTAGTAACTGTCAATTCAACATTCAAAGTCGAGCCTTCAGCAAGTGTAATTTCTTCCGGAAGTTTTAATGTTGCACTTAAAACATTGCTTTCACCTTCTGCAGGCAAATCGGCATCAGTTATTTTAATCTGTTCGGTATCTATCTGAGTCAAAGATTTTACAATTGTTGCATTCCCTGTAATATTTACTGTTGCAGGTGTGATTTTAACATCATAATCTGCAAGTATTTCAGGATTTGCAAACACAGTATTAATTGCAACTTCTTTTGTTTGTGTGAGTTTAACATCCACCATGGCTTCTGTGATATTTGTGGTTACATAAGTCATATCGATTTCTTTACCTGAATTATCAGTTATCTTCAAAGAACAACTTTTTGAAATATCACTATCTGCACCTTCAACATCTACATATGCTGTAACTCTTGCAACGCTGTCAACAACGCTTTTAGGTCCGCGTATTAAGATTTTTGAATCTATTGCAGAAACAGATTCAACTGCGCAACCTTCTTTTGGTGTGCCTGTTGTTTCAACTGCAACATCTTTGTTTACTGCTATTACAAAATCTGTAAAAATCTTTGCTTTGGTTGATGTTATGTTTGTGTATTTTACACTTGTATCCGCTGAATTCAACATAATATTAAGGTCGTAAGTTCCTGCGCGTGTAATTCTTGAAACATCAACAGATGCCTCAATATCCGACGCTGACACTTTTGAAACCTCTGAATGTCTGCCTTCAATTTTAACATCAATTGTCTTATGTGAGGCAGATATTACCTTTAATCCTGTTGAATTAAAACTTTCGCTGTTTGAAATCTGAACAGGAATGCCTTTTAATATAACAGAAACTGTTGGATTGTTTACGCCTACCACATACATCCATAAAAGAATTGAGATCAGAACAGAAATTACCCTGATTGAGGTATCATTATGAAAAAACTTTCTCATTGTCTGTCCTTCACCCTTTCTTTAATTTTTTTAATAGGAGATTTCCTTGCGGTATCTGATATAATAAGATTTTTTTCCAAAGAACGCTTCAAGGTTTCCTGAGTGTAATTTCTTGTAAGAGCGCCATCTTTGGCAACAGAAATCTTTCCTGTTTCTTCTGAAACTACTATAACTAACGCATCAGATGTTTCAGACATACCAATTGCCGCTCTGTGCCTTGTTCCGAGTTCTGAACTAAGTGCCTTACTCTCACAAAGCGGAAGCAGACATCCTGCCGCTTTAATCTGATTATCGCTTACGATAATTGCACCGTCGTGAAGTGGAGTATTAGGATAGAAAATGTTTAAAATCAATTCTTTTGAAACCTTTGATTCAAGGGGAGTTCCTGTTAAAATCACATCACCGATTTTTGTGTTTCTTTCAATTACGATAAGTCCCCCTGTTTTTGTGGCAGAAAGTGTGCCTACTGCAGAGCAAATCTCAACAATTGTCTGCTCAACAATTTGCTTATCTCCCGAGTCTGATGCAAAAATCAAATCACCGAGTTTAGTTCTTCCTGCTTGTTCCAAAGCACGTCTGAGTTCTGGCTGAAATACTATGATAAGTGCCAAAAATCCCACTTGCATAATATTTGTAAAGATAAAATTTATAACATTCAAATTAAACCAGTCGCTGACCTGAGTTACAACCAAAAGCACAACCAAACCTTTCACAAGTTGCGATGCTCTTGTCTGGGCTATTAATTTTATAAGCCAGTATATACCAAGGGACACAAAAAGAATATCAAACAAATCATTTATTTTGAAAACATTGGCATAACTTGCAAAAAAAGTTAAAATTCTTTCCATAATAAACTCCTAAATATTATTCATATTTAGTATACACCCTAAACCCGCATTGTGTCAATAATATTAAGGAATTTTTCCACTTCATTTTTTGTGTTGAAGCAACTGAGTGATGCCCTTATACACCCTTTTTCAACAGTATTTTGTGTTTTATGTGAAAGCAGTGAACAATGAAGCCCTCCACGAACCATAACATTATATTTTTCGCTGAGAAAATTTGACATTTCAACACTGTCATTATCTCCGATATTAAAAGCCACTACGCCTGAATTTGCATTTTTAGTATAAAGTGTTACATTTTTAATTTTTTTCAGTTCGTGTATCATATAGTCTGCAAGTCTTTTTTCATATAAGTGAATATTTTCTGCGCCGGTATCTAAAACAAACTGAATCCCCTGTGCCAAGCCGCCAATTCCGGGAGCATTTAATGTTCCTGACTCAAATCTGTCCGGAAGATATTCAGGCTGAGCAAGAATTTCAGAAGAACTTCCGCTACCCCCTTCTATCAGGGTATCTGCCTTGATTTTTTCACTTAAATACATAACTCCTGTCCCCTGAGGCCCAAACAGACCTTTGTGTCCTGAGCATACAAAAGCATCGGCGTCGAGATTTTCAACATCAGTTTTTATATGTCCTGCTGACTGGGATCCGTCTATCAAAAAAAATATTCCGTATTTTTTTGCAATTTTACCTATTTTTTCAACATCTGAAACTCTACCGTTTACATTGCAGATATGACTTGCCACAATAAGTTTTGTGTCAGGTTTTATGTGCTTTTCAATGTCTTCGTAGTTTCCATCGCCGTCACATTCTGCAACTGTGTAAGACACTCCTTTTTCTGAAAGTTTATGCACAGGTCTTAAAACTGAATTGTGTTCATAAGGTGAAATTATTACATGATCATTTTCTTTTAAAATCCCTTTGATTACAAAATTAAGTCCCGTTGTTGCATTATTAACAAAGCATATATTTTCAGGAGATGAAACTTTTAAAAGGCTGCACACTTTTTCCCTTGCATCATATATTACATCACTTGCTTTTTGTGCGAGTTTATGTCCACCCCTACCTGCATTACCCCCTGCATATTTCATCACATCAACAATTTTGTCATAAACTGTCTCGGGTTTTATAAAGGTTGTTGCGCTGTTATCAAAATATATTATCTTTTCAGTTGATTTTTTCATATTCTGTCTTACCCTTCCCGAGGTTTTTTTCAACAAACACTCCCCGCACTTTAACTCCTATTTCTCTGCAAAGTTTCAAGACTTTATCAGTATCTTTTTCACTTACACGCACTGAATGACTGCATCCGTACTGAGATATTATTTTTGGTGTGTGCATTGTACGGCAAGAAATTCCAATATCAATTAACGCTCTTTCCACTCTTTTGGCGGATGTTACCGATGAAAGTGTTACTATCGCATACATATAATGTCCTCCTCTATTCAAGACATAATCAGCATAGTACATAATATGTGTTTTAACATTAATTGACACTCTGTAAAAAAATAAGTGCACAAAAAAAGCACCGCCTAAAACCAAGACAGTGCTTTTAATTGTATTTAGTTTTTATAATGGGTGATATTTGCAGTCATAAGAACAATTTCGTTTTCGTTGCATTTATCTATAAGTTCCTGTTCAATAGATGCTCCGCCCGGATATATTATTGCACTTATTCCCGCCTGCTGCAAGGATTCAACAACTTTGATATCCTTTATATCACTATCAAAAGCAATAACTGCTTTATCACATATATCACTGCATTTTGAAATGGCAACATCTGCCGCTACAATACTGCTGTTTTGTGCCTGACCAACACCGATAATCTGACCATCTTTGGCAATAACTGCAGAATTTGACTTGGTATGCTTTGAAATCTTCCACGCAAAAATAAGTTCTTTTTGTTGCTCTTCGCTTGGAGTGTTATCCGTAAGGCACAAAAGGTCATTTTCCTCCAGAAGTTTATTGTTGACACTTTGTACCAGCACTCCGCCTGAAATACTCTGGAATTCATCTGTAACAGGAATATGTCTATCCCTGATCTGTGGAAGTTCAAAAGTTCTTAAACCTTCTTTGCTTTCTAAAATTTCAAGACAATCTTCACTATACGAAGGTGCAACCACTGCATTTAACGGATATTTTATTATCTCAAGAGCAGTTCTTCTGTCAATTTCCACATTTGTAATAACAACGCAGTCTTCAGGAGAATTAAACTCTTTTTTGCAGGCTCTCATATATGCTTCATACACGCTTTCACTTTCACCTGCACCTGATATATTTCTTCCCTTAACGGAAATTACTGCTAATTTATCAAATTCTTCAATAATACTTATAGCGTAGTCAATATCACAAATGCAATTATATGACGGTGCTTCACCG
The DNA here is from genome assembly GCA_045660065.1 of Clostridia bacterium. Taxonomy (GTDB): domain Bacteria; phylum Bacillota; class Clostridia; order RGIG6154; family RGIG6154; genus RGIG2094. Next base: position 4,654 of record JAZRDC010000043.1, read on the forward strand.
AAAAGTTGTTTTGCATCTTTAAAACCAATATCGTCACTTAAAAGGTCTCTGTAAAGCGCTGCTCTCTGGTGAACATTTGCACCATTTGTAAGTTCCATTGTTTTTTCATATGTAAGTGTAAGCATATCAGGATAATTATCCTGTATTCTCTGCTTACTGAAATATGAACAAATAAGTGCATCATAATGACTTATGTATGAAAGTGCTTTAAAACAAAGTTCTGTTTTTGTTTCTTTCGAAACTTCACCTTTTTCTGATAATTCAAGCAAAACTTTATCGTAATCAGCGTCATCAACCAAAACCGCTACATCTTCAAAGTTTTTAGCCGCCGCTCTTAAAATAGCCGCATTCCCTACATTTATATTTTCAAGAACACTTTTTAAGTCCGAATCTTTAGACAATAAAAAATCTGCCGGCAATTCAACAGCCACAACATCTATCGGTTCAACGCCAAGTTCTTTCATCTGAAGAATATCTTCCGCATTTGAGCGATTGGCTGAAATTCCCATATGAATTTTAGTATTTAAAGCATCCAAAGAACCACCAAGATATGATGGTGATGTTGTAACATCAAAGGCCGACAAAACTTCTACGCCGTTTTCTTTAAGATAGTCATATGATGTACCGAGCGCAATTATCTCAAATCCAAGTGTTGTGAGTTTTTGCGAAAAATCTAAAATGCAAGATTTGTCACATACATCAATAAGCGCACGTTTTTTCATATATCCCTCCATTTTCGGCATCTGCCTTTAATTTTTTGTGTTTGTATAAACAAACAACCACTATAAGTATAATATAAATATGCAAAAAAGTCAAGTTTTCGCATATGATGGCATCAGTATAAAACAAACCGACACGCAGATTGCGTATCGGTTTTGTAGTTTATTTTAAAATTGCTTTATGGAACACTTTTTTACCTTTTTTGATTTTAACGCCATCTTTTAACATATCAGCAGTGATTTCCATATTAAAGTCAGTTGCTTTTTCATCGTTTACTGCAACACCGCCCTGCTGAACAAGGCGTCTGATTTCACTCTTACTTGCAGCAAGTTCGCAAACCATCATAAGATCTGAAAGAAGGATTTTTCCATCTATTAATGCGCTTTCTTCAATTTCTGTTGAAGGCATATTAGCATCATCGCCTTTTCCTGAGAAAAGTGCTCTTGATGTAGCCTGCGCCTTATCTGCTTCTTCTTTGCCATGAACAAGTGCTGTAAGTTCGTATGCTAAAATTTCTTTCTTTTCGTTAATTCTGCTGTCTTCCCAGTTTTCCATAGCATTAATTTCTTCAAGTGATAAGAATGTAAGCATACGGAGGCATTTCATAATGTCCGCATCGTCAACATTTCTCCAGTACTGATAAAATTCAAACGGTGTTGTCTTGTTAGGATCAAGCCAAACTGCACCATTTGCAGTTTTACCCATTTTCTTACCTTCACTGTTCATAAGAAGTGTAATTGTCATAGCATAGGCATCTTTACCTGTTTTTCTTCTGATAAGATCTGTACCGCCAAGCATATTGCTCCACTGATCGTCTCCACCGAACTGCATATTACAGCCGTATGTGTTGTGAAGATGCAAAAAGTCGTATGACTGCATAATCATATAGTTGAATTCAAGGAAGCTGAGACCCTTTTCCATACGTTGTTTATAACATTCTGCACGAAGCATATTGTTAACTGAAAAACACGCACCTACTTCTCTTAAAAGGTCAATGTAGTTGAGTTTCAAAAGCCAATCAGCATTGTTTACCATAATGGCTTTGTCTTCGCCGAATTCAATAAATCTTTCCATCTGCTTTTTAAAGCAATCGCAGTTATGCTGAATTGTTTCAGGAGTCATCATTGAACGCATATCTGTTCTTCCTGTCGGGTCTCCGATATAAGCAGTACCGCCACCAATTAAAACAACAGGTTTGTTACCTGCCATCTGAAGTCTTTTCATAAGGCAAAGAGCCATAAAGTGACCAACGTGAAGTGAGTCTGCTGTCGGGTCAAATCCTATATAAAATTTAGCACCGCCGTTATTTACAAGTTCTCTGATTTCTTTTTCATCTGTAACCTGCGCAATAAGACCGCGCTCTACTAATTCCTGATAAATTTCCACGTTTAATTCCTCCAAATAATACACTATTAAATTATATTTTACCACAAATTTCACATAAAGTAAAGTGATAAATTATAAATTATCTTTAATCTGTTTGATTAATTCCAAATATTCAGACATCCCATTGACATTCAAGCAATCCGTCTTCCCTTGGATTTATTTTTGTGCCGTAAGGTTTACACATATCTTCTAAATACTGTGTTATTTCAGGATTGAAACTTTGTCTCGGCAATCCGATTTGTGATTTATTTCCGTCCATTGACAACTCTATCGGCATAAGTACAAGTTTTTTAATCTTTGTTCCTTCAGTTTCCCAATATGGAATAACTGCATGGAACATTCTTTTATCTGTCATAAGTCCTACTGTAAAATCTTTTGAGCGCTTTTTCAAAATGTCGTGAACAGTATAGGATGAGTCCATACCATTTTTAGCAAAGAAATCATGTGGTGCAAATTCTACATTATACAGTTGAAGAATAAAATCACCAAGTGAATAAAAAATCGGACTATCTTTATAAATCTCAATTGGTCTTAGCAAGTGTGGTCCATGACCGACAATGGCATTTGCTCCAACATCTATACATCTGTGTGAAAAATCCTGTAAAAATTGTGCAGGATTTTCTTTTGAATTGCCGCTTAATTGATGAGAATGAATTGAAACTATAATATAATCTGCCTGCAATTTAGCTTCATAGATGGCTTTTTCAACCCGTTTCATATCAGTTTCATTTACCTTCATAATGTAGCGTGCCTGATTGCCGATGCGAATTTTAAGTTCACCAAACTCACATTCGTTTTCAGCAAGTTCAGGGTGATAACCTTCATTTCTTTCAATCTCTTTCTGGGCATTTATATTTATATCTTTTGCAATTCTTTTTAGATGTTCAAAATCTCCTTTGACAAGTTCAACATATTTTTCAAGACGAAGTCCGTTAATTCCCGGACGTCCTTTTACTCTCGGCGACTGCTCTCCTGCCATCATAGAAGGGTCAAAACTGGTATTTACGGCAATAAGTGCCACACGACCATTTTTAGTTTCTATATATTTGGGTGCTGATGCTTCTGCAAGATTTCTCCCTGTTCCGCTTTGAACAAGACCGCTTTTTTCAACTGCATCAAAAGTGCTTAAAAACCATCCATAGAAAAATCCATAGCGTGGTTATTATTGAAACTTGTCATATTAAAGCCAAAAGGTTTGATATCATCCAACACCTCGGGAGTTGTACGCAAATATGTTCCACCGCTGAACGCAGATGCACAGGTTTCCCCTTCATAATTTAAAGTTGTTTCAAGATTGAAAAAGCGTGCATCTCCTTGCTTTATAAAATCAGCAAGTTCTGAAAAGCCTTCATACCCTGCTTGTATTCTTCGTTGAATTATCATATCCCCAACTGCTGTAAATTTCATCTTAGTCCTCCATCAATTTCAACTCATAAACTATTATTACAAATTTAATTATAAATTTCCTTTAATCTGATTTATAAGTTCTGAATACTCAGAATCAGAAAGTGTTACTCTCTGTGGATTCATTGCAAACACTCCGCCCCATTCAAACTCATCTTTATACTTTGGAACAAGGTGGAAATGAAGGTGGCAACCTGTGTCACCATAGGCACCATAGTTAATCTTCTGTGGTTTAAATGCTTTATGAATGGCATTTGCAACCAAAGCCAAATCTTCCATAAAACCTTCTCTTTCTTCTTTTGTAAGGTCAATAATTTCGCTTACATGTTTTTTATGAGCAACAATAACTCTGCCTTTATGACTCTGTTCTTTAAACAAGTAAACTTTACTTTGAGATAGTTCACAAATCTTAATTCCAAACGCGTCTAAAAGTTCATTTTCCATACAATAAGCACAATTATTCATATTATTTCTCCTTAAAATTTTATTATATTAATACTCATAATCGCCTCTTGAAACGGCGATTTCATATCCGATTTTATTTAATGTATTTTTTAAAGATTTCAGACTTTCTGCTGCCTCAAGCCCTGTGCAGATTTTATTATCATAAAGCAGATATTTTTTTCTTACATCTGATGGTGATAAGTTTGGCATAACTACATTTGCACCTGCCAAAATCCCCATTTGTCTGCCCTCGGGGTGTATTGTACCGAGTGCCGTAGTTGAGGGTAGTAATACTTTTTTAAGCATTATTCTGACTATGCTTAATAAAAACAAAGTGAGTTCAAGATTACCTTGCTTTTGCCCACCAAATGGTGTATCTTTATGCGGAACAAAAGGTCCTATCCCAACCATTTCGGGTTTAAACTGCGAAATAAAAAGTAAATCTTTTGCAAGGGTTTCCTCAGTCTGATATGGCGAACCTACCATAAATCCGCAACCTGTCTGATAGCCTATGCTTTTAAGATTCTTCAGGCATTCCATTCTATTTTCCAAGGTAAGGTTTTCAGGATGAAGTTTGCTGTAATGCTCACTATCTGCAGTTTCGTGCCTCAAAAGATATCTGTTTGCACCTGCATCAAAAAACTTTTTATAACTATCTGCACTTTTTTCTCCGAGTGATAAAGTGATAGCACAATCAGGGTATTTATTTCTGATTGAAGATACGATATCTGACATCATTTCATCAGTATAGTACATATCTTCCCCGCCCTGAAGCACAAAGGTTCTGAAGCCAAGTTCATATCCCGCTTCGCAACAATCCATAATCTGTTCTTTTGTAAGGCGGTATCTTTGGGCATTTTTATTACTTTTCCTAAGCCCACAGTAAAGGCAATCATTTTTGCAATAACTTGAAATTTCGATAAGTCCGCGGATGAAAATTTTATTGCCGAAATGTTTTTTTGAAATTTCCTGTGCTATGCTTTGAGCATATTTTCTGTCATCATCAGTAAAATCTGAAACAAGATGGCAAAATTCACCATAAGTTAAAGTTCCATCTTTATGCAGTTTGTCAATAAGTGATTTCACGATTTTCCTCCTTTACTGCTTTTGTTATAAATTTTAACACAAACCTAAATTTTTTTCAACAAAAAATGCGGATAATTCATACAAATTACCCGCATTTATGTCACTTAATTATTCAGCGTCTGCAGTATCCCCTTCTGCTAAAGATTCTTCGTATTTAGCTAAAACTGCCTGCTGAAGTGCTTCACGCATTGCTACATTGATAGGATGTGCAATATCTTTAAATTCGCCGTCTGATGTTTTACGGCTTGGCATCGCGATAAACAATCTGTCCTGTCCTTCAATAACCTTAATGTCATGCACTACAAATGCATCATCAAACGTTACCGAAACAACTGCTTTCATTCTCCCTTCGGCTGTAATTCTTCTCACTCTGATATCCGTGATATTCATGACCTTTCCTCCTTATCTTTAGGTTCGGCACGCGAATTTACCCGAACCAACACTTTAAGTTTATAACTTTAATGTTATAATGTCAATAAAAATGTCAATTTTTGTGCTTTTTGACATTTAATTTGTATATTTTTTTATTAAATTAACTGAATTTATTGTAACGCAGGGAATTATTTTAAATATATTACCTATAAATGTATGTTTTTTAAAAATTTATATTGATTAAAAGCACAAAGTATGGTATACTAAATATGTAGATTTATGCATATAGGAGGTTTTATTATGGAATACATTAACAAAATCGGTGAAGAAGTTGGCAAAGCCGTTCGCTTTATCTCAAAAGAAACAAGCAAACTTGTTGAATCAGCAAAACTTACTTACACCGCTTCCGACATTGAATCTCAACTTAATAAAATTTACACAGCAATAGGAAAAAGTTTCTACGATGCCTGCGTTGCAGAAGACAGCATCCCTGAAGATTTTTCTGACGAATTTGAATGTATTGCTGAATTAAAAAGACAACTTGAAAACGCTAAAGATAAAATATCAGAAATCAAAAATACAAAAAAATGTAACGCTTGTTCAGCATCATTGCATGATGGCGATACTTATTGCAGAAAATGCGGAGCAAAAGCGGAGTAGTTTTGTAAAAGAGGATTGTTATGGATAAATTAGTGATAAATGGCGGAAAACCATTAAATGGTTCTGTTACAATAAGCGGTGCTAAAAACGCTGTTGTAGCAATAATTCCTGCTGCACTTCTGGTTGACGGAAAATGTATAATTGAAAATGTACCTACTATTGATGACGTATCTGTTATTACAGATATTTTATCACAACTTGGTGCAAAGGTTAAACTCATTAACAAGTCAACTTTGGAAATTGACTGCAGTCGTGTTGACACATATTGTGCAGACGGTTCTATGGTCAGAAAAATGCGTGCATCATATTATCTTATGGGTGCACTTTTGGGCAGATTCAACAAAGCAGTTGTTTCTATGCCGGGTGGTTGTAATTTTGGCACAAGACCAATTGATCAGCATCTTAAAGGTTTTAAAGCGCTGGGTGCTGAAATCAACCAGGAAAATGATAATTATAGTTTACGTGCAAGTCAACTTGTAGGCTCACATATCTTTTTTGATGTTGTTTCTGTTGGTGCTACAATCAATGTTATGCTTGCCGCAGTTAAAGCCCAGGGACTTACTATTATTGAAAATGCTGCAAAAGAACCACACATTGTTGATGTTGCAAACTTTTTAAACTCAATGGGTGCTAACATCAAAGGTGCAGGTACCGATGTTATTAAAATCAAAGGTGTGGACTTCTTAAAGGGTGGAACATACTCTGTTATCCCCGACTATATTGAAGCAGGTACTTATATGCTTATGGCTGCTGCAACAGGTGGAGACGTTTTGATTAAAAATGTTATTCCAAAACACTTAGATTCAATATCTGCAAAACTTATTGAAACAGGTTCTAAAGTTATCGAATATGACGACAGTGTACGAGTTATTAATTCTTCAAGACTCAGTCCGTGCAGAATTAAAACTTTGCCTTATCCGGGATTTCCTACTGATTTGCAGCCTTTGGCAGTTACTTTACTTACCACTGCTTCAGGTTCAAGTTATGTAAATGAAAGTGTATGGGAAAACAGATTTCAGTATGTTAACGAACTCAGAAGATTTGGCGCTGTTATAAATGTTGACGGTAACACCGCTTCTATTGAAGGTGTGTCTTCACTCAAAGGCTGTAAAGCCGAAGCGTTGGATTTAAGAGCAGGTGCTGCTATGGTTATGGCGGCATTGATGGCAGAGGGAAAATCAGAAATTACTAACCTTAAATATATAGACCGTGGCTATGAAGACCTTGAAGAAAAACTCACAAGTCTCGGTGCTGATATTAAGAGAATTTGCGATTTTGAAGGCTCTCCCCTTCACATCGCCAACTAAGGATTATTATGCTTAATTTTTGTTCGCTTTTCAGTTCAAGCAGTGCTAACTCATTGCTTGTGTACGATGAAACAACTAAAATATTAATCGATTGCGGCTCAAGCCTTAAGAGGACTTCAGCCGCTCTTTTAGGTCTTAAAATAGATATTAAAGATATTGACGGGATACTTGTAACTCACGAACATTCCGACCATACATCAGGTCTTGCAACAATTTCAAACAAACATAACATTCCCGTTTATGTAAACTCTCTTACATATAATGAATTGCCAAACTGCGATAAACTGAATAATATTGTTACTATTAATTACGGTGAGTTTGACATTGGTTCTTTACATATCACTTCTTTCAAAACTCCCCATGACGGCATTTCCCCTTCGGGGTATACAATCAAAAGCGGTAATTCTAAGATAACTGTTGCAACCGACCTTGGACATATTGACCGTGGTATTTTAAATTATTTTGAAGGCTCTGATTTTGTTTTTATTGAGTCAAACCACGACCTGGATATGCTTAAAAACGGACCTTATCCATATCCTTTAAAAAGGCGTATATTATCGGATTTTGGGCATCTTTCAAACAAATCCTGTTCAGAACTTGTGTGCTATCTTGCAGGCAGGGGCATTAAAAAATTTATGCTGGGGCATTTAAGCGACAGCAACAATACACCTAAAATTGCCTTTGATGAAACCTCAAACGCTCTTAAGTTTAACGGACTTAACATTGACAGTTTAAGTGTTGCTCCCAAAGATGATATTTCAGAAATAATTTCAATATAACAACTTTTGTAGATATTTTGCATACATTATAATATCAGATAAAATTTGGATGTGATATGATATGCTTAATATAAAAAACAATTACAATTACAAAACCTTGGAAAACGATTTAAAAATCTTATCTTCACTTCCTGAAGTTAAGATTTTTTCTATTGGAAAAAGTGTGTGGGGTAAAGAAATTTATTGTATTAAATTGGGAAATGGCACAAAAAATGTGTTGTTTAATGCCGCCCATCATGGTCTGGAATGGATTACATCGCCAATTCTTGTTAAATTTGCCGAAGATGTTTTAACATCTGAGAACAGACTCATGGGTTTCGATATAAAAAAATTGCTGAATACTGTTACTTTTCACCTTATACCTATGGTTAATCCCGATGGCGTTGAAATTGCGCAATACGGAATTGACAAAACAAATCCGATGTACGAACAATTCTGCAGTTGGAACAGCGGAGACGACTTTAAAGCAAAATGGCAGGCAAACGCAATTGGCGTTGATCTAAATCACAATTATGACGCTTGTTTTGCACTTTCAAAACGCATTAATGAAAGTTCCGGTATTACTAAACCAAACTACACAAGATATACGGGAAGTTATGCAGAATCTGAACCTGAAACTCACGCACTTTGCAATTATGTAAGAAATAGCCGATTTGCACTTACCCTTTCTTTTCATTCCCAAGGTGAGGTTATTTATTATGACTACAACGGACACATACCACCAAACGGATATGAAATCGGCAAAATTTTATGTAAAGAAAGCGGTTATATTTTAGACAAAACCACAGGAATTACATCTTGTGGTGGTTTTAAAGACTGGTTTATTAAAATGTATAACAAACCTGCTTACACTATTGAAGTGGGCAAAGGAAAAAATCCACTCCCCTTTTCGCAGTTTGAAGATATTTATGCAAAAGTTCTGCCGTTGATGCTATGTGCTGGTGCCCTTGCATAAATCTTTTTCAAAACTTGACTAAATTCGCAATATGTTATATAATTTTACTATTAAATAAAAAGGAGATATACTTATGGAAATTTTATGTATAGGTAACAGTTTTTCACAGGACGCCTGCTCTTATTTAAACAGAATTGCTGAAGCAGACGACTTTGAATTAAACACAATTAATATGATGATTGGCGGTTGCAGCCTTTTTACTCATTTTAAAAATTTAAATACTAATGATGATGCCTATGGTTTGGAAGTTAACGGCACTTGGTCAGGCTTTAAAGTTGCTTTAAAAGAAGCAATCATTTCAAGAGAATGGGATGTAATCACAGTTCAGCAGGTAAGTACAAAATCTGTTGATTATGAAACATTTCAGCCATATTTAAATGAGATTGTTGCGGCTGTAAGAAAATACGCTCCAAAGGCAAAATTAGCAGTTCACGAAACTTGGGCATATGAAGAAGGTAGTGCAAGACTTGAATCATTAGGCTATGAAAAACAGGTTGATATGTATAATGCACTTCACGAGTCTTATCAGAAAGCCGCTGAAGAAATCGGTGCGGACTTTATTATCCCATCTGGTACTCTTTTCCAGAAATTAATTAACAATGGAATCACAAAAATGCACAGAGATACAACTCACACATCATTAAACTATGGCAGATATGCACTTGGTCTTTTATGGTATCACCTCATCACAGGCAACAGTGTTTTAAACAACACTTTTGATGGTTACAAAGGTGATAAAATGACCGAAGAAGAAAAACAGATCATCAAAAAATGTGTTGAAGAATTTACAATATAATCGGAGTTTGAAATGGTAAACATCGGTAATGAGTGGGACGAACTTTTAAAAGACGAATTTGAAAAAGATTACTATTTAAACCTTCGTTCCTTTCTTGCAAAAGAATACAAAGAACAGCGTATATATCCTGATATGTACGATATTTTCAACGCCTTAAAATACACATCTTACAATGATGTAAAGGCTGTTATTTTAGGTCAGGACCCATATCACGGGTTTGGTCAGGCTCACGGACTTTGCTTTTCAGTTAAAAAAGGAGTAAAAAAGCCACCGTCTCTTGTTAATATTTTTAAAGAGATTAAATCTGACCTTAACATCGACGAACCTGACCACGGTGAACTTACTCAATGGGCAAAACAGGGTGTTCTTCTTTTAAACACCACTTTGACTGTAAGAGAGGCATCCCCTAACAGCCACAAAGGCAAGGGCTGGGAAATATTTACCGACAGAGTTATTGAATTGTTAAATAAAAGAGAAAAGCCTATTGTTTTTATACTCTGGGGTTCAAATGCCCGCTCTAAAAAAGCAATAATTACAAACCCAATCCACAAAATTTTAGAAACTGTTCACCCGAGTCCCCTTTCTGCATATGGCGGATTTTTCGGATGCAAACATTTTTCACAAACAAATGAGTTTTTAAAACAAAACGGCTTAACCGAAATCGACTGGGAAATCAAATGAGAGAGTTAACTTTAAACATTACCGAAAAAGAAAATGGAACAGATGTTGGAACTTTGTTAAAAAAGCACTTAAAACTTTCTTCAAGGCTTATTACAAAACTCAAAAACTGCGGTGGAATAATATTGAACAACGAAGTTGTTACTGTAAGAAAGATTGTATCTGTTGGCGATATTTTGACAGTAAAAATGCCTGAAGGTAATTCTCAAAATGTTGTCCCAGTTGATCTGCCACTTGATATTTTATATGAAGATGAAGACATTTTAATAGTAAACAAGCCCAAAGATATGCCTGTTCACCCATCTATGAACAACTATAAAAATACTCTCGGCAATGCGGTTATGTATTATTATAAAGATATCCCATTTGTATACAGACCTGTCAACAGATTAGACAGAGATACAACAGGTATTGTAATTGTTGCCAAAACTCCTCAGGCAAGTCATGATTTAAGCAGGCAAATGCAGGAAGGCAATTTCAAAAAAGAGTATCTTGCACTTATTTCAGGTTGTCCTGAAGATGAATATGGCATAATTGACGCACCTATAAAACGTGAGCAGGAAAGCATTATAAAAAGATGTGTTGCACCCGATGGACAAAATGCAATTACAGAGTATGTAATTATTGACAAAGGTGAAAATTGCTCAGTTGCACACATTAAACTTCATACAGGCAGAACTCATCAGATACGAGTTCATTTTGCTCATATTGGTCATCCTTTAATGTATGACTATCTTTATGGCACTGAGGAAGTGGGAAAAACCTTTTGTCTGCATTGTTACAAACTCACATTTTTTCATCCCACAACCAAAGAAAGAGTTTGCATTATAGCAAACCCACCCGATTATTTTAAAATATAAAAATTTTTTTCAAAAAACTATTGAAATATTTCACTTATTGTGTTATAATTTAATAGTTACCAAGTGGCCCGGTAGTTCAGTTGGTTAGAACGCCTGCCTGTCACGCAGGAGGTCGAGAGTTCGAGTCTCTTCCGGGTCGCCATTTTTTTTGCTATTGTAGCTCAGTCGGTAGAGCACCACATTGGTAGTGTGGAGGTCACGGGTTCGATTCCCGTCAATAGCTCCAAATAAAACCGCTTTGTAGAGCCATTTCTACATAGCGGTCTTTTTTTATTTTAAGTTCAAATTTCAATTTTGTCCATTATTTGTCCATTATAAAATAAAATGGTAAAATTATCTACAAACTAAAAAGACGTTACCTAATTGGTAGCGTCTTTTTTATACTTTATTATGCAGCCATCAGCCACCTTGTATACTTAGCATGTGTTGCATATGTCTCTTTTCTCGCTGAATTCTTCCCATTATCCCTTTTTTCGTACTTGTAACTCATATATTTAAAAGAATACATAACTTTAGCCATATTTGTTTTAGGATGTTTTTCCACATATTCAGTAGCTACCTTAACCATAGAAAGCCCCACCACCAACATTTTATTTTCCAAAAAAACAAACGGTATAATCTCTCTATATTTTTTATCATCTATCATTTCTCTTATTATATACCATATCGTTCTTATTGTGATATACGGAACATAAAAATAAATTCTTCTAACTGGCTTTAATATAGGTATGTCATGTGTCATCATTAAAAAGCCAAACGCAGAACCGAGATAAACAAACATAATAGCACTTAAAGTCATAAATACTAACATTTAATCTCCTCCTTATTATCCAACTTTGAAAACTTATCAAACGTTTTTTGTGTCTTTTTACATGGTCGGCCAAAATAAAACATTATCGGTATGAACATATTAGCAATTACCACCCACAACATAAATTTTTTTATTGCCGACAAATCAACTCGTTCTGCAATATATATTATATTGCTACTAACATTTAGACCATCTTCTTTAAGCATCGTAATACCTACAAAACAAAGAACACTACAAATCATATCGACACAAAAGTATATTCCCTTTATAGTTTTTAAAAGTTTACCTTTTACATCGTTATATGCCAAATCTAATGCAATAGGAGTTATAAACAAGAATATGTTAAAAAAAGAAAACTCATTCTGTAATAAAACAAAACCTAATATACCAAACACTAAAAATGCCAATTGTAACAAATACACATTATTGTTGTCTGGTATAACACAATTGTCATATATACATTTTTTTGTCTTTGTTTTACTTGCCAATTTTTATAGCCCCCAATATACTTACTGCAACATTATTATATATTAATGTCACTTTAAAATCAAGAGCTTTTGGCAAAAATGTCGAATTATGCCATTTGTATTGTATGATTTATTGTAATTATATTCAAATATTATCAAAAATGTACCATATTATACCACATCTTTCACATTCTTTCAAGGACACGTTGAAAGCAAGAAAAGAGGGCAGGAGTTTCCTCCCGCCCTTTCTGATCATTTTTTCTTTTCGTCCTTCAGTTGCTCTAATATATCTTTTAACTTTGATAAATATGGCACATCCATTCTTCCAACATTTTCCAAAATGGAAATACCTTCGTTTGCAATATAAAAACCTATAGTAAGCCCTCTTATCATATCTGCGCCGGTAACTCTTCCGATTTCCACCGCCAAAGCAACTACCAAAAGAATTGCAATCTTTTTAACAATGCCCTTGAACCCTACCTTTGAATTGAGTTTGCCCAGGTATAATGCCGCCATTATCCCTGATATGTAATCCACAACAATGCAAAACAAAAGCACCTGCATCATAATATCAAAACCTCCGAACAAATACCCAAGCCCGGTAAATACCGCACCCAGGATCCCTTTAATCAAATTCAACATAATTTTCTCCTTATCTGTTTACTATTTTATAAATCATCCAATATAGCGAATTATTTGTATCTTTTGCCTGTTTTAAGGCTCTTACTGCCGATGCAACATCATTTATCTCAATAATTTTACCTAACGAATCAACGAGTTCTTCCGGCTCTGTAAGTTGTGGTTTATGGCACATCGCAGATGCAAAGCATTCACAAACTCCATCAAAGATAGCTTGTGCAAAATCCTCCAGTTTGGACCGTAACAACTGAACATCACTTTCATTAGTTATAAAAGCAGTTTCTATCAGTATTGAAGGAGCAAAAATATATTTTAAAAATTCTTCATTCTTTACTCTGATACCTCTGTCACTGGTCCCTACTTCATTTACTATATGCTGTTTAATAATTGCAGCAAACCTTTCTTCTTCTCCACCAAGTCTACAAACCTGAACTTCTGTTCCGTTGTGCCTGACAGAATGATCAGCCCCGCAATGGAGTGATATAAACAAATCGCACATAGATTTATTAGCAATTTCTATACGCTTATTTAAACTTTGCGATTTTGATGTTGCCAGCGTTGTTGTTAAATTAGGTCGTGTTAATACGACATCAATATTATTACATACAAACAGATGTTTAAGTTTTTCTGCTAAATTAAATGTAATAATCTCTTCGCGTTCGCCATATGAAGAAACACCTTTATTCCCTCCATAATACTCATGTCCTGCGTCAATACAAATTTTCACAGAATATCACCTCTTTTTTATCTGTTCAAACATCCTGTTGTTCTCACGGTTAACAATGTCAAACCGCTTGTCCATTTCCTTTAAAACTCTGTTAATACACGCAAACATTTCAGCCCTTGTAGGTGCTCTGTCAGGTTCAAACATAGTATCACTTATGCCTTTAGCAAAACCGTTAAAGTACATATTCTTAATATCCCCATAATACCAAGCGTCCTCAGGCACATCTTCAAAAGGAAGTTTCACATCATCAAGCAAAGGAAGATATATCGCATCCAATTCTTTTTTTGGAAGTTCACCGTATCCATTATCCCTGTAATCCGCTCCCCAGGAGTTTTTAAACTTATAACAATCTGTCTTATCATTCCAGCCTGTAATTTCTATTGCGTGGCTCTCTCCAAAATACTCGTGAGAAATTCCCACCAAACCATACAAATTCTTTGTAAGAGCATCTTTAATATCTGTGTCCTTATAAAGTCTCACAAAGCCCGAAATTCTGTATTTCTGTGCAATATCATCAAATTCAGGAAACTTGTCTATGATATTTCTCATATCAGGCATTTCATAAAGTTTATCATAATATTTTTTAGGAAGTGTGCCGGTATCCATCCAGGCCTTCATTGCGATGGAAGGATTAAGTCCATAGCCTCCTGAACCCTCGGAACGAAACTTTGCATAGATAAACCCCTCAGAATGTTCTTCCCTGTAGCCAAGTTGTCTTTTCCACATTTCTTCAGCAATCTGTGCAATTACCTCAGCAACACAAGCGCCAACCATTCCCTGGTCTTTTAAAGTGCCGGTGTTCTCTCTCGGAATTTCAAACTCTTCTGGGAAACTCACCACTGATGCACCACATACTCTTTCATACACATAATCTCTTGTGTGCGGAATTATCTCTCGTTCAACTCCAAATCCCTTACTCAACTTTATCTGCCTCCGTCCCTAATATTTTTTCTATTTTTGCAAGTTTTGAATATAATTCTTCTATCATTTCTCTTGCTTCTAAATCTTTATGCTCACCACCTAAAGCATTCCAACCTTCACCAGTCCAACCATAATCCATTCCGTTTTCAATTACGTTATAAACCGCACCATTAGTAAATACATCATATGGTATAGATGGATATTCTGTATCTAATATGCCATCTTCATCATAGTCATCGCCATTATACCAGGTTTTATAACCTTTATATAATGCACCAAGATAATTAGTTTGGATACTATAGCACTCTTCAACAATAACTTTATCTATTACTGTGCCTTTTGTTAATGTTTGATAGCTTTCACCATATCCATCAGCACAATCATATATATGAAATAAGTTATCACCAATATAGCCAATACCAGGTGTTAATCTATTGCAGAAATAATAGCTTGATGTTTCTTTAAGTATTATTGGCTTGATAGGGAATATAACTTCACCATCATAATATTCTTCATTTAATGTTACTGTGTTTGTTTTTTCGTCATAAGTACCGCAAGGCTCGCCATCTATTGTTGGCACTCCATTAGGAATGAAAGCCCACTTAAACGGCAATTCTGCTACTGTATCTATTGAGCCTTTAAACTTATACACATTAGCGATATCCGACTTGTCTGCCTTGAGCGAAAACCTTGAATTAACCTCAGTTCTGTCAACCTTATTATTTAATTGCTTTTCCGCTTCCTGAATTTTTTTCAAGATTGCATCTAAAAAGGGAACTTCGGTTTCAGGGTCAAGAGTTTTTTTATCGCCCTTTTCAACTTTAAAGTACAATGTACTCTTGGTTATTATTGTATCTTCCTTCATAACTTGCAGGCGTAGTTTTAGTTCACCATGGCACGCATACATATTTGATGGCAAAAGATAATTCACAGTGCCATCATCAGTTATTGATGTAACATCTTGAATAATCTGGCCGTCTGCACGCTTGGCAGTTATTTTACAACTTCCTCCTACTGCTTTGTGTCCAAACTCGTGTACAATTTGGTATGCATTAACATCATCTGATACAAGCGTCGTTCCCGTATAAACTACACAATCAGAGCCTGTTTTGATTTTTTCTATCATATTAATTACTCCTCCATCAATTAACAACCGTAAAATACAGCGTCTTATCAGTCAGCACTGAACCGTCTTTGGTAAACTGCAAATCTACCTTAAGTCTCCCTGGAACTGCATACATATTCTTGTTCAGTGTATAAGATACAACACCATCTTCTCCCAAATAGCATTCATCAGTTACAATCGAGCCATCTGCACGTTCAGCTATAATTTTCAATTTTGCCCCGGCTTTACCAATCCCCGAGTTGTATGATATCTCATACGCCCTTACATCTGTGATAATAAGTGGTATCGATGTAAAATAAACAAGAGAACCATCTGGAATTATTTGTCTTTTCACACCTCACACCTCCATACTCAATAATCGTTTAACCAAACTATCTTTAGTCATTCCAAATGTGGGAACGACTCTATTGCCGCTTTTTTCATAAACAAACTGAACTTCAGTAATTTGTTTTTCAACACACAAATCCTTATAACTTACAGTCACAATATCTCCCAGAATGTAATCAGATCCGAAATGCAACTTTTCATTTGCGCTACCGCTTATTGTTTCAACAGGTTCATGTTCTTTGAGAAAATTAACATAATCGTCAGATGTAGTTCCCGACTCTTTTCGCATAATTCCCCGAGGCTCTTCGCCATTAAAAAATGCTTTTTGAAGAACCAAATCACTTTCAGGCTGTTTTTCTCCATAATAAACGACATTTGAATTGCTTGATTCATCTCTTTCATACTCTATGCTTTCAATATTATGTCTTGTGGGCGAAAAAACAATTTCTTTTGTTTTGTTGCGTGCAGCAAGAGTTTTAAATGTCATTCCCGCTTCATCAAAAATAACATCATATCCGATGTTATTATTTGTGCACACCTTTTTAACAGCATCGGCAGCACAAATCTTTTCAACATTTTCAACCAAACCTCCCGAAGAATTCAAAATCGGCTCAATGTATAATCCGTCAATAGCCCTGGTACCCGTATTCAAAACATCAATGGCAATAGATTTTACAATCTTTTCTGCACTTCCTGAATACTCGGTTTTTCCCCAAATGTATCTTTGCTTCAATAACCCACACAAATCATATCCGTATACAGAAGTTGAATTTTCATCTTCGAGTATTTTTAGCACTATACCACTATGCTGACCGCAGGAAATTATGTCCCCCGGTTTTAATGGATTATTTATCAACTTAAGTTCAAAACTTCCCACATCAAAAAAGCGTTTTGTCCAGATATTGCTAATAAATCTTCCAATAACATCAAAGCACTCATATTTACCATTTACAGGTATACTTTTATAACATTTAATGAGCAATACTCACACCCCCGCATATCTTTCGTAAAAATTAACTGAAACAGCAACGCCATTGGTCAAACAAGAAAGTTTAACACTACCTTTACCAAGTTCAAAAAATGTACTGTCTGCAGAAAGATATTTAATTATATTACCATTCAAATTAGATGTTATTTTAAACTGCTCTGCATCAATCACAATTCTCTCACCTTTTACAGGTTTATAGTTAAGTTGCAATTTTTCATTTGTTGTATCATTTCGTAAGACAATGTTATCACTCATTTCTTCATTACAGTATAAATTAAATATCGGAAATGCCGAAACATCTCCTTTATTCACGATATCGGCTGTTGAGTCTCTTTTAGTAAATACCATTGGTAAAGAAAATCTTCCGGTAACCATGTTTTCCCTTCGATACACATCTTTCGATACTTCTTTAAAACTTTTAAAATAGAATGAAGGAATAGTAATATTAATAACAAAAGCACTATTTCTTCCGTTTATAACTCTTCCAAAAGTTATATTTCCGTCAATATACGCTTCCGCTTTATAAGTATTGTATCCATCGTAATAAACCAACGGATAAGAGGTTTTAGGAACCAAAGAACGAATGAGTTTGCGTCGCAAAATTGAATATCCACGAGCAGAATTGCTGAGAATAAATCCTTCAATTGTAAAATCTCTTGATTTAAAGTAAACATCCCTTACTTCTTCGCCATCACATCCGGCATAATTTATCATCCTTTCATTTCTTTTCTGGCTCTTATGTATTCAGCCATATCTAAATTTTCAAGTTTAAAGTCGGATCGTAGCCATGTCGTTCTGTGAGCCAAGGAGTTGGACTTGCCTCTTGTCTTCCTAAGACCGCTTGGCCTCCGACTTCATCCCTTACTTCTTCGCCATCACATCCGGCATAATTTATCATCCTTTCATTTCTTTTCTGGCTCTTATGTATTCAGCCATATCTAAATTTTCA
>JAZRDC010000044.1:0-4883 GCA_045660065.1 Clostridia bacterium
CTATGTACTTTTGCCTCTTCGAGGCGACCTATTACCGTTAAAATAAATGTGGGCAAAGATTAGCAAAGTTAGGGGGACGAGCGACGAAGGAGCGGAGGGGGTCTGTTAAAATTCTTGGGGCAACTACTATATTATTATCTAAAAAATACGCGAAGATCCCCGTGATACGCCGGAGACAAAAATACAGACTGCAACAAAGTCCTGTTATGTTTTTTCACGCAAAATACGCAAATATCATTCATATTCCCTCTGCCTTCGTAATATACTATGGAGAAAATCTCGCTTTGATATTTTTCGTGCATTTCAATTTTTTGCTCAAAAATCAGGGTTACAAAAATCGCCTTTTTTGTAAGTTCTGAAATAGCAAAAGGGGGTACAAAACTGTTAACTTTTGTAAAAATGTCGCGAAATGCAGATTTGGAGATCGCCGATTTTTGATGTATATTTGCACTACGATATAGGAGGGCACCGCTGCCCTCCTTTTTTTATGACCTTTCTCCTGAAAACGTCCTTTGAAGAAGGATTTTCTTCCTTTGAAGTAGGAATTTTTTCCTTTTAAGAAAAACTTTTTTCTTTTGAAGAAGGAAAAAATTGCGCTATTTTCCGAAAAAATCTATTAAACAACGTAAGTTTTTCTTAACAGAAGTTAAAGTTTTAAACTTTTTTACTTTTTGAGCAGTGTTAAGGGATGTTAAAAAAAAACTTGACAACGATTTTGTCAAGTTTTTAGTAAACGAGCGATGAAAAAGGAAACTGCGAAGGTGATGAGCGCAAGCGAATAAAGGAAAAAGGAGACTGCGAAGCTGATGAGCGTAAGCGAATAAAGGAGAAATAGCCATGCGGAAAAATGAGACTGCGTAGCTGATGAGCGTAAGCGAATAAATAAGAGACCATCCGGATTGGTTACCTTAAAACCTCACAAGCTAAGCGACCTTATAACCTAAGAATAGTAGACAAGTTATTAGGTACGAGGAACTGCGAAGCAGATGAGCGTAAGCGAATAAACGAGATGGTCAGATTCATACGCTTGCTTGCACGCTGCATAGTCCTCATAACCTTAAAACCTTAAAACCTAAAGACCTTAATCAAACGCTTGTTTGCATTCCGCACGGCAGTTGTACTCTGCTCTCTGTACTCTGTACTCTAAAAAAACTCTGTGCTCTGTACTGCAAAATCCCAAAATAGGTATTTGATTTGGAAGCGCCCCAATGGGACGTCTCTACGTCGGACATTATTCCATGGGACATCTCCTTAAATTGCGTTTTCATGCAAAAATCTGGATTGTTTATTCTCACACAGACTTCTCAGACTTACACAGACTTTCGCGAGCGTCGCTCGCACCATCCGGATAATCACGTTAATAATAAAACCTCAACAGATTACTTGTCCTGCAAAGCAAAACTGTTTAATCTGTGTAATCACGTTGATAATAAAAAACATCCGGATGGCAGAAAAGACGCTGAAGGCGTCTCCGCTCGGTAACCGAGGCGGTTTGAGCGAAGCGAATACCCCCGCACGAACCAAACAGGAATGTGCACCTGAAAAGGTGCCCCAGCAACAAGGATTGAATTACAACGAGTTAGAGCACCCATTCAGGGTGCACATACCCACACATGAATGCCCCGAGTGCACTGACGTGCACCCGGTGTTATTGAGCGGTGACGCCTTCAGCGTCAGATATAAATCAGGTCCGTATGGTTATTGATTATCCAAAACAGAATCATTTGTTTTTACAATTTTGAACACCTTACCCAGTAGGGCGTCTCCCTCATGCACCGCATCCCCCCGAAAGATGTAATTGATTTAGAGACGCCCCAATGGGACATCTCTACGTGGGACATTCCTTTTTTGTTGTAAAACGAAACGGAGAAATGTCGGGTGGCATTTCTCCGTTTTCATTATTTACTTACGACTCGTGTTTCACAAGTCTAAGCACTTTCGATATGAGGAGTTACAGACTCTATCGCTTGTGCACGGTTCATAGTCTAAAAACTTGACAAGCGAAGCGACCTTATAACCTCATAACCTTACAAATTATTCCCAGTTAGAAGAGTCCCAGCCGCCCTTGTTAGTAAGCTGAGCGCCGTCTGCTGATGTATCAATTGTCTTGTCATTGTGCATCTGAAGTGATGCAGCAATCATGCCCTGTGCTTCGAACTTTACTTCGATAGTAGTGGGCTTAGTATATGCCTTCTTCATAAATTTAAATCGTTTATTGAGTTATTATTTTTATTGAAGTTTCGGTTTAGTCGATTTTTGAGATTGTAAAGTCTTAAGATTTTCAAAACTTTAAACTTAGGGTAAAGATTCCGAACGGCACCTTAAAACCTTACAACCTTATAACCTCAAAACCTTATAAACTTACTTTACGATAAACTTCTTACCGTTCTGGATGTAGAGACCACCCTTCACAGCGTTCACTACGCGGCGACCGCTGAGGTCGTAGATAGGAGCGTTAGCGTCGAATGAAGGAGCAACAACTGCATCTTCGATACCTGTTGTACCGTCGAAGTTGAAGCGGAGCACCTGAACAGCTGCAGGTACAGCCTGGAGGTATGCCTTGTTGGCATTGTTCTTGAATGATGTGTTGTCTACCTTGTTCAACACTGCCTTGCAGAGAGCAGCTTCTGTTTCGCCTGCAGGAATACCGAGAACGAATGCCTCGCCCTGAACATAGCGGTCAGCGATAGAACCTTGAAGACAGTTGCCCTCCACATCAGCAGCTTCGTCTGATGAATAGTAGAAGTTGTAAGTATTATAAGCTGCAACCTTCTTAAGGATTACACCTGTATTTGCAGGAATAATACCTTCAATCTGTTCCAAATGTGCCCATTCACCATTAACACCTGTCAAGATGTATGCTTCAACACCTGCAGGAATTGCAACCTTGTAGCCAAGGTAAAGCGTTGCGTATTCAGCTGCAAAAGTTACAGACTTAGTCAAGTCCATTACGTTCAACTTGTCATAAGAAACTGTAATTGTACCCTCTGACTGAGAGAAATTATCACCATCGCCATCTGTTGCATAGCAACGTACAGTGTATGTACCTGCTTCAGCTACGCTAACAGTGTACACAGGGTTATTTTGGTCATTACTACCTGCTTCCCCCACTTTGTAATCTCCAGCCACAACATTACCTGCTTCGTCAATTACTTCAACACCACGAACATTTAGTTTGTGATCACCATCTGTAAAGTCAAAAGTAATAGTTGCTGTTCTTGCACCGGCTATAGTAACTTCACCTTCGATATACTTAATACCATTAGCACGTGCATTGTCATTCAATACAGATGATGTATAGTAAGGTACTTCAATTGCCTGCCAAGGTGTTGAAGTAGTCCATCCAAAAGTAACATCTGCTTCAACAGGATTTTCATAATCGTTGATAGCAGCCTGTGCCTGTTCCAAAATAGTTGCTTCTACAGGGAAATCCTTAACCTTAACAAAAATCAATGGAGAACCACCGTCTCCCATGTCTCCTGAAATATTGCTATTCCAACGAATTGGATAACCTGTTCGAGATGCTGTACCGCAACCACTCGAAAGAAGACATTCTGTACCGTTAACGTTAGCCTTGATAATAGAATAATCTGTGTATCGAGTATTCTCAGTAATTGTAATTGGGCAAGGACGTGCGGCATCAAAATATGCTGCCTTAGCATTGTCGGCACTCTCATTTGAATATGAAAGGAACTTACCATTCGTTACATTGAACAAATACTTATTTCCACTATTAGTAGAAGTAAACAAGTACCATTCAAGTTCTACAGGGTCTGTAGCTGAACTGAAGTGCAAAGAAGGATAATCAGTATTTGATGCATCATCATATGTTACATCTGCAAGCACACCCTTTGTAGGATAGCTGTCGTGGTATGCCAAGTAACCACGGTTGTTCTGCTTCCAGTAAATGCGGTAAACACCATCTTCAGTTGGGGTTTTCATTTCCTCGGTTTCATAAACAACCTCAGGAATAGCCTTATACAAACTAAACTCACCCATATGCCAATAGTTATGCTCAACACCTTCCCCCTTACGGTTGGTATTAGTTTCTGTTACCATAAAGCGAAGATAACGATAGGGTGTCTCGCTTGTGAAGACTTGAGAACTGTATGCTCTTGCTACACCAATTGGACAACCACTTTCTATACGGCCAATCTCAGTATATGTACCGTTTTCCTCATTGCTACCTGAGATAATGAATTTCTGTGGGAAATCATAACCAGCATTGCCACCACGTGTTGTATACTCGAATTTAAATGCTGAAATTTCGTTACCAGCACCGAGGTCTACACGAATGTAGTGATCAAGACCGTCTAATGATGCACCGTTATTAGCATACTCTGTATGAAGGAATGTAGCAGGATTAATGTCAAACAACACATCCCAACTTGTAAACTGGTCGCCCCACTGAGTATTTGTACAAGGGGCATTTGTGTAAAGCATTTCGTTTGCGTTTGATTTAAGGTCAATCAACTCAAACCCATACTCCTGTTCCTGTGCCATAGCACCTACTGCACAAAACAACGATGCTAAAAATAGAGTAATTTTTCTCATAAGTTAAATTAATTTTTGATTGATAATTATTGTTCTTGTTTTTTAGATAGTTAACACCATGAGCGAGACAAAATTACATTCTTTGCAAAAAACAAGAAAAATTATGTTACAAAAACTAACGATTTACTTTTAGGGGGGGGTAATTGCTATGCAGAGTTTACAAAATCAATCTATTTGCACGGTGTTTTGATTTATTTAGGTGACAAATTGTAAGCTCGAACAACTAATTTTGATTGACACAAACAAACGTATGACAAATGTTGGAAACAATAAACTCATACGTAAAAAGAAGACAGCGAAACTCGAATTTCTCGGTCGGCTCATTTAGT